>CBDTTY010000001.1:0-48777 GCA_965363875.1 uncultured Anaerolineales bacterium
ATTCGTTCGCGAGAGCAGGTCATCATTGGGATAGCCCCTGAGGGGACCCGCAGCAACTCAAATTATTGGAAGACAGGTTTTTACCGAATTGCACACCAAGCTGCAGTTCCGATTGCTTTCGCGTTTTTAGATTATAGACGTAAAGTTGGCGGCATTGGTCCTTTGATGCAGACGACGGGTAATATCGAGGAAGACCTGAAGGTGATCCGCGGTTATTACAAAGACGTCACCGCAAAGTACCCGGAGTTAGTAGGAGAGATAGCAATAAAACCAAGATAAGGGAATCAACTAAACGATGGAGAGCATCTTCCACGAACACGTATTCTCTCTCGATGATTCAGAAAACCCCAGCCAGACAAACCTAGCTTACTTCTCGAAAATATCATGATAGCCGCGATCCAACTCATCATCGGATAGATGTGCATAGCGCTGCGTAACGGCGATGTTGCGATGCCGGGCGAGCTCCTGAGCTAGCTTCAGATTGCCGCCAGAGCCACGCAAAACTGTTGTAACGAAGTAATGCCGGAAAGAGTGGGGTGTGATCGTGCCTGCGGCTTCAGGACCGAGCGCTTCACTGACATGTTTGTGGACGATAGCACGCCCAGTTGTCGTTGATATTGGTAATACTTTCTTCCCAGCCCCGAGATCGTGGCGGGCAAAGAGTGGGAGCGAAGACAAAGGCCGCCCGCTGCCACCGTCCAGTTCGGATCTTAATCGTAGATAATCCTTCAGCGCAGCCAGAGAGCGTGATGAGAAACGCACGATCGATTCCCGATCGCCTTTACCGATCAGGACCGCTCGTCCTTCATTCCAATCGATATCCGCACGGCGCAGGTTGCAGGCTTCGTGAACGCGGAGGCCTGTATCGGCGAGTGTTAGCAGGAAACCGCGGTCTCTTAGATTGCGCAGACGGTCTCGTTCATCATCAGCTGCCGAGTGGATGAGGTTATTCGCGTAGGCAATAGTAATTTCTATCTGCTTCCGCGGAAATTGGGGGAGGCGCTGACCGGGGCGGCGTCCACGACGGCGGATAAGCATTCGCATACGAGAGAGATTGATGTCGGCTAGTTCTTCAGCAACCAGGTATTCGTACCAGCCAGCGGTTGCTGTGAGATAGAGCTGTTCGCTTGCAGGCGCGTATGACTTTAGCGCAGCAGCGAAATCAGCGATCCAATCCTCCTTTGCTGCTGAGGTTTCAGTCTCAGTGGGATCAATCCCTAAACCAAAGAGCATTGCCTGGAAGGCATTAAGCGCATTGCGGTAAGTCCGGGTTGTATTTTCGCTGCGCGCAAGCGCAATTGTCCCTAAGTAATCCAGAATTGAGTCATCGATATTAATCCGCGCCACGTTTTTTTGCTCCAATAGAAGATGGTACCGCTCTCTTGAGTATGCTTATTATAATAGTACTTATCATAAGCATACTGAATTTAGCATAAGAACTCCATTGGGTCAAGCCCCTGCCCCAGACAAACAGTTGGTTCTTTTTCGATAGCGTGTTGTGTTATTAAACTCTGAAATCTTTCATTCAGAAGGAAAGAAATGGTTTTGGATATGGAGAGCGTTGCCAGAGCTACACCCCCCTGCCCGTTTGAAGGGTCTCGGAAATGATTGATGTAACGGGATTGAAACGTAAAGAGACGCACGTATGTTCTAGGGGGGATAGTTCGGTACCCTATCAATGAATTGAAGAATTATTCAAAGAGGGTATCCGCGGCTTCTACTGCAGATGATTCTGATTGAGAAGAAGAAGTGATTGCTCCGCCAAGGTGTGCACCATAAAGTATCACTAAACTGATGATGTAAAACCAAAGCATGAGCGCTACGATCGCCCCTAATGAGCCATAAACAAGTTCATAAGTGGCAATCCCGCTTGTAAGGTACCAGGTGAAGCCAGCTGAGGCGAGATCCCAGCCCAAGCCAGTCACCATGGCGCCAATGAGCGCTGCACGCCAAGGAACCTTTGTGTTTGGAGCCCAGAGAAAGAGCAGGAAGAACAAAATAACTTTGGATGCCCATGAAAGGAAATGAGTGATGAAGGATTTGACTGGGAAAATCTCGGGTGACAAGAAAATTAGCTTTGCAGGGTCAAAGCGGGAAATGAAAGTAGAGACGGTTGAGAAGAACATATAGGCTGATAGAAGCACGATCACAATGGTTATGATCGAGAGCCCGGCAAGCCGGTTGCGAATGAAATTGCTAGGTTTTGTATCTGGCCAGGCTAGGCTTACGTTGTAGAACAAACTGGAAAAAACACCTGTCCCCGCCCAGATCAAGCCGACAAGACCGATTATGCGAACGGGTCCACGCAGGGCAATGACTTTCTGCAGGTTATCCTCGATTAAAGTCTGGGAGACGGGAAGAAAATTACCAATTAGCTCGGTAACCTGTGAAAATATGGTCTCTTCCTTGAGCACAAAACTTGCGGAAGCAATTAATGCGAGAAAGAATGGAAAGATAGAAAAAAGGGCGTAATATGCAAGGCTGGCAGCGACCGCTGCGCCACGGGCTTCTGAGAATCGCTCTAACGAGAGGGCAAGGATACCGAGCCCGCCTCGTGTCATGATGTTTAGCCGATTATATATCTGGCAGAGATATTCTTTCTTCGACATGTTTAGCTGATATATCCGCTGCGGATAGCAGAGATTATACAGCCTTCCTGGAAAATGGAAGCTATCAATTATTTGCTTCTAAATTTGTGTTTATTGAGGGGGTAATTAATCGCTTGATTTGTTGGAGTTGTTAATAATCCGATGGATTTCACCCGAATCCCAGCACTTTTCCATCGCTTGCACAATGCCCGGGTCAAACTGCTTTCCTGAACCATTACGAATCTCTGTGTAGGCCACTTCAACGGGCATTGCCTGTCGGTAAGGTCGATCGGAGGTCATTGCGTCGAAGGCATCGGCTACTGCAAGGAGCCGGGCACCCTCGGGGATTTCCTCACCGTTTAGTTGAGCAGGATAACCATTCCCATCCCAGCGTTCATGGTGATGCAAAACGAGCGGGATGGCGGGTGCAAGGTAAGGGATGTCGCGGATCATTAACGCGCCTACTTCAGGGTGTTTTCGCATCTCTACCCATTCTTCATCAGAGAGGGAACTGTCTTTTCTCAATACCGATTCAGGTATGTAAATCTTCCCAATGTCATGCAAGATGGCGCCGAATTCAAGTATTTCAAGTCTGGCGTCATCCCATCCGAGTTGGTCAGCAAGAGCTCTTGCGTACAGGTTTAAACGCCTCATGTGTGCGTGCGTATAGGAGTCACGCGCTTCAATTGCATTTGCCAACACAAAAAGGCTGTCCCTATATGCGTGCTTAAGCTGGGCAAGCATAAGTTCGTCAGAACGCTGGAGCCGAGCACGAACGGCGGACAAGAGTTCCTGGGTTGTTACGGGCTTTGTGATGTAATCGTCAGCACCTAACGATTTGCCGGCGAAGATATCCTCACGGGTGCCCCTGGCGGTGAGGAAGATGAAAGGTATGCTAGACCCTCCCGGTTGACGGCGAACGGCCTCAAACAATTCATAGCCATCCATTATCGGCATCGATATATCGGAAAGGATCAATGCAGGTTGGGTATGACCTAGAAGTTCCAGCGCGGCTTCCCCGTTGGAGGCTGAAATGACTTCAAAACCCGCGCCCTTGAGTACGTCCTGAAAGGCGATGAGCATCGCCGGATCATCCTCAACTACGAGGAGTTTAATCGGATCTTCCTGATGATCTGTTGAACTCGTTGTATCTTCAACCATTGACCAACCTTTACAGCACAATTATCACGTTCTATTCGCGATTCTGCTATATGAAATTCGTACCCCCCCCTATATCATGATCTAGCCTGCCTGATTGTCTCTTGATTTCGTTTAGCAACCATGTACGCAATAGGTGAGTTTTCCTGACATTATGTATTATGATTCCGCTTGGATTGATTAAGATTAGAAAACAGGGTATTGAATGTCAAAGCGCTTGATTTCATTTCTCACGCTAGGATTAATCTTCGCCACTCTTCTCTCATTCGCTGCTGGGTATTTTGCGCGTGAGATCTGGCCGCTTCCTACAGAACAACTGGTCCTTTTAAAGGAAGCCAGGAGACTTCTGGGGATGCATTACCTCGACCCTCTGCCGGATGACGTGGAGCTTGAGCGGGGGATGATTCACGGAATGATGGGTGTATTACCTGATCCTTATAGCAGATATGTTGAACCAGCTTCACACGAAATTCAAACGGACGACCTGGCAGGAGAATACGCGGGTATAGGAGCAGAAATTTCCAAAGGCGAGCAAGGCAAGTTCTACCTTGTCCCAATTGAAGGTGGACCAGCTGAAGTTGCAGGTATACTCGAAGGTGATGTCCTGCTTGCAATTGATGGCGTGTCGATTGACAAAGAAACCGCGCTTGAGTCAGTTATCACTCGTATTCGCGGACCCGAAGGTTCAGTGATCCGCTTGACAGTGGCTCCCCGGGATCCCCAGCATACCAACCTTGAGTTTGTAATCACTCGTGCCATCATCCCCCTACCCTCGGTAATGCACCACCTCCTCCCCGAAGAACAATGGGTGGGTGTTATCACCATTCGGCGCTTCAGCGAAAAAACTCCAGGTGAACTTGAGAAAGCCTATATGGAATTAATTAATCGAGAGGCTAGTTCTATCATTCTCGACTTACGGGATAATATCGGGGGTCTGCTCGATGCATCGATAGATTCTTCACGGCTATTTCTTGAGGACGGGCTCGTCGTCGTTGAAGAGCGCAGTGGCATGGAGAGCCAGTTATTCTATGTTCACGAGAAAGGATTGGCAGCAGAGATTCCCATGGTCGTCTTGGTGAATGCCGGGACCGCGAGCGCAGCGGAAGTAGTAGCGGCGGCGCTTAAGGACAACGGCCGAGCACCATTAATTGGCGAGACTACTTTTGGCAAGGGGTCTGTGCAAGTGATTTTGGAGTTGAGCGATGGATCCAGTCTGCATGTGACGTCTGCTCGTTGGCTGACTCCCAATGGTCACGTTATTGACAGTATAGGCCTTCTTCCGGATATCATTGTTGAACAAATAGATCCAAACGCGGATAATGGCATTGCCGTTGCTGTAGAATGGTTGCGGGAGCTTCGCTAAGATGGCCAAGAAGAAGAAGGATCCGTACAAGACAATCGCCAGGAATAAAAAGGCGGCACATGATTACGTCCTCGAGGATCGTCTTGAGGCAGGTATTGTATTGCGCGGAACTGAAATTAAATCAGCGAGGTTAGGCAATGTAAGCTTGAAGGAAGCATACGTTCAAATTTCTGAAGAAGAAGCATGGCTTGTGAATGCACATATCGCGCCATATCAGGCGGCAAGCTTGTTCAATCATGATCCTCGTCGTCGAAGGAAACTATTATTGCACCGAAGGGAAATATTACGCTTAGATGCCAAAATTCGGCAGCGTGGTTACACAGTTGTTCCGACGAGGATGTATCTGAAAAAGGGTCGTGCAAAAGTGGAGATCGCACTAGCCCGCGGGAAACGACAGTATGATAAACGCAGAGAAATTGCAGAGAAGGATGCAGCCCGCGATATCGAGAGGTCCTTCGCGAGGAGAAAACAGTGAAGCCGAAATCAATCGCTTCAATTAATCAACTGCCGGAAAAGGAAAAAGAAGCCATATATACACGGTTCATTCCTAATGAACTGCTCCAGAAGTTCGAGATTCAATCGGATTTTACGGACTCTGAGGGAAGGTCACTTCTTACTCTGCGGTTTAACGAAGGCAGCACTGACGTTGTACTGGACCTGAGGCATGAATTTGGAGCCCAAGATCCTCTGCTCTACACGCATCTTACAGACACGATGAATGGTCAGATCCATGTTCTGCTTTACATTGTCAACGATCCTAACTCTCCACGCTTCGGTGTGGACAAAATGCCCGACGGAACGAAAACCGAATTTGGAGTATTCCGCAGGAATCTTGCTGAAGAGGAAAAAGCGCTTAATGCAGGTCTTGCTCCTGGTCAAGTGCGCCAGGGATTGCGTTTACTAAAGCATGCAATCCCCGCCTTCGATGATTTCATACAGGGGCTGGGTCATGATGTATATTTCATAGATCCACTCTCTTACCACAACGCGATCGTTTTCGAGCGGTATGGCTTTTTCTATCAAAAGGGTCGACGGTTTATGATACGGATTAATGAGGGATTCAAACCCGAATCTGACCTCTTCTTAAAATTAGATAGCTCAACGCCCTTCCGGAAGCCTGCATTTCATCGGAGTATACTGGGAAGGAGCTGGGCAATTCATGACTGTATCCTAGGGGAGCCTTATTCAGATGTCATTATGTACAAAAAGATAGACATGAATGCCGGCCTGAATACTTTCCCTGAAGCAGAATGGTAAAAATAATTGCGCATAGCCTTTTTGTATATAGAAGTAATAAATAATCAGTAGGTTTATTGATTAATGTGTGGCTATGCGCATTAAGCATATGCTGATTAGGATACCTTGTGATATACTGAAATTGTATCGAAGGGGATGAATGGTATCGACGGGGGTGGAGCGTCACAGATTGCAAACCGAGAGGCGCCGAACTCGTTAACTCAGCGCACACACAAGTGCCAATCGCACTGACTATGCTGCTCTACCAGTAGCCGCGTAAGCGATTACATGTAGATCAGTGCTCTCCCAGGAGAGCTCGTCTCCTCAAGCTTCGCCCTAGCAGCGCGAGGAATGGCGATCAAAATGTTGGGGCTGGCAGGATTGGATCCACGACAGTTCTGTAAGAGCGGGTTTAGGCTCGCAGTGGATAGTTGAGTTGAACGTCTGTCAATCGACGTCATCTCAGCAAAAACAAGGATTGACTATGTTTGTAGACATCTGCTGACTGAATCCTTCGGACGCGGGTTCGAATCCCGCCATCTCCACTAGAAGCCCCTTACGGGGCTTCTTTTTATGGTATGGGGTTTTCTAAACGGAAACCATGGCCCCTGACGGTTATTACATACTTACACTCTGAATCAACTTCGAAGATGCGGTCGCGTAATCGGCGAACTAAAGCATCAATCGCTTGATCGGAAACCCCTACTCCATCCGTACCGGGCCAAACATGCGAAGCAATCTCATCCCTCGTAACAACACCCGAACTTTTATAAAGCAATTCAAGTAGCCGAAATTGCGGTGGTGAAAGAGGTGGGTCAATTTCCTGTTCGTTAACCCAGACACGATGAGCCTGAACTTCCATTCGCAGCCGCCCGATACCAAAACGTATTGCTTCATCAACCGAAAGTGGAAGTGTCGCTTCCGAACCAATGAAATTGAGCTTGACCGCAAGAGCCACCTGGATCTCATCCCCATCTTGAAGCACAATTTCCGATTCAATACGTACACCATTCAAATGCGTATGGTTTTTACTGCATAAATCCTCGATTACGTATCCGTCTGCTGTTCTTTTAATTCGAGCATGATGACGCGATACCTGTCTATCCAATAATACAATGTCGCAATCTTCACCTCTGCCGATAAGGAATGTCGAATTAACCAATGGCCAACGAGTTCCTTTTAGATCGCCCTCAGGTGCTATTAAGAAAGGTGCCTCTTCCATTCGATTCTTCATGCTTTCTTTTCAATAAGTCCAGTATCTTTATCCAGAGTATAATTCAATCGCTTTCCATGTGCATAATTTGAATACGCCAGATATTCCGCACGACTAGTATTTTCATAGGATATCTGGATGCGTTCCCGAGGTTATATTGCCCGAACCGCTCAAGTCAGGTTATATCCTTAAAGACCGCTACGTCATCAAGAAGCCCATCGGTCGAGGTGGCATGGGTTCGTTATACCTTGCAGACGATAATCGTCTTGAAGGCCGCCGTTGCGCAATTAAAGAAGTTCAGCAAGATTCAGAACTTCCCTCCGATGTCTTAGAACAAGCTCGCGCTCAATTCTATCGAGAAGCGTCAGTTCTCGCCCAACTTGATCACCCCACCCTACCGAAGGTCTCTGACTATTTCTCCGATGAGGACCGAGATTATTTGGTAATGGATTATGTTCCCGGGGATGATCTAAAGACACTTATGGACCAAGCACGCAGAAAAGGCGAATTTTTGCGAATAGATGACCTTCTGACTTGGGGCAAACAGCTCGCAGATGCACTCGTATACCTTCACAACCAAGATCCGCCCGTCATTCATCGAGATATTAAACCCAGCAACTTGAAGCTCAATCAGCAAGGGTTGATCAAGCTCGTTGATTTTGGTTTGGTGAAACAATTGGTCCCAGATGAATTAACAATCACAGTTATTCAGGGTCGTGGAACTGCTTTATACACACCTTTAGAGCAGTACGGAGGAGATTCCGGTCATACAGATAAAAGGAGCGATATCTATGCGTTTGGTGCAACTTTCTACCATCTGCTGACCAACACGCCCCCACCTGAAGCGAAGCAGCGGTTCCTCATGCCCGAATCACTCCTTCCTCCGAGAGAGATCAACTCATCTATTCCCCGTAGCCTCGAGCAGGTAATCCTGAGTGCCATGGCCCTTCATCCGGACGGAAGGCCGGATGATATGCTTTCCTTGCAGGATATACATCTTCGGGAGCACCACGTTGACCTCACGATTAACGGAGATCGCTTCTCCCAGGCGAAAGAATTGTTTCGATCTCCAGCGGATCGGCTTGTTCTGGGTGTAGCAATGGCGCTTGCGTTGATTGCAATCGTCACTTCTTTTATGTAAGGTGTTTCTGGCACCAAATCTGTGTAAAAACAAATGCGGATGCCCCCGTAATAATCGCAACTATGAAACCCGAGAAAGGTCCCATTGCACTTAGTAAATTTGAAGCGCCCGGAAGATCTAGCGCTAAATAGTTATAGCCCAATAAGCCGCCTACTATCGGAAGTAAGACGCATCTAAGACGGATTTCTTCTGGGAAATTTTGACGAATTACAGTTGCATATCCCGCTCCCCCCACCACTGCTAACCCCAATGCCCCAAACATAAGTCCCACAAATCCAAGTTGATTCTCGCCTGGTATCTCTCCTGAATCCCCACCAGTTTGCGGTCCAGACGTCGGGGTTGGATCACTCGACTCCGGTGAGGGTTCAACTGTCAATGTCGGTGAAAGTGTTGGCGAAATCAACGTCGCCTGCGCAGGCACATCTACATCAACATTGAACTGCAGTATCTCAGATACTTGAGCTTTTCCACTTTGTGCAGTAATAGACAATAATCCTGTGCGTTCCAATGCGACATCGGTGCGCGCGATTCCGTCCACAGTAAATGCGTTAATCGTCGCCGTAGAAACTCCCTCAATTTGCTGTGTAATAATAAAATCTACGGGTGTATTATCTGGAACTGGATAGCCGTTGTTGTCGACAATAACCGCTGTCTCGATCTTGAGGACATCTCCCACGCTGTATCCAGTCGGCGGTTCATCCGTTCCTTCATCGCTACCGCTCTCAATAATTAGTTGAATAATTTGATCAGGATTGGGTGATGTTGCCTCGATCAAGTCATACCCGATGCTTGCGACGCTTACCGGAGAAGCCCCAGTAGCGCTCACTTCCTGGAAGAGTAATTTAGCTGCTACGTCAATAAAAGGTGAAGAGCCATCGTACAACGCGTGGTAAACATCAATCTTGCTTACATCTGTGGCATCAAGGATATTCGGTGAATCGTGACCGAAAACGATAAGCTTCTTCGAGCTGGCTAGGTCCGGTCGCAAATCCAATAAAAGCTTAAGCGCATTTGCACCATATTCAGTGGATCTGCTATCTAGTACGCTAAATATTAACCAATCGCTTAAGCGTACAGCTTCGTCTATTTCATCAGTGGAGATTAGAGGAACGGCGGGGACATCCACCGGTGTCTCACCGAGGTAATTTGAAAGATCCGCCATGCTATAGGAGCGCAGATTCCAACTCCCTACCTGACCGGCAGCAGCTGGCCCAAACAATCGGATTACGGCGTCCTCTAATGCGTTTAAAGGAATAACATCAATCTTATTACATGTTGAGCACTGACTAATCTGTCGCACGTCGCTAAAAAAAACGATCCTTTCGCCGATCTTTGGAGCTCCTTCTACGCGATCTTCAATTTCGTCCAGCGCAGGGCTCAGAAGTGTGGCGGCAGATTGCGCCACTTCATTCGCCAGGCTCATATCCAGGTTTGTCTCATCAAAAACATTCACATGATTCACGACATCTGGGTAAAAGAAAGATCCGCCATAGATCCTTGTCTTTAAGCGTAATATTCTCAGGACTGCGTCATCTACTTGCTTGGCAAATAACTCGTCTTCCTCATACTTGTTCGCGAAAAATTCAAGCGTATTTATTATTGTCGTGTACTCATCAGGATCGCTATTATCCCTAAAATCGGAAATTAGTAAGAGGTCATTCCCCGCGAGAAAGGCATCCCTGGCCACAAGGTGTGCTTGAAAAATCTGTTCTGATGGATCTTTAAAACGCCGGATCGCGTTTGATCCGAGCGAATCGCTCACCGTCACCCCACCACCCTCCCGCCAGTCACTTAGTGGTGAAAGTTCCATCAACGCCGTGAAAGCTTGCGAATCAAGGCTGATCGGTCGCGTTGTTGCGCGAATATTTCCGTGAAAACCCTGGTAGCGGATATGCCCTACTAAAAGCCCGTCAGCCGTTGCGGGGTTTTCCCCAGGCTGTGTGCTTGTGACATCAAGGAAGGGAGCTAGATCAGTTTGCGTGAGTTGATCAATAGTTTTTCGGACCGTTGCGACTTCCTCATCGATTGGACGGTCGCTGCTTCCTAAGCCCGGGAAGTGTTTCGCGATTACAGCCAACCCATCTTGTGATCCGATGTGAAGCCCGCGAATAAATTCCTTCCCCATGAGTCCGACCCAGAAGGGATCGCCACCGAATGATTGAACGCCGATATTCCCACCGGTAATCTGTGGTTGTTCAAGTACATCCAATGAAGGCCCAATAACCATATTTATACCCAGGGCCTCGAGCTCTCTTCCGAGGATCTCACCCGTTTCCTGTGCCAGAGCTGGATTCCAAGTCGCTCCAATAGACATCTGAGAAGGGATTTCGGTCATCCCCTCGAGTATCTCGGGGATACCATTTGCGCTGCCTGGCTCCTCGCTAACAATGAAAAGCGGAATGTAAACAGAGGTGCTGTCGCTACTAAATCGTAGTTCGTCGTCGCCACTTGATAACGCCGCTTCGTAGCGACTCTCTTGAAGGGTTCCTATCAGCGCTTGCAGCGCATTAAATGTTTCCGGCTGATCAGCAAAATTATCGTTTCCGCGATTTAGGAGAACTCCAGAGACATGATAGTTAACAATCAGATCGATGATCTGATCGCTTGGCGTAACTGCTGAGCCATTTAATGTGACGATAAAAAGTTGGCCCACACGCTCGCTAGGCGTCATGGAATCAAGCAGCCCACTCGCAAGGTCTTTCTCCGGCGAGATAAATGGAGTTACCCCCAGGTTAAAGGGCACCACCAGGAGAATTATTAACAGTGCCCATCGAAATTTGCTCATAAGGTCAGTATACCTTCTCGAATATGTCTTTGTTTTAGTCTTGGAATTGGGCAGCCTCGGCCTGCAAGATCTTTCTCAGTTCAACCCTGCGTTTATGGCCCGACATTAACTCAAGTTTCCTGATGCCCAACGGATCTATATTCTCCCGGAGTAACTTCAAATCTTCTATGGAAGGAGGTTCGGTGATTTTTACTGGCTCCTCAATTTCAATATCAAAACCTGTTTTCGCTATCACTCTTTCAACAGCTATCCCCGGATGCACTGAAACCAATCGCATCTTTCCGTTTTTATAATCAAATGCGCCCAAATCGGAGATTAAATATTTTGGCCCTGCTCCACGACGTCTAATGGGCTGATGGCCAAGACCCGAAAGGAAATCTAGCTCGCGAACAAAGGTCACCCTTGAATGCCGTGGAACATACAAGTATATGTTATCCATAAGCACTGTCACATCAGGTATTCCGCCGGAGCCAGGCATCCTCATTCGCGGATGCGCAAAATCCTTTCCAAATGCGATGTTATTGAAATTGCCAGCTTGATCGACCTGGCCAGGCCTGAAAAATTCTTTTGGTGTAATGCGTGGTAGAAGATCTGCTGCTGCCTGAACGAAACCTACCGAAACCATTGCTTGACCAAGCCACAGCGCTTCCACATTCGCCAATCCAAGCTGTGCTCCCGTTCGACACAACGTCTGTCCAATTGCTGATGCAAAGTATATCTCCGAGGCATAGGCGTGCCATGCGAGCAGGTATCCGGCAGCTACAAGCGGAGTAGCAATCCCCTGTGCCACAACGTCACCGTCTTCGACCTGCCTGGCGATACAGGTACATATCAGCTCGTCAATAGACCACTGATCAGCAGCCATCGTTTGTCATCTCTTGTCTGGTCGTAAGCTCAATAACCCTTTTTGCAATGTCTGGCTTATCTGTAATCAATCCATCGACCCCCATAGAGAGCAATTTCATCATCTCGGATTCTTCGTTGACGGTCCACGCGTTTACTTTATTTCCAGCAGCGTGGTGTTTATCTATCATCCCCTGGTTAACTAATGATACCTCCGGGTGCAATGCAAAATAATCCGTAAACGCCTCGACGACGCCGCGTAGGATTTTAGGACCGCCTCCGGTCAAGGCTGCACGGCGGATCTCTTCAGAAGCTCTCTGAGCCTTAATCAAAGCTATAGGGTTGAAAGACGATAAAAGAACACAGTCAGATAGACCCTTCTTCATCACTAAAGCAACTACGGTTTCTGGCAGGCGGTCGAACGGTGATGCGTAATTTTTCAACTCGACATTGATCAAGATCTTATTGCCAACAACAGCAAATACTTCTTCCAAGGTCGGGATCTTCTCTTCGGCAAATCTAGCGTCGAACCTCGACCCTGCATCAAGCAGCTTAATTTCCGCGACCGACTTTGAGGCAACACTGCCGCTTCCGCTTGTCGTGCGCTCTAGAGATTGGTCATGAATAACAATAGGGGTGCCATCCGCAGTCAGCATTGCATCTAATTCAATAGCGTCCGCGCCCATCTCTACAGCAAGTTCAAATGCAGCGATCGTATTTTCGGGTGCATACATAGATGCCCCGCGGTGTGCGATCACCAGCGGGGCGGAGGAATCCCAACTGCACATATCCGGCATATTACAGCTCTACAAAATATGCTTCTGCCGCGCGATTGAGTAAATCTTTTGTCATCTTCGGATCGACGCTAATATAGCGAGAAATATCCAGTATTTGATCGCAAATATCGCGCGGGTGAGATGCTCTCATCTTTCGGTTGCGCTTTATATACCACTCCTGTAAAAGATATGCGAGACCACTTTCTGAATATTCTACACCCTTAGATTCAGCAACCACTTTAAAGATGCCCCGGTATGCTTCATAGGATGGGTCTCCCACCTCGATTTTATGTCGTAAACGCCGCAAAAAGGCTTCGTCGACCAGGTCTTTTGGCGGAAGATTTGTTGAAAATACGACCAGTACATCGAAAGGAATTTCTACTTTCCTTCCTGTGTGAAGCGTGAGATAGTCAATCCTGTTTTCGAGAGGCACAATCCACCGATTAAGCAAGTCTCGTGGACGAACCTGCTGCCGGCCAAAGTCGTCGATCAGGAAAACACCACCGTTGGCTTTTACTTGAAACGGTCCTTCGTAGAATTTATTCACATCGTCGAAAACAAGGTCTAATCCCTCCATCGTCAATTCGCCACCGGTGACAATGAAGGGGCGACGGATCCGCACCCAACGCGGATCTCTCTTTGATGAGGTTTTGAGTGATCCGGTTCCTTCAGAGGAATGTTCTTCCTCTGGAGAAAGAACATGGTTTACCGAATCGTAGAGTTTCACAACCTGTCCATCGATATCGATGGCGTAGGGAATATACATGTCCTCTTCGAGAAGAATATTCCCGATCGCTTTGGCAATGGATGTTTTACCGTTTCCGGGTGGTCCGTAAAGGAATATCGAAGTACCCGAGTTAACCGCCGGTCCGATCTGATTGAATGTCACATCCGAGAGTACGAGATCAGTTAGGGCGGATCTCATCGTATGCTCATCGACCGTGGGTCTACCCCGGCTCTGTTTTAGGATTGAATCGTTATAAACTGCCAGCGGCACCGGTGCTGGGCCTGCATATTGGCTGCGCTCTAGCGCTTCCCTCGCGCGCGCAATCCCAGCGCCGGTAATAGCATATTGATAGGATCCTTCGCCAAAGCCCACCTGAGTTTTAACTTCAACGAACTTCTCTCGTTTTAGTACCTCCAGAATCTGATCCGTTAACCCCGCAAAGGGGAGCGACATCGCTTCGCTTACTTTGAAGCCGGTCATGTAGCCTCTGAAATACAATATCTTTAACGCCAAATCCTGAAGCCAAAGCTGAGAAAGGCCGGTGTCCGATACACGACTCACCGGCGGGGGCACAAAACGAAGATTTGAGGTCGTAGGCCGATCATCAACTGCCGCAGCTCTAACAGGGCTTCTTGGTAAAGACATCACATATCTCCAATACTCTTCATAAATGCTATGTACTATGTTTCAATAAGAGTAACCCGATTATATATACCCATACCGCCGTGAGCAAATAGTAAGTTGTGCCCACATAGATCGGAGGGTAAAATATCCCTATGAAACTAAGCGTCGTAATACCCGTTTATAACGAAAACGATACCATCGAGGTGCTCCTCGAAAGAGTGATTTCTGTCGGGCTTGCAGATGAAATCGTAATTGTCGATGATGGATCGACAGATGGAACGCGAAAGCTCTTGCAGGAACTTGCAACCGCTCATGAGATTATTCAACTCATTCTTCACGAAACTAATCAGGGCAAAGGAGCTGCGGTACAAACAGGGTTCCAGGCAGCTACTGGCGATCTGATCCTTATTCAAGATGCTGATCTGGAATATGATCCCCGGGACTACGTCACGCTTCTGCAACCCATTCGCGAGGGGGTTGCCGATGTAGTCTATGGGTCCAGATTTCTCGGTGCGCCTAGGCGCGTGACGATGTTCTGGCACATGATTGCCAATAAAATGCTCACACTAATGACTAACATCCTCTTTAATAGCATCCTCACAGATATGGAGACCGGCTACAAACTCTTCAAGAGCGAAATAATCAAAGATATTCCGCTCCGCTCGAAGCGCTTTAATATTGAGCCTGAAATAACTGCGAAATTGCTCAAGCGAAAGGTTCGCATTTTTGAAGTTCCGATTACCTTTAACCCCCGCGAATATGACGAGGGAAAGAAAATCGGATTAGTAGATGCATTCGAGGCTGTTTGGTCGTTAATTAAATATCGGTTTATTGATTAACTTCTTCCAAAAAGATTCGTGGATGCCATTCTTCGAGATTCAGGAGCCGAGAGCTCCTCATAATTGCAAACCCGCAAGCTGCCTGATTGGTTAGAATCCTTCCACTTGATAGGTTCCCCTTTTTTTTAAGAAAACTGAATATCTACAATATTCAGCTGAAGCGATTCGTACCCAAGGTAGCTATTCCTCTCCAATCGATAGGCGATATCGATAAACTCTGGAAGCTGTTCAATAACATCTCCCATCCGGAATGCGATTGCATCGAAGGATATTGATGATTTCCGTAAGGTCATCTTCAGGTGCGATTTATCCGCCCCAACCAGACGCTTATCCCGAACTTGCACTTGCTCGGTACAGAATATTGGCCATTTATTTCCTTGACCACATGGTTGTAATAAATCGATAAATTGCATTATTCTTTCGCCCAATTCATCAAATTCAGCTTTCGAATCAATCGCTATTGCAGGAATTAATTCCTCATCTCCCATTTCCTGCTCAGCAATGGCAAGCAAACGTTTCTGAAGCGCCTGAATATTTTCATTGCGGACGCTGAAACCTGCGGCTGCTTCGTGCCCTCCAAAGCGATCGAGAAGATCTGAGCATTTCTCCAGTGCTGCCGTTATATGAAAGCCAGGGATACTCCTTGCGGAAGCACGCGTATGACTCTCGCCGACTTTACCAACAATAGCTGGCCGATAATATTCATCGCAGATTCTTGAGGCCGCGAGGCCAACAACCCCTTCGTGAAAATCTGGTTCTGCAACTAATAATAGGGATTCAATATCGCTGCGCATAAAGTTCTCTATCGCTCGTTCGACTACATCTAGCGTAAGTTGTTTTCGCTTATTGTTTAACTGCTCGAGTTCTTTCGCTATCTCGCTCGCCGTCTGTGGTTCCTTGGCGACAAGCAACTTGTAGGCAGTGAGCGCTGATTGCACTCTTCCAGCTGCATTCAATCTGGGGCCCAGCCCAAAGCCGATTGAGGATGAATCAATCCCCCCTTCCCTATAGCCTGAAACATTAATCAGCGCCTTTAACCCGATCCGTGGGGATGAGTTGATAACATCCAATCCCCTTGTAACAAGGGCCCGATTCTCGCCCGTCAGTGGAACCATATCGGCCACTGTTCCAATCGCGACAAAATCGAGAAGCGCCGTCTCTTTCGAAGAAGGCAGTCCCTTTTCTCTGAAAATCGCTTGTGCCAATCTGTAAGCGACTCCTACGCCAGCCAAGCCTTCATATGGATAGTTTGTGTCAGCCCGATGCGGATTAAGTAAAGCGAACGCTTCTGGTAGCGCGCCCCCTTGAATATGATGATCGGTGATGATTACATCAAGGCCCAGTTTAGTCGCCTTCGCCACTTCCTCGATGGCCCGTACGCCGCAATCGACGGTGATCAAGAGCTTGGCGTTCGACGCGGCGATACGCTCTACTGCCTGATGGTTGAGGCCGTATCCCTCTGTAAATCTGTCCGGGAAGTATACGTTGACGCATGCCCCAACCTCCCTGAGCGCCTCGGCCAGCAAGGCAGTTGCAGTGACACCATCTGCATCGTAGTCACCGTAGATTGTGATCTCCTGGCCCTCTTCTAGCGCCCTGTTGATCCTAGAAACCGCTTCCTTCATCTCCTTAATTAAATAGGGATCGGCTTCAATGAACGCGCCCGGATCCAGGAATTCATTGACTCTAGCTTCTGTTAAATATCCCCGATTAAAAAGTATCTGCTGTTCGATCCGGTTGAAGGCCCGCAGGGAGTTGCTTACTTCAGCAGGAGGGAAATTAGGGATTGTCCATTTCATTGTGCACGGCACCCTTTTACTCTTGATGGAATATGTAGGTACGCCTTCATTTCCAAAGTGTACCTTACTATAAGTTTCTTAATAGCATTTACTTACTTGCCAGCGGCTGTGCATATGGTAAATCTTTCCGAAAAAACCCTGGATGTGCTACGATGACCCTATGAACGTTGTCTTTATGGGCTCACCCGAATTCGCAATTCCATCTCTCAATGCTCTGTCCGCAAAGCATGATATTGAGCTCGTTGGAATATTTACTCAACCTGACCGCCCTGCCGGTCGGGGACGGAAAATTAGGTCTTCTCCCGTTAAGCTGCGCTGCAACGAGCTAGGAGTGAGTATCTATCAACCAGACTCCTTGAAATCACCTGATAATATACCAATTCTCCAATCCCTAAATCCTGAGCTTATTGTCGTAGCTGCGTACGGCCTGATCCTGCCGCAAACACTTCTTGATCTACCTAAGTTTGGTTCCATTAATGTCCATGCTTCTCTGTTGCCGCGTTGGCGTGGAGCAGCCCCAATTCAAGCTGCAATCCACGCTGGAGATTCAGATACTGGCGTGACTATCATGAAAATGGGCCCCGGTCTTGATACGGGTCCGATACTATCTCAACGTCGTATCTCAATCCTTTCGTCAGATACGGGAGGGTTATTATCGGAACGCCTTGCAGATCTAGGTGCCGAGCTGCTCCTGGAAACCATCTCGGGTTACATATCAGGAAAAATCCAACCCTACGAACAAGACGGGAAAAAAGCAACATATGCTCCTTTGCTAAAAAAATCTGACGGTCAATTAGATTTTCTGCGACCCGCAATTGATCTTGAGCGTCAGATTCGGGCGTTTGACCCTTGGCCAACGTCATTTTTCGAATGGGGAAATAAGCGAATTCGCATCCACAAGGCTGATGCGCTCAGCGATGACACCTTTGAGCCTGGCGTTGTGGGAAAGATTGACGGCAAGCCGGCTATCGGCGCGAACCCGGGCACGCTCCTCCTGCAAATCGTTCAGCCAGCCGGTAGAAATGAGATGCCCGGTGAAGATTTTTTACGAGGCGCAGAAAGCATCTTGAACACCAACCTTTTCCCTAATCAGGTATGACAATGGAACTCCAACTCCTTCGTACTCGCCATCCCCCCGAAATCTTCCTTCATCAACTTATTGAATTACTCCATTCCGAAGGCGTCAACATCAGCTTAGAAGAATTCCATTCAAGAATTGATAAACTACCAGGAGATGATCGTCTCCTTTTAGCTGTAGAAGGAGAACACCTCTATGGCTATGCGCATCTCCGAATTGCGCATGATCTTATCGATGCAGAGACAGCGGTCGTCGTATCCGTTGTTGTTCGCGCGGATAGGAGACGCCAAGGTGTCGGGAGCCGTCTTATAGCAGCAGCCGAGACTTGGGCGCGCCAATCAGGCCGCTCACGCCTTCTCCTGCGAACGGATGTTGTTCGCACAAGTGCACACGCATTCTTCGTCGCCTTAGGGTATGACGGAAGTTCAACTCAGCTCGAATTCATCCGCCAGCTCTCCGAGTAATTTTCCCTCTCCTAGACAATTCACTCCCTTTCGCGTTGACAAGCACCTGTTCTATGAGAGAATGACCGCGGGATGTCCTCTCTTTCCACTCAGGTTCTCGTCATCGGCGGCGGAGCGACCGGGCTCGGCATTGCCTGGGATGCTGCTTTGCGCGGCCTTAAAGTTGTCCTTATCGAACAATCTGACATCGGTCAGGGAACCTCAGGTCGTCACCATGGATTGCTGCACTCTGGTGGTCGCTACGCCCTTTCCGATCCCGTCTCCGCGCGAGATTGCGCCTCAGAAAATCGCATTCTCAGAAAGATTGCCTCGCACACCATTGAAGATACTGGCGGACTTTTCGTAGCAACTCCGGCTGACCCAGTTGATTATCCTGACCGATGGTTTAGTGCATGCTCCCAATTAAACATTCCGGCAGAGGAGATTTCGCTCTCAGCAATGCTTGAAAGGGAGCCATTGCTTAATCCGAGAATTTCTCGATCCTTTCTCGTTCAAGACGCATCTATCGACTCCTTCGACCTTGCACACTTGTTAGTGAAAGGCATTCAGGAGCATGGCGGCGTTGTACTACTGCGTCACAGATTAGAAAGCTTGATCGTACATCAAGATCGTTTGGTTGAAGCCAAGATCAGGGATTTATCAAACGGCAAAAGCCTGAGACTATCCGCTAACATCTTTGTCAATGCCGCGGGTCCGTGGGCAAAGACAATAACAACCATGGCGGGGGTTGAATTGCCCCTTGCCCTCGGCAAAGGGACACTTGTCGCCATGTCCCACCGTCTTGTCAATACCGTCGTTAACCGCTGCAAGTCACCCTCAGACGGCGATATTATCGTCCCCGTAGGTACAGTCGCAATCCTTGGAACAACGGATGTTCCCGTCGAAGAACCCACTTCCCTTGATATTGAACCCTGGGAAGTTGATCTCTTGCTCGCGGAAGGAGATCTTCTTTTGCCGGGATTACGTGATAGCAGACCGATTCGTGCCTGGGCTGGTATTCGCCCGCTTTACCAACCAGCTGAGAACGGTGACGCACAAACCCGAGCCTTGCTCCGAGCACATGTGATCCTGGACCACGAGGTGACCGATGGCCTTCAATGTTTTATCAGTGTGATCGGCGGCAAGCTGACGACTTTTAGATTGATGGCAGAGGAAGCGGTTGATCTTATTTGCGATAAGCTCGAGATCGATCAGAAGTGCTCCACTGCATCAACCCCCCTTGCGCATGATGGCAGCCAATTCCATAGGCTTACCTCCCGTTTAGAGAAGCTCGAGCACCAGCATTCTCACGCCAATACTGATCAGATAGTTTGTGAATGTGAGCTCGTCATGCGCGGCGATATTGAGTCCGCTCTTGAAAAATCTATCTCTGGTACCGACATTGATGACCTCAGACGTTATCTGCGAATTGGAATGGGACCCTGTCAGGCTGGCTTTTGCGCTTACCGCACATACGCAATTACTTCTGAACACTCATCACCACCCCCCTCTTTAGAAGGTCTCCACAACTTTCTATTTGAGCGCTGGCGGGGAATAAGACCTGTTGCCTGGGGAAGCACACTCCAACAAATGGAATTCTCCCGCCGCATTTACCTCGATTTGCTCGCAGCAGGCCCAGAATCGGAGAATCGTTCTTGACACATATCATTATCATTGGTGGTGGTCTCGCGGGGCTATTTGCGTCTATTGTCGCCGCCGATCGAGGAGCAAAAGTTACAAATGTCTTTAAAGGCCGCGGTGGGTTATCGCTATCCCATGGCTGCATCGATATCCTGGATAGAAGTGCCCCATCCAGATCACTGGCTCGCCTTCCAGACCACCACCCGTACAAACTCGTAGGAAAAGCCAATCTTAAGGATTCTGTTTCCAAGTTTCGAGATCTAATGCTGCATGCTGGATATCCATTTGTTGGAAAGCTCTCGAAGAGCATGTCTTTTCTTACTGCGCTGGGGTCCATCAAACGAACATCCTTTGCCCCCTCCGGCATCGCCAGGGGTGATCTCAACGCAGGCGGGTCAATCGTATTGGGACAATTCAGCGGTTTTCGTGATTTTTATCCCAGGATGATTCATAAACGAGCGTCCAAAACCGGAGTCAAAATTGCGAAAGTCATAGATTTGCCCTTACTCGAAACTCCCGATCGTCGAGATGCGTATTCAATAGATTACGCTTTACTCTTTGAAGATTCTGGATGGCGTGAGGAGATAATTCGCATGTGGAGGCCACTCCTTCCTGGCGTTAGACGTCTCGGGCTGCCAGCTGTCCTCGGCGTCCTAAATCATTGCGTGATACACGAAGAGCTTGAGGATTCGCTAGGTATCGAGATCTTTGAGATTCCTACGCTGCCACCATCGGTACCAGGACTGCGGATCGAGCGTATTCTTCTCCGGCAATCCCAGGCTCTCGGTGTAAAATTAATTGAGGGCGCCGGAGTGATTGGCCGTATTGATGGTCGAAGCCGTGGAAAACGCGTAGCCGGAGTAGTCCTGCATTCTACTGGTCGTACGATTCAACTCGACTCAGATGCAGTCCTGTTGGCGACAGGAGGCATTTTAAATGGTGGCCTGGTCGCCCAGCAGGATCATCGCATACGCGAATCTGTCTTCGACCTTCCGGTGCTCCATCCGACCAATCGTTCAGATTGGGTTGGGTTGTCACTTTTCCATCGACAAGCATATGCAAGCACTGGCATTTTCGTTAATTCTCGCATGCAGCCACTCGGGCTTGACGAGAAACCAATGTTTAAGAATCTTTACGCTGCCGGCGGTCTTCTGGCAGGTTCAGATCGATCACTCGAGGGCAGCCGCCAAGGCATCGACCTCGCCACCGCGTATTGTGCCGTCAACGAAGCGCTGAGATGACGTTCTGAGATTTGTTCTTAGATTATTCGCTTATTGAGTCCCAAGGATGGTATTTGAATGGTTCACAAGATAACACTTCTTCGCCACGGTCTCTCCACCGGCAATGAAAAGGGGATCATTCAAGGACAAAAGGACTATCCATTAGCTGAAGAAGGCATAGAACAGAGCCGCTCTTTATCTCGTTACTGGAAAGATCACGACGTTTCATTTCACGCGATAATTGCCAGCCCCCTTCTGCGAGCAAAACAAACTGCTGAAATCATTGCCTCCGTAATGAAGCTGCCTATTGATTTCGATGAGGCTTGGTGTGAGCGCCAATCAGGGAATGCTGAAGGAAAACCGTATACTGAAGTAAAACTCCAATATGCAGATCAACCCCACGATACTGCGTATGATCCAATCTTCGACTCCGGTGAAAGTAGATGGGATCTGTTTATCCGAGCGGCAAATGCGATGCAGCACCTTCTCCGACGCCCAGCAGGATCATACCTGGTCGTCAGCCATGGCGCGATTTTGGGAGCGGCGCTACATACCGTGCTCGGCCTTTCGCCATCTCCAGGAAGAGTCCGGCCAATGCGACTCGGGTTCGCAAACACGGGCTATGCGGTTTTAGCATTCGACGCTACTGAGGCTCGGTGGGAATTGCGCCATCTGAATGTAACCTGTCATCTCCTAAGAGGAACTGGATGAAACTATGCTAAACAATGGCGGTCTGCTGCTTGAAAACGCCAAAATCTACACATTTGGTGACCCTCCCGGCCCAGTCGAGAGCCTGGCAATTCAAGACGGCCATATCCTAGCAATCGGCGATAGAGAGCATCTTCTACAAACGATTCCATCTAACTTTACAAAGTTCGACCTTGGTGGACGGGTAATCCTTCCCAGCTTGACTGACTCCCACATCCACTTCGAGAAATTTTCGCTAAACCATGAGCAAATTAACTGTGACACAAATTCAGTCGACGAGTGTCTTGCCCGAATTCAGAGCAAAGCCAAGACGCTCCAACCAGGTGAGTGGATCCGCGGGCATGGGTGGAACCAAAACTTGTGGGGACGATATGGCACTAAAGAGGAGCTTGATCGAGTCACGCCTAATAACCCCGCATACATCACCGCGAAATCTCTCCACGCTGCTTGGGCGAATACTGCTGCCCTCAACCAGGCTGGGTTGAGCGCTAACTCAGTAGACCCGCCCAGAGGAAAGCTTCAGCGTCAAGAAGACGGAAGCCTGACCGGGATCCTTTACGAATTTGCCACGCTTCTCATCTCCGATCTCATCCCGCGACCTTCTCCCTCTGATCTATCCCAGATAATGCTGCGTGGACAAGATGAGCTTCTCCGCTTAGGCATCACCTCAATACATGATTTCGACGGCAAAAGGTGTCTTCAAGCGCTTCAACTGCTAAGAGAGGATTCGTTACAACGACTTCGAGTTGTAAAATCAATTCACTTTGATGATTTTGAAAGTACCATTGACGCCGGCTTGCGCACCGGTTTTGGGGATGAGTGGATCCGCATTGGTGCTGTGAAGTTGTTTTCTGATGGCGCCTTGGGACCACACACAGCAGCGTTGCTCAATCCCTACGAAGATGATGCAAGTAACTCGGGCTTCCTTCTTTTGACTGCTGAAGAAATTATAGAAATTGGTAAGAGAGCAGCTGTGAACGGACTAGCGCTCGCTATACATGCCATTGGCGATCGAGCAAACCGCACAGTTCTAGACGCATTTGAAGAATTGCGTACATTCGAAGTGACGAATCGCATCAAACCCCTTCCGCATCGAATCGAGCATCTCCAGTTAATCTCGCCAGAGGATATCCAAAGACCGGCTGATCTTGATATCATCGTATCGATGCAACCCATCCATGCAACATCTGATATGCAGATGGCTGATCGCTATTGGGGCGATAGAGTCCAACTAAGTTATGGGTGGCGCTCTCAAATTAGTGCGGGTTCGAAGCTGATATTCGGCTCAGATGCCCCTGTTGATTCTGCTAACCCTTTTATCGGGATTCATGCCGCAGTTACCCGCAAACCACTTGGTTGTGATGCCAATCCCTTATCCTGGGTTCCCGATCAAAGAATCACTCTTCAAGAAGCCTTCAATGCTTATTCAGTCTGGCCTGCACAATCAATAGGTCTCGGCTCTAAGCTGGGAAAGCTTCTTCCCGGATATCTCGCCGATCTTATCGTACTAGATGAGGATCCATTCTTTCTAGAATATTCCGAATTGGCCACGATTAAACCTTCGGGGGTGATGGTAAATGGCCATTGGTACTTCTTAAACTAGGCGCCGCAAATCCCCTTCTCGAACCGTTACTCCAACCGCATCAAGATGTTCCATCAACGCTAGCGCGTATTTCCTTGATGTTTGAAATTTGTCACGAACATCTGCGACAGTAAGGGTTCCGCTTTCCCTTAGCTCTTCCTTGACTTGATCTACCATCCCCTCATATATATCTGCCTTAAAGATAACGTCCTCTGATGCTTGTACCAGTGATCCGCTCTCAAGCAGGAAACGGACGAGATCGTCTCCGATCTCCTGCGTCGTTTCTTTTAGTGATGGCGGAGCATAGGGATTAGATTCGAATTTCAATAGAAGTCGATCCACCAACTTTTTCTCATTATCATCGAGCTGGATACTGTGCCCCTTTAAAGACACATACCCCGTAACGATCACAACAGTTCCATCTTTTACTGCCTGCTCTAGGAGGAAAGTTGCCAGTTTTGTCTCCATCCCCATTTTGCTGCGTAATTCTTCAATTGGCATCCCGATCTTGAGTGGATTTGCTTTATGGTAATCAGCCAAGTATTTTCGAATCCGGTCGACTATCGTCAGCCACGTGTTCTTATCCATGACTAACGAAGAAGCCTCTACAGATAACTCACTTTCATTGAGTGAGATTAGTTCACCGTTTTGCACTAATTCTCGAATTGCGCCTTCTGCTTCATCATCCGAGATGCCCGCCTCTTTCAAAGCATCAGACAAGGGTACTGGACCTATCCTCTCGAGCGTTCGCTGCAAAACAGTTGCAGGTGTTCCTCTAAGAAAGGCTTCTAGCTGTTCAATTACAGCGTGGTCCTTTAAGCGATGTCTTCTTTTTGGATGCGCATCAGCAACTACGCCGCCTCCCAACGTTGAGCTGGGCGAAGGCCGCCGCAGTATAAATCGATCCCCCCGAATTAGGATGACGGGGGCTGAGAGGAGAAGCTGCAGCCAACCTTCATCGCCCGGCGTGATCTTCTCGCTCCCCAATAACCGAACCTTTGCTATGCGCTGCGCCGCACCTGCATACAATTTGACTTCCTGATTATGGCGCATTACATGATCTGCATCTGCCAACAATCGAAAGTGGACGTCGATCATGCTAGTCGATTTGTAGGATCCAGGTTTTATTACGACTTCTCCGCGCTCCACATCATCCACTTCTATTCCGCTGATATTCACCGCTACCCTGCTTCCCTGGAGGGCATGGTCTAATTTCTCTTTATGCGTTTGCAGGCCGCGTATTCTCCCTTTAGAACCACCCGGGTGGATCTCGACTGAATCGCCAATCTCAAATGTGCCATCGAGCAGCGTCCCCGTTACAACGGTCCCGAAACCAGCGATTGTAAATATCCGATCAATGGGCAACCGCGGAGCACCCCGATCCTTACGTCGAGGAATTTCCTTCAAGATATTTTGCAGCGATGTCACCAAATCGTCGAGACCTTCGCCCGTCTTTGCTGAGACGCGTACAATCGGTGATTGCCCAAGCGAAGAGACGCTTACTAGCTTCGATACATCCTCTTCAACCAATTCCAGCCATTCATCATCAACAATGTCGGTCTTCGTTAGCGCGATGATGCCTTTTTTTATATCTAGAAGATCCAAGATTGATAGGTGCTCTCGTGTTTGCGGCATTACTCCCTCGTCTGCCGCAACGACAAAGAGAACCGCATCGATCCCCCCCGCTCCTGCTAACATGTTTTCGATAAAATCGCGATGTCCTGGAACGTCGACAATACCAACGGATTCGCCATCCGGCAAAGTGAGCCAGGCGAATCCTAAATCGATCGTCATCTGTCTTCTTTGTTCTTCCGCCAGCCGGTCTGGATTGATCCCGGTTATCGCTTGAACGAGAGATGATTTACCGTGATCCACATGTCCTGCTGTTCCAATTACACGCATGGAAATTCCCTGCAAGTACTTAGTTAGAGGGTTACCTGCCTCTTGAGTCTAATTCCGTCATCCATTCTCGAAGCGTAGACAACAGCTCGGCTAGTCGCCTTCTATCACTTATTTCGATCTCACCCAACCGATCGAGTCCATTGGTGAGCTTCGATGCAATCTCATCGCTCTCGGATCGCAGCTTATCGTGCAACCTCGTATGTTCGTTCCGGCGCTCATCCAAAGTTAAGGTGTACGTGCTCCAGCGCCGGTGATCTTCTGATTGAAATTCTCCCCAGTTATGCTTCATCCGCTCTTCAGCAAGGCGCTGCATTTCACCTACCTCAGTTATCCTGCGCTCTAATCGTTCAATAACTTCTTCGAGGTCGCTCTGCATCTGCTTTAAAATACGATGTGTTTCTTCGTAGGCAATCATACGCTCATCGATCGTTTCAGCCCTTTTCTCGAAAGATGAATGGCTCTGCCCCCAATCCTTCAAAGTCTTCTCAAATCCAACAATTTTTAGCCCTTGACTCTCCATCCAGAGTTCCTGCGATTCGCGGCGCTCTTTATCGCCCGCTTGAAATTCGTTCGCACGCACATCCAATCGACGAGATAAATTTTCCAAAGACTCTATTCTTGAATTCACCCCATCAAGACCTTTCTTGTGCCTTTCGAGTAGGCTTTCAGTTTTTGTTAGACGTTTACCAACATGCTTCTGATTTTCACTCAAGGAGACCGTAGTTCGTTTACCCGTTGCGAAATCTTCAACCATGCGCTCTTGCTGTTCTTTGATAGTATTGAGCTCGTTGTTTATTCGAATCTCCTCTTCTCGACGATCCTCCAGGAGTTGTTCGAATTTTTCTAGCCGCAATATCTCCTTACGAACATCTTCAAGTTTTTTAGAGAATCCTTTTTGGTCTGTCTTACGGAGGGCTTCAAGGCTTTTTTCTTTCTCGGTGCGTCTTTCTTCAACATCTTTTAATTGTCGCGATATCTCATTTCGATGCTTCGCTAAAGCATCATCCATTTTATGGATTCTCGTGGCAAGAGCCGCTGCTCGGGATGTTTCATCAGATAATCCCAGGATTTTTTGATCGAGTTTCTCAATGGTTTCTTCAAGATGTTTGTTTCGGTCAAAGAGGGCCTGCAACTGTTCAGAGTCTTTAATCCTCTGCTCATCAAGCCACTTAAGCCTTTTCTCAATCTGCTTTTGATCCATATTCCTACCTCCCGCGGAAAAGGCGATTAGTCAAGTAATTTGTAGATCATTATAAAAATAGATTCGCAAGTCCAGACGCAACATCTTCGATCCAGGGAAAGACAAGCTGCGGGAATAGACCAAGAAGCAATAGCAAAATAATTCCACCCAGAAGGAAGACCCGGGGCTCTTTCGAAATCGCGATTGTATCCTCGCCATCCCCTCTTCCGAATAGGATTGCTGCCCATCTAATCACGAGCACTCCCAATCCAACCATTGAGAACATGACCGTGCCTGCCGCAAGCCGATCTGCATGGAGCACTACGGTTAATAGAGACCATCTTCCAGGAAAGCCTGCTGTGAGCGGTGTTCCTGCAACTGTGAGCAATCCAACAAGAAATGCGGCTGCAGCAAAAGGCATTTTATAACCTACGCCTCGCATCTGACTGACTAAACGCTCTGAATTACCTAAATACGATAACCCGAACGCAAGCACTCCAAGTGCAATCACGCGCACAGCGCTAAGGCTTAGCGCAATACGGAAGGCATCTTCTGTTCCTGACCCAACTGCGATCAATATCACACCTAAATCAACCAGCAATGCATATGCCATTAATTTCTTGATGTCCCTTTGACTGGCCGAGAGCAGAACCGCTAACACCGTTGTAATAATCCCCGCGATTCGAATCCCGTCGTAAATTAACGTTTGTTCTCTTAACCATGCATAACTGTCTAAAAATCTCAGCAGGAAGAAAAAGCCAGCACTCTGAAGGATGACCAGAATAAATACTAAAATATATGGATCTGACTCCTCTGCAGATTTTGGCAACCATAAATGGAAAGGTGGGACCGTCATCAAAATAGCAAAGCCGAATCCGAGCATAAATGTCACCCGCATGGCCAGAACCGGAGTTGAGCTTGTTATTCCAGCAACCTCTAAAAACGAACCGGTGAATAGGATACTGAGCATCGCAAATGTATATAGAATCAGCATTCTAATTGCGCCAGTGCTCCTGGGATGCTGTTGTGTAACTAGCACAAACACGGCACCCATAGCTGCCAGTTCAATAAATACGGCCGCAAATACAAATGGATCGACCATGAGCGACGCGGCTACAATTCCCAGGATTAATAATGCAACAGATGGGAAGAACCGATTTACATTGACAAACCACGCTGCAGGCATGAGAAAAGCGCCAGCCAGATAGAGAAAACCAATTAGAGGTCGTACATTCTCACTCAACGAAAACATACGCCCCAAGATTATCCACTCACTCGCGAATTTAATTGAAAATTCCCCGAAGAGGAATGCCTCATCAAATGGTACCAACAACACAAATGCGGCAATGGATCCTGCCCCAATCGCAGCAGCAGACACGGCTGCCATTCGCTGGTGTCGCAGAACCAAGCATAACAGCGAATAAATAATGGTGAAAAGGAAAATAATCAGGCCCGCACTCATGGGTCACGATTCTCCGACATCGAATAACGTGTCTGGATAGAAATGATGTAACTGAATACGAGTACGATACCCAGATGAACCATTGCCAGCAAGGCAATCAACGCCAACGCAGGCTCGATGAACCCGTAGATTAATTCAGCGCCCGACACAAGTGTGAGCAAACCTATTCCGATCCTCAACAGATCCGTTCCTAATCCCAAATTCAATAGACTGGAAGCGACAAGGAATAAGGCACCCACACTCGCTTCCATTCTTATATCAAATTGTGCAAATAAATTACTTCTGGCAATACTTACAGATGCAACCGTCACAAGAAGCAATGCAATGATACGAAAAGGTAGATTTGCGGATAGCAGCTGATCATCCCCTTGCAAGGGGTCATCACCAATTTGTCGAATTCCGAGGTACAAGATTACACATACCAGTAAGCCGGTTACCAATTTTGCAGCAACGCCTGCGGCCGGCAAACTCGTAGATGCCAGCCACGATACGGCTATGTATTGCACCGCTAGAATAAGCATTGATCTTGGTTGTGGTCTCATGAGAGCGAGAGCGCTCCCCGTAATGAAGAGAATGACCACAGGCAAAAACAAGTAATTATTGAGCCATGCCATCGAAGATCACCTCAAAGCAAGAAGGAGTACCGCTATGAAAGCAAACATCCAAAGCATTGCAGCTTCTCCCTCGAATAGTTCGCCAATGGATCTTGCCATGCTAAGAAATTTCCGAAGGAAGTTCCATATCAGTGAGAATATCCATTGCGGATTTATGTGAAGGAACACAGATCTCCATCGCTTAAATCCAATCCCTTGAAGGTTGCGCAATGCAAAGAAGGCACCCACACCTACGGCAACTGCTGCTACGGTAACGATTCCCCCCTCAATACTGGAAGTCCCTTCAATCCAGACACCCAGCCCTATACTTACCAAAACCGGTAATGCCAAGCCCATGCTGTACATGACACGAACGAGACTTTCACTGGTCGGCCAAGGCTCCTCTGGTGTAAAGAAGAGATGGATCGCACCAAGAGAGAGGCTGCTTAATCCAATTATTCCTATGAACGCCTGAATCCATGCTCCCTCATTCAACGCTGATTGACCCACCATCGTGGTAATCAACCCTCCTGGGCTCCACGGCATTCCAACCAGCAGCGCCGCGGCGAAAATTGGCCAAATGCGATGTGATGGGGTATGGACTTGAATAAGCGACAGCAATGCCCCAACAAGCAACAGTAATATACTCGTCGCGACTAGGACATCACCACTCGCAGAAGCGTTACTGCTTGCCAGGAGTCCAACGCCGGCGAGACCCATAACAAAAAAAGGCCTTGCCAAGAATCGGTCCTCCTCCAACACCCAGCGAATTCCCCCGAACAGGATGCCGATCGCCCCTGCCATTGCTAGCCACAATCTTATTGTGGGAGGTGTCCCAATTTCAAGAAATCTCGCGAGCAGCAATAGCGCAAGCGCTGGCGGGAACAAACGCAACAATGAATCTGAGCCTCTCCGGAGAGGGGAAAGAGAAGGCAAAGCTAAATCCAATGGGATCGCTCCCAACCGCAATAAAACCCCCATGAGAAATAATATCGCTGCCGGTGTAGAGAAGGATGCAGCGTTAAGGCCTGCTCCAAATCCATCGATTGAGTTAATCCAGGCGGCCGCGACTATTGATAACACACTCAGCAAGTCGACACCGGCTCGAACAATCGCTCTGCGTATCTCGCTCACGTTTTTCGCGAAGTAAATAAAGAAAACAAAAGAGCATAAATCCAATAAAGTTAATGTAAGTGCAACTGTGAGCAAATTGATTGCGAAAACAACCAGCATGGCCAACGCTGTGAACGCAAACCAGAAAATCCGTACGCTTGTCGAGGCGCTATCCGATCTTGTTGCAGCAGTAAGAAACATCGATAGGAGAACGGTCGAGATGCAATATGCAAGTCCCCAGCTAATTCTGTCGAGTGAAAATTCCAGAGGCGTTTGAAATAAGTTTGCTGGTTGCCAGATTGGGAAACTAACAGCATTCGGTATCGCCGCGAGCATCAACAATGACAAAAACCAGATGATTAATACGAGCAACGTGCTTACAGCCCATTGCGTCCGAGATGGGCGATTGCGGACCAGCCATGTTGCGCCCGCAGCGAGCAGGAGAGCGCTAATTGGAATAAATAGCATACTTATCTTGTGGAGAAGTTCCTCATCTTTTTCGACGTTTAGCATACCACGGAAGCGCCCTCATGCTATACTTTTTACGCTTCTTCGCACACGCCAATCACATGTCGATGAAAAGAGAATTAATGAAATGAACAAGCGAACCGCTCCCTCCAAGGGTAACCCCTCTCCGAGCGCTGTCTCAATCGACGGCAACCATCTAACACTTGCGCACTTGGAATCCGTCGCTCGATTCAATGCTCGAGTTGATCTGGATAAATCAGCAAGAGATCGTATTGACCAATCTGCCAAGAACCTGAAAAAGCTTGCCTCTTCCAAGACCCCAATCTATGGTGTGAATACTGGTTACGGCATTTTTGCAGATAGGCGTCTGGATTCCTCCCAAGCTTCGAAGATCTCTGAGAATCTAGTCCTGAGCCACGCTGTTGCGGTCGGAGATCCCTTCCCGGAGGAGGTCGTAAGAGCTGCGATTCTTATTCGAGCAAACTCTCTTGCACATGGCTACTCTGGCGTTCGAACCGAAATCATCGACGTTCTTCTTTCGTTATTAAATAAAGGTGTGACCCCTTACATTCCCTCCCAAGGCTCGTTAGGCTCATCGGGTGATCTCGCACAATTAGCTCAACTCGCCCTTGTTATTACAAATTTCGACGCTCATGTGTTTGGCGATACTGAGGTGCAAGCCTGGTTCGAAGATTGCCTACTCCCTGGTCATGAGGCTATGAGCAAAGCTGGTATCGAGCTTATCGGACTCGGCCCTAAAGAAGGCTTGGCGCTCACCAACGGCGCATCCTTCTCTACGGCCCTTCTTGCTTTGGCAGTCATCGATTCGCGTCGATTGCTTTTCTCGAATGAAATCGCTTCGTCTATGACCCTCGATGCCCTTCTCGGCGTTTCTGCCGCGCTCGATGAACGGGTCCACGCAGCGAGACCTTACCCCGGCCAACAAGCAGTTGCTCTAAGGATGCGCAACCTCATTTCAGGCAGCCAGCTTATCGATAGCACTTCACGAGTGCAAGACGCCTACAGCTTACGCTGTTGCCCTCAAATCCTAGGCCCGATTTGGGATACGCTCGCTTACGCCGATACGGTCAGCAACATTGAGATGAACTCCGCAACTGATAACCCCCTGCTATTTGGCGATGATGTTCTCTCCGGGGGTAATTTCCATGGAGAACCCGTAGGTCTTGCCGCCGATTATCTAAAAATTGCGCTCTCAGAGGCTGGATCAATATCAGAACGGCGGGTCTTCAGGCTTTTATCTGCGGATATGAATGCTAACCTCCCAGCCATGCTTATCGCAGATCGCGGCAAGATCGGTCTCTACTCGGGCTTGATGATGCTTCATTACACAGCGGGCTCGTTGGCGCTTGAAAATCAAGCTCTGGCCAATCCTAATTCAACTTCTTCTGTGCCGACTTCTGCCGGCCAGGAAGATCATAACGCTAACTCGACTACAGCCGCCAGGAATCTCCGACTCATTGTTGAGAACTTGACCCGCATCACCGCAATCGAACTCATCTGTGCTTCCCAGGCTCTTGATTTGCGCATGAAGGAAACCCCCGGGAAATCTCCAGGCACGGGAACACTTGCTGCGCTTAGACACATTCGTAAATCTGTCGGTTTTATCGAACACGATCGACCGTACTCAGCAGACATCAATCTCGTCAGTGAAGTAATCCGCTCTGGATCGCTGCTCACCGCCCTTCACAATGCGGGGTTTGATGATTACCCCCCTGTGCTATAATCTGTAATTATGAATGCTGGGTCCACGCACCACACACGAAACGCATCAGCCCACCATCAAGTGGGCATAGTGAGCGCGTAGACCCACCCGCTCTGATAAGAAGGGATCGTTGATAAAGACGGCGTGGGCTGGGCTCAGGTCGTCTTTTTTGTAATGGAGGCATTAATGCCAATAATTCAACCGGTTCGAGGCACGCGCGATTTCTACCCAGAGGATATGGCTTTTCGCCAGTGGCTCAATAATCAGATCCGCGAGGCATCCTCGCAATTTGGCTATCAGGAATTCGACGGCCCCTTTCTGGAGCGCTTGGAACTCTATGCCGCTAAATCCGGTGATGAGCTCGTTAAAGAACAGTCTTACGTATTTCCCGATCGAAGCGGTTCTATGATCGCTCTCCGCCCTGAACTCACTCCATCCCTTGCACGTATGGTGGCGCAGCGCGGTAAAGGTCTTACGCTGCCTCTTCGCTGGTGGTCTTTTGGACCTTTTTGGCGATATGAGCGAAAGCAGAAAGGTCGGTCTCGGGAATTCTTCCAGTGGAATATCGACCTTATCGGCGTCAGTACCCCTGAAGCGGATGCCGAGCTAGTTGCGGTAGCAGCGACACTCTTTCGCAATGTTGGGCTGACAGCGGATATGATCCGCATTAAAGTGAACAACCGGCGCCTTGCAGAGAAACAGCTCGACAAAATCGGTATCCAGGGCGAGTTGCTGCCAATAACTTTTCGTCTTATCGATCGTCAAGATCGCATGGCACCAGAGGCATGGAAATCTTATGCGCTCGAAAGCGGATTAAACGAAGATCAATTTACTGGCCTCGTGAAGATGCTCGAGGATCTTGATGCCTGGAAATCTTCACCGGAAATGCTTCAATACTTCAAAGCCGCCGAAGCGCTCGGAGTGGATGAATATCTAGACTATGATCCAACCATAATCCGGGGACTTGACTACTACACTGGAACAGTTTACGAGGCCAGGGACGTCAAAGGCAATCATCGGTCGATCCTCGGCGGTGGTCGCTACGACGATCTTGTCTCCATTGTTGGTGGCAACCCGATCCCTGGGACGGGCTTCGCGATGGGAGATGTCGTATTCGGATTGGTCCTGGACGAAAACGGGATTAAACCTGATCTACGCGTGAGTCCTACGGACATCTTGATCACAACTTTTGAAGAGGCCGGTGAGAGCGCTTCTATTCAAATCGCTGCAGAGCTGCGCGAAGCTGGCTATCGTGTCGAGTGGTACCCGCAACCCGTACGCCTCCAACGGCAGCTAAAGTACGCAGATCGCAATGAAATCCCGCTGGTTGTAATTATTGGCCCCGATGAAATGGAGGCAGATAAAGTCTCTTTGAAGGATATGGTCTCTGGCGAGCAAGATACCTTTTCTCGTAGCGATCTTCTAGCACGGATAAAAGCCCGGTTGTCTGGGTAAGTACGTTTCTTTTGTGGCTCGATACCTGCCTTCGTGTTAGAATAACGCTCGCATAAGTTGGGTGTCTTTCGTTTACTTTTTCGTGAAGATGCAGGTCAGCATGGCGAGGGTAGTTCAGTGGCAGAACGCGCGCCTGTGGAGCGCGATGTCGCGGGTTCGAATCCCGTCCCTCGCCCTGTAATAACTCCAATAGGAAAATTTTAGCTTGTCCTTTTGTGGATTTAGTTATGACCTGGAACCCTTCAGTCACCAATTGCAGAACGCCCGCCAGGGCGTTTTTTTGAAGATTAGCGAGCTATGCCGGTTATGGGATCCACCCCGATGTCGATGTAGCCATTGATAAGATCTTGCAGTACCTCCTGCACCCACGCTTCTCGTCCAGGCGTCAATCGCTCAGAGTTGATATCCTCGATGATAATCGGCATGGACACAGTTCCTCCGCCATCGCCCATCCAAACGTTATCCCAGATTTCTGCGATTGCCAGTTCAGGTGCAGCCCGCACCGTCGCGATCCATTTCGCTCCAAGATCATCTCCTGGTGACGTGCCGCCAATATAGCTCAAATCTGGACCTTCGAGCATTTCCGCCGATGCTGTTCCGCTCAATTCAGGAGACAAGAAGATCGTATCCACATCCAGGTTAGCTAGTGTATCGATTGCATCCTGAACTGCTGAAACATCAGATGAAGATGCCTCAACGCCAAGCGGATATGAATGGAAAGGTGGATAAGCTTGTCGGCACAATCCACAATAGAACTTCACCCCATTTTGAAACGCTAAATTACTAGCCTGTTCTTCCCCGGAGTTCAGCATTGACACAGCACCTACCCGCCAATCAGGTGTCACTACAGCTGATATAACACCGGCGATGAAGCCAACGTGATCTGAACCCATACCGTCTGGACCGATCCTCGTTAGATTGTCTGCCTCGCTTAAGCCATGGATCCCAATAGCCACAAACTGCACCGCTGGATGTCGCGCCACCAAGTCATTTAATCCCTGATCAGGTGGAAGGTAAAAAACAACCTTTGCGTTCTGCTCGAGATCACTGTCAGAGATTTCAGCCAGGACGATAAATTCACTTCCTTCAGCTGCAGAGAGCGTTGTGATGAGGTCTTCCACTCTGGAAGTCATCCTCTCTGAGACCTCACCTCCGCTAACTAGATAGACCAGACCAGGCGCAGCCGTGGGCGATGCTGTTGGTATGATCGGCCGTTCCAGTGTGGGCGTTACTGGAGCCTGCCCATTGTCTCCTGCCCCGCCACAAGCGGTAAGCAGAATAAGAATTCCAAGCAAGGTAATTTTTAGTGTGTGATTGTTAGCGAATCGCATTAATTATCTTCCCATCCATGATCACTATTTTACTATCTGTACTCAGCCCTTGACCATATCCCTCAAATGTGGAGAATTGAGTTTCGATTCTATCTATACATTCTTCCTGTTCACCAATTATTAAGAAATACGAGATAATATTGGTCACATGAAACCATCTTCAAGAGTTGTCGAACGCATAAACCGTCGAGATGCGCTAAGAATGTCTGCCCTGGGTCTGGGCGGGTTTGCATCCCAGAGATTCCTGCGAGGACTCGCGTTACCGGATTTTCCAAGCGCAGAACGTCTCGGCAGAGTCGCATCGCCCAATGTCGAGCTTCACATACGACCCGATTCAACCAGCCAAGCGATCGGGACCCTTTATGAGGATGCCGTCGTTCCCTGGCTGCGCGAGGTAGTCGGGCACCATCCATACCGCTTTAACCAACGCTGGGTGGAAACTCCAGATGGCTATCTGTGGTCTGGTACAGTTCAGCCCGTCCAAAATGAACCGAACGAACCCGTAGACCTATTGCCCGAGACGAGCCTAGGTGAAGGGATGTGGGTTCAGGTGACGGTCCCCTGGGTGGATCTCATATTGGAAAACCCGCCTGCCCGTTCTCCCTGGTTGAAAGAAAGCCTAACTCCGCGTCTATCTTACAGCCAAATATTATGGGTTGACCAAATTCGCACAGACGATTCAGGCAATAACCCCCTCTACCGTATTAATGAGCGTTACGGATATGGCGACATCTTCTGGGCTGATGCTCGTGCATTTCGGCCGCTTATTGAAGGTGATCTGTCTCCTATCCACCCGGAGGTTGAAGATAAACGGGTCGTAGTAAACCTGACATCTCAGACGCTGTCGTGTTTTGAAGGTAATCGTGAGGTCTTTTTCTGCCGCATTTCTTCTGGCGCAAAATTTAACGCCTCCGGTGAGCCGGTCGATGAGTGGGCTACTCCGATTGGTGGCTTCCAGATCTGGCGCAAGTTGATCTCGCTCCACATGAGCGGCGGAACGACTGGAGGCGGTTACGATCTACCAGGAATCGGTTGGGTAACCCTCTTCGTAGGCAATGGTGTAGCAATCCATTCAACCTTCTGGCACAACAATTTCGGTGTCCCCATGTCACATGGTTGTGTGAACGCACGACCTCAGGACGCTCAGTGGATTTTCCGCTGGACAACACCCTTCATCGACTATGACCCCGGCGATGCAACTGTCTCAATGCCTGGAGGGACCCGCGTCTTTATTGCCGAAGAATGATGTTTCACTTCTAAGACTGGAAATAAATGGATGTTAGAAAAACGCGCAACAGCGATCGCTTCTCCAAACATCGCCTTCATCAAGTATTGGGGCAACCGCGATCCTGCACTCCGTCTTCCTGCCAACGCTTCCCTCTCCATGACGCTCTCGAATCTCCAAACGAATACAACCGTAATTTTCGATGACCGCCTGGAAGCCGATCAAATCGAAATCAACGGAAGCCCCGCATCAGAGAAAGCGGCCAGCCGGGTTACGGTGCATTTGGATCTCATTCGCACTCTCTCAGGGCTTCCTTCCTTCGCCAATATACGCAGTCTAAGCAACTTCCCCGCTGGTGCAGGCATCGCCTCTTCAGCCTCAGCTTTCGCTGCCCTGACTGCAGCAGCTAGCAATGCGGCCGGGCTGGATCTAGACATGAAGCAGCTATCCATCCTCGCCCGTCGCGGTTCTGGATCTGCAGCTCGCTCAATTTTCGGCGGTTTCGTACAATTATTCTCGGGAGAAACTAACGAGGACGGGTACGCTGAGCAGCTTGTTCCTGCAGAACATTGGCAATTGGTCGATCTCGTCGCAGTTGTCAAAAAAGAACACAAATCGACAGGATCATCCGCAGGCCACCTGCTTGCGCCCACAAGTCCAATTCAAGCAATCCGCATACAGGATGCAGCACGTCGTCTGGAAATCTGTAAGAAAGCGATTCTGCAAAAGGACTTTCAAGCACTTGCTCAAATTGTTGAGCAGGACTCAAACTTGATGCATTCCGTGATGATGACATCAGACCCGCCGCTTCTATACTTGGAACCGGAGTCGATCAGCGTCATGAAGCATGTAACCCGCTGGCGAGAGGATGGTCTAGCTGTGTGTTACACAATCGACGCCGGACCTAATGTTCATTGCATTTGCTCTTTTGAGGATTCCCATGAAGTCGAGCGTCAGCTCCGTTCTATCGATGGCATTCTAGATATCTACCGCTGCTCACCCGGAAATGGCGTGGCTCTGACCGCGTCCAATGAACAATCACCCCAGTGATATAATCGCGGCAAAACAAAGGCGTAGGTGAATTTCGTGTCAGATTTCTTTCTGTTCATAATCGTTCTCTCGGTGCTGCTAATAGGTCACGAGTTGGGCCACTTTCTCGTTGGTAAATGGCGCGGTGTGAAAATCGATGAGTTTGGTTTAGGTTTCCCGCCTCGACTGCTGACCTTATTCGAAGCTGGCGGGGTTAAGTACTCTTTGAACTGGATCCCGTTCGGTGGCTTTGTCCGTTTCGCGGGAGAGGATGATCCAGATATACCGAACGGTCTTTCTTCATCGAGCAAACTGACACGTACGCTCGTCCTTTCTGCTGGTCCTGTAATGAATATTCTCTTGGGCTTCCTTGCTTTTCTCCTGGCTTTCAAATTTGCTGCGCCCGATGTCAGCCGCGTTCTCATCGCTGAAGTCCTTGAAGAGACACCTGCCTACGCTGCCGGGATGCTTGCCGGCGACATCGTCGAATTCGTCGATGACATTCCCGTCCAGGGCATAAGCGATATGCAGGAAGCCATTCATGCAAAACTCGGCGAAACAACGCTTATTGTTGTTGATCGAGACGGACAAATTGTTGAACTAGCCATGGTCCCACGCGTAGAATTCCCTGCCGATCAAGGACCCATTGGTGTGACATTGAGTTTCCCCACCGCTCAGATGGGGTGGCTCGAAGCCTCTAAGTGGGGTGTGGATTCGGTCATAACCCAGATCACCGCGCTGGTCAAGCTTCCGGGACGATTATTAAGCGGTCAAGCCTCACCTGAGGAAGCACGTCTTAGCGGTTTAAAAGGCATTCATGATATGTTGTCGTGGGCAAGCACAATCGATCGGGCATCCGACCGACCCTTCATTACATTAAACTTAATCGGGGTTATTAGTATCGGCCTGGCATTAGCCAATCTACTGCCCTTCCCTGCTCTCGATGGTGGGCGATTAATGTTTGTCCTTTACGAGGCAATCTTTGGGCGCCGAATATCTCCTCGATTCGAGGGTATCGCCCACGCCATCGGCTTTGCCATCCTAATTTTTCTCATGGTCTATATCAACCTACAGGATTTCATCAATCCAATTTCTCTTCCTTAGCATCCCTACTGCGACTTCCTATGGATCAAGAACTAGACGAATTATTCTCGCTTTTGATGGATGAAGATCAGCTTCTGCCCATCGATGAACTCTCTGCGCTTTCTGATTTAGACACCCGCCAGCTCGATCGGTTCTCTATTTGCTGGCAATCACTGTCTCCTCTGCGGCGCCGCACCTTGCTGGCGACACTCGGCCAACAAGCCGATGAGCATGTTGAGCTCTTATTCGATAGCATCAATCGTCTCGGCCTCGATGACCCCGACCCGAATATTAGAAAGATCGCGATTGGCAATCTATGGGAATCGACAGACCCATCTCTCCTTACAGCTTTCCTTACAACTTTTAACGAAGATAGCTCTATTGAAGTGCGCACTGCTGCCGCGAATGCTCTTGGACGTTTCGTCCTTTTAGCAGAAATCGAAGATGTTTCTTTAGAGGAGTCAAACCAGATCGTGGACGATCTTCTAGAAACCATAAGGGCTGGCGCCTCTTCTGAGTTACATTGCGCCTGTGTAAAATCCCTCGGCTTCTCTTCCCGTGAAGATGTGCAAGCGATCATCTCAGATGCGCACCACTCAGGAGATGAGGACTTATTGCAGTCTGCCTTATTAGCTATGGGTAGATCAGCTAACCCAGTTTGGAGACCCGAAATTCTCCAGGAGTTAGATCACCACTCACCGCGAATTCGCGCCGAGGCAGCTCGCGCCGCAGGTGAACTTGAGCTTCACGATGCAGCACAATCTCTTGTGGAGCTTCTCGAAGACGTCAGCGATGAAGTAACTCACGTTGCGATATGGTCTTTGGGGCAGCTTGGTGGCGACGTGGCCAGAACAGCCCTATTAACAATCCAAGCCTCAGCAGCTGATCCCGAGACTGTCAAAAAAGCTGATGAAGCACTCGAACACCTGGCTTTTCTCGAAGGCACCCCTGATCTCTTGATCTTTGATTTCGATGACCCTGCAGAGGATGCCGTGGATTGAGGGAATTCCTAAGCCTTTTCACGAGTAATATTTTCCCGATCCTCGCTGTCGCTGGGGCGGGCTTTGTCCTCCAACGGAGAACGCGCCTTGATCCCCGACCCATCTCCGCTGCAATTTTTCACATCCTCGTACCCGCCCTCGTTTTTGACCTGGTACTCAAAACAGAAATTCCCAAGAATGATATCGTAAGCATGGTTATCCTTGCATCGGGCGTGATCGTCTTTATGCTCTTGCTCAGCTGGGCGCTCTCAAAACTTCTTCGCTTACCCCAAGCGCTGGCATCCGCCTTCATACTCAGCGTAGCGTTTATCAATTCAGGAAATTATGGTCTTTCGCTTAACCACTTTGCGTTGGGCGAAGCCGGCTTGCTCTGGGCAAGTATCTATTTCATCACGAGCGCTTTGTGGACTAACTCAGTGGGTGTTTACATCGCCAGCGCTGGGAGGATGGACCCGCTTCGTGCTGTAAAGAATCTGGCCAGGGTGCCTGCCGTATATGCCATCTTTTTATCACTCATTCTGCGCGCTCTCAATATTAGCCTTCCGCAAGCCATTTCCCGACCGATCGAACTTCTGGCATCGGCAATGATTCCCATGATGCTGCTGGTTCTGGGAATGCAGATCAGCAAAGCGGGTCCTCCAAAGCGCCTCGGTTTACTATCTATCGTGGTCGCCCTTCGATTAATTCTCTCTCCAATCGTTGCCTGGTTCATGGCAAACGCGCTTCGTATGCCCATGATCGGCATGCAAGCAGGCGTTCTCGAGTCCGCCATGCCTACTGCGGTCCTTGCCTCTATCCTTGCGCTCCAATACGATTCAGAACCTGACTTCGTCACTGGTGCAATTCTTGTATCAACGATGCTAAGCCCAATCACATTGACGCCGCTTCTCTATTTTCTCGGGGTGTAGCCATCAGACAACTGCCGCCCATCCTGCTTGTTGCTTTATTACTTCTTTCTCCGCTGGAACCTGTTTCAGCCCAGGCGGACGAGATTCACGTCGATTCACACGCCGATTATAAATATGGTTCAACCATCAACTTCAGCGCGCAAATTCAAGCTGTAAGCGAAGTAATTCGTGCGGCAGTGTTCATCCGCGAGGGCTCATCTGAATTTACAAACGTCGCCATTGCTGTCCTTTCAGACGGCTCTACGACCTCAGCGGAAGCAATTGAAGATGTTCAGTCGCTCGGGGTAGAGCCATTTTCCACAATCACTTACTGGTGGCAGATCGACTTCGCAGATGGCAGCAACTACGTCACAGACCCCGCATCCTTTGTTTACGAGGATAATCGTTTCAATTGGCACTCCCTTAGCAATCCCAACATCACCGTCCATTGGATAGAAGGTGATATAACCCGTGGTCAGGATATCCTCAACTTGGCGAATGATTCCATTTTGAAAATTCAGCGCGATCTCGCACTGCCAGCTCTGGATCATGTGTCTATTTACATCTACCCTAAAGTTAGTCAGCTTCAATCAAGTATACGCATGGGCGGTGCGACATGGGTCGGCGGGCATACCCAACCAGAATTGAGTACCATACTTTTGGCCGCGCCAACTGGCGTAGAGGGTCAAATCTCTCTGGAACGCGATCTCCCCCACGAGCTTGTTCATATCCTGCTTTACGAACGCATGGGCGACCCATATCACAACCTACCCACCTGGCTCAACGAAGGACTGGCCACGCTCCAAGAAGGCGTGCCCAATCCTGCTTACATCTTCGAGTTGGATCGCGCCGCCCGCGAGAACGCGCTAATTTCAATGCACTCCCTGTGTGCATCCTTCCCTATTTCTGAAGAGGATGCCTTGCTGGCATACGCACAGAGCGCATCCTTCACACAATATTTGCTTGACATTTATGGTGTTGGCGGTGTGGCACTGCTTTTAGATGCTTATCAGGAAGGAACAAGCTGTGAAGGCGGTGTTCAACGGGTGTATCAACGTCCCCTCTCTCAATTAGAAAACGAGTGGAGGTGGACGTCACTCTCAAACCCCAATCTGCTCGATTTCGCCCAGCCGCTTCTACCTTGGCTTCTACTCGGTTTCTCCGTTCTCGTCGTATTCTGCGTCATTTTTCTACTTAGCCGCCGGCAACACAAGGGATAGAAATACTATGAACTCATTTAAAACTCTCGTATTCGATCTTGAGACAAAGCGCCTTGCAGATGAGGTCGGCGGTTGGGACCATATCGATAAGATGGGCCTCTCTGCTGGCGTAACCTATCACGTCGAAGAGGATGGCTGGTCCTTATTCAAAGAGGATGATGCTGGTGCGCTCCTTGACGAACTTGCTTCCGCATCCAAAGTCGTCGGCTTCAATCTCATCCGTTTTGACTACACAGTTCTTAAACCCTATGGGCTTTCTATCGATCGGTCCTTGGTAGAGAAGACCGCAGACATGCTTGCAGACATCTCGCTAACACTTGGATTTCGAGTCGGCCTAGATCACCTCGCAGAGGCAACTCTGGATGAAAGCAAGTCCGCTGACGGTCTTGCCGCGGTTGAATGGTACAAGAAAGGCGAGATTGACAAGGTTTTGGCGTATTGCAAACAGGATGTTTGGGTTACGTACCGTCTGTGGGGGTATGGTCGCGACCACGGCCATATTTTTCGGCGTGATCGAAGTGGCAGCAAAAAGAAGATCCCGGTGTCCTGGTAAAAAACTGCCGGGTTCGCCTTAGAGCGATCTTTTACCGATCAGTTCCGCAAATTCGCTCCCGTCTGATGTTTCTGAACGCCACACAATCGCATCATGGCCTCGATCAGCAGACAAAGTAAAAGCAAATGCTGCAGCAATTCCAGGTTGGGCACGAACCATCCGGTAGAACTCTATATATTGGCGAGCCTTCGTACTATCCGCTATGCCTTGGATGGGGTTGCAGAACTCAGTAATAATGAGTTGCTTATCCGGGAATTTGTCTCGATATACCTCGAATGCACGCCCCTTATTGCGCTCTCTTAGAGAGGCCTGATCCGTCCAATAGCAATTCACGCCAACCCAATCAGCATTCTGGACAGCGCTCACCGCTTCATTGAGAAATTGAGCATCATCTGCTCTCCACCCTGGGAGAAGTTCACCCTGAGATAAACCAGGGAATCCGACCTTGGCCTCGGGGAAACGCGCCTTAATCATCTGGGTTACTTTTGTAAACCACTGTGAGAACTCCAACCCATCACGCCAGGACCGCCGCCACCCTGAGTTTTGGACGTTCGGATTGCTGTGGATTTCAAAATATCTGATCCCGGATCGATACAGCCGTCCAAAATTGTTTTCAATCGATGCGAAAAATCTTTCTGTGGAGATTGCCTCGCCAGAAAAATCTCCCGTCACACGCACAACGATGAACATCGCCGGATTCAACCCTCGGATGCGTTCGATCGTATCGAGACTTTCGTCAAGCTCCAGCTTGACAGCTTCTAACCTCGCCAATCTTATTAGGTTAAGATCTTCGTCTTGTAATGGCTCTCCCACCCTTGCGTGTGCACCGAGAAGGCATTTTTCATGATTAAGGCGTGAGGGTTCGAACGATTTCTTCGCCGCCGGCCATATAAGAAACGGCGTTGGGTCGATGATGTCCTTTGGGTAATTCGTCTCCCCGCGGTCGGTCGCTCCATCTCTCTTCAACGTTAAGTGCAGGTGTGAACCAGTAGATGCTCCAGTGGAGTTCGCTCTCCCAAGCAGCTCGCCGGCCTTCAATTCCTGTCCCACCTGCACCAATGGTCGCGCAAGATGCCCATATACGGTTTTGTACCCATCTTTATGTCGTACACGAACATGTTTCCCATAAGCGTGCACCCTGGGGTCTGGGTTATTATGAACCCGATAGACGACACCGTCGGCGCAGCAATAGATGTTGGTGTTATTCAAAGCGCGGATATCTACGCCCTCATGGCCTGGCATGCCAAAACGGCTGTATATCTGTGGATTTGCCCCATATTCTTGAGTGATAAATGAGTAATCGGTGGGCCAAAGCAAGTAGAAAGATTTGCGTTTTTGCCCGTAGCGATCTTCATCGGCGATTCGCAGTGCGAATTCCTCCTGCAACCCTTCCGCGGTGTCCGTGGAAATCGGGTCAAGGCGAACTCCAGGGTGCTGCGAAAAAAACCACTCATCAAGTTGACTATATTCAGGATATCCGCCGGGAACAACGGGGAAAGTTATCACCTGGGCAGGCGCCATGTATTGCGCTGCAGTTTGAGGGTCCTGGGTCAAGTTCGGTCCATACTGCAGAACATATTCAGTACATGAGCGAACCCATGTCCAGTAATTCTCACGCGGGAGCAAAATCACTTGGTGTTCCATGCTCAGTTATTAAACCCCATGCCTTTTGATTTCATCGAAACGTAGCGGTTTTTTCCGATTACGAGATGATCAAGCACCTCAATATCGAGAAGCTTCCCGGCACCCACAATTGCCCGAGTTACAGCAACATCTTCAGGACTGGGCGTTGGGTCGCCGCTCGGATGATTATGCGCAACAATTATGGCAGCAGCATTGCGCCGCACTGCTTCCCGAAAGACCTCACCTACTCTAATAACAGAACTGTTAAGCGATCCACGGTATACATCTTCAACCTTAATGACTTGATTTCGTGTATCTAATAGCAGTACTCGTAAGTGCTCCTGCTCTAATGCACCCATTTCATAGAGAACTAGATTTGCAGCATCCTGCGGTGACTGGATTCGCGGTTTGTCCTCTTGGTTCACTGTAGCAAATCTACGTCCTAACTCAACCGCTGCTTGTATTTGAGTGGCCTTTGCGAACCCGATTCCCCGTTTACTCTCAAGTTCAGGAAGCGAGATGCGATGTAATCCGGCAAGGCCTCCGACCTCCATCAATAGTGTCTGCGCTAACTGAACAGCGTTCATCCCTTTGATACCCGTCCTAAGCATAATGGCCAGTAACTCTGCATTGGATAGAGCCCCGGGACCTAAAGCGGCGAGCCGTTCACGTGGGCGATCGCCAGAGTCAAGATCCATAATCCGGTAGCCCAACTGTTTATCCCCCATATCACACCCCCATTCAGTGCAAATTGCGTGCCGAAGCCGATGACAGCGACTATACTTCAGTGGAATCTCGCTGTCAAAGTGGCCCAGAATTTGCATCGCCATGAGTAAACTGCATGCTATAATGCCGCTCGTCAGGAGTGCCCATGCTGGATATTTTCGGAATCGCTTCATTAGGAAAATTCTTTACATATATCACGGCCTTTTTCGGTGCCTTCTTGGCTGCTTTATGGCTGAGTCTGATTTTTTGGACGCTCAGGGATATCCGCTCCAGGTCCCACGATAAACTCGTACACATTCTCACGGTTATCCTGGTGGCCATCTTGAATCTCCCTGGACTTATCATCTACCTCATAATCCGCCCATCCCTGACGCTTGCTGAGGAGTACCAGCTTTCGCTAGAAGAAGAGGCGCTCCTTTCGCAAGTTGAGGAGCGTTTGTTATGTCCAGGATGTGGAAGTCATACGGAAAAGAATTGGCAAGTTTGCGCTCATTGCCACACTCGACTCCGAAAAGTATGCCGTCAGTGTGGCCAGCTTCTACAGCTCCCCTGGCAGATTTGTCCTCACTGCACAACACCTGTACCAGGGTCGTCCACCGAAGCTCAATCAGGGGATATACCACCAATTACAGGCTAGCACTCGAACCTGTACATCTCGTAAATAAAAGAAACTGGCGAATAGAACTCGCCAGTTTCTTCTTAATTAACTGTCCGCTGTAAAGTAACGCTACTTTTGGCTAGCAACTCCCAAGCAAGACCATCCTGCATACTGAGCAGTGTCTCCGAGCTCGTCCTCTATGCGAAGAAGCTGATTGTACTTCGCAACGCGATCTGATCGAGCAGGGGCCCCCGTCTTTATTTGTCCCATGTGAATGGCGACGGAGAGGTCAGCAATTGTGGCATCTTCAGTTTCTCCGGAGCGGTGAGATGTAACTGCCCTCCAGCCTGCCTCCCGGCACACCTGAACAGCTTCAAGCGTTTCTGTCAGTGTGCCAATTTGGTTTACTTTTACTAACAGCGAATTGCAGGCCTGTAATTCAACGCCTTTTCTTACACGCTCGGGATTCGTTACAAGCAAATCATCACCAACGATTTGGATTTTATCTCCCATCTTCGCGGTCATTAATTGCCAGCTATCCCAGTCGTCTTGTGCAAGTCCGTCTTCGATGGAAACGATTGGATATTGCCTAACCCATGATTCCCAGAACTCGACCATTTCCTCGCCGCTAAGCTCCTTCCCCTCACTGCGCAGCTGGTACACCCCTCGATCAATATCGTAAAACTCGGATGCTGCTGGATCGAGCGCAATCGATACCTGTTCTCCGGTTGTATATCCGGCTTTTTCAATGGCCACTAAGATGAGTTCTACTGCTTCAGCGTTTGATTTTAATGCCGGCGCAAATCCTCCTTCATCACCTACAAGCGCGGTGTATCCTTTCTCTCTCAGCACTGCTTTAAGTTCCTGGTAGATCTCTGCACCCCACCGCAGGCCTTCGGAGAAAGATCCCGCTCCCAGCGGCATGATCATGAACTCTTGAGCGTCCGTCGACTGCCATCCAGTATGTGCTCCACCGTTTAATATATTTAGCATGGGCACCGGCAGGATATGCGCGCTCACTCCACCGATATACCGGTAGAGAGGGAGCTGGAGGGAATTAGCTGCAGCTTTAGCTACCGCCAAACTCACACCAAGTATGGCATTGGCGCCCAACCGTGATTTGTTCTCTGTGCCGTCGACTTCAATCATGGCCAGATCGATTGCCCGCTGTTCGATTGCATCCCACCCCAGAAAAAGTTCTGCAAGTTCAGAATTTACATTCTCTACCGCTTTTAATACGCCCTTACCGCCGAAACGAGACTTATCCCCATCCCTCATTTCAAGCGCTTCATGAACCCCTGTCGATGCACCCGATGGGACAATCACGCGGCCCCAGCTGCCATCAAAAAGCGAAACCTCAACCTCGACCGTTGGGTTCCCTCGAGAATCAAGCACTTCTCGCCCATGGATCGTTTCAATAGTTGTCTGCATCGAAGTAAGCCTCCTTTGATTTCTTAACAACAATTATAAACCGTATCCATCTATTCGAGATCACTTCTTGATCTACTTACCAAAACCCTCGTGATAGAATCCAACAATGACTCCACAAAACAATACAGTTGCCATAGCGATGAGTGGGGGTGTCGATAGCTCGGTTGCAGCCGCCCTTCTTGTTGAGCAAGGTTTCGATGTCTTCGGCGTAATGCTCCGCCTTTGGTCTGCTGGACCAGAGACAAGCAACCGATGTTGCTCCCCGGAAGATGTCTCCCTTGCCAGGCGAGTGGCGAGTCAACTCGACATACCCTTCCACACCCTGGATGTCAAAGACACGTTTAAGAGAGAGGTTGTCGATCCTTTTATTGATGACTATGCGCAAGGAAGAACACCGAACCCCTGTATGCGATGTAATCGAATAATCCGCTGGGGCTTCCTTCTAGAAAGCGTCGTCGCAATGGGCGCAAGTCGCCTGGCAACGGGTCACTACGCACGGATACACCATGGAGGAGATCGCTATCACTTATTCCGAGCTAAGGATAAAAACAAGGATCAAACATACGTTCTCAGCGTTCTGCAGCAACATCAACTCGCACGCACTATATTCCCCCTGGGCGATATCAACAAAAACAAAGTTCGTGAACAAGCTGCAAAACTCAATCTCCCAATCGCTGACCGGGCCGAGAGCCAGGACCTATGTTTCGTGGGCGACCAGGATTATCGAGAATTCCTCTCCGACCAGGGAATTCAACTATCCCCCCCGGGTCCCATTCTCGATGAGAAAGGTGAAATTCTCGGTGAGCATTCGGGTTTAGCAAATTACACAATCGGGCAGCGCAAAGGCATCGGAGTTTCGAAATCGTTTCCACTCTATGTAATAAACAAGAATATGGGGGATAATGTTCTCGTCGTCGGTCCCAAGGACAGACTCGGCCGTACGAGCTTCAATATCGGGCAGGCAAATTGGATTTCTGGCTCTCCGCCTAAAGACGGCAGCCCCTTACTTGTAAGAGTGCGATATAAGGCAGAGGAAGTCGGCGCAACCCTTCGTGCCCTTGATCATGCTCATGCAGAAATCCAACTTCTTAAACCGCTCCCTGACGTAACCCCCGGGCAGTACGCAGTGTTTTACGAGGGGGAAGAATGCCTAGGAGGAGGGATAATCCTTCCATGACTCTTCATGGCTTTATCCTGGGGTTGACCATCGCCTCGGCTTGTGCCTTCCTTTTCCACATCCTTCGCGGCGGCAGTCTCAAACGTATCGTAATATATTTGGTATCTGCGTGGGTCGGATTCTTTTCAGGTCACCTGCTTGGCGAACTAATCAATTGGCAATTGCTAAGGCTAGGCTCTATCAACTTGTTCCCTGCGCTTCTGGGAACGATACTGAGCCTTGTTCTAACTGCCATCTTGGTCAAACCTAATTCCCGCTCACAAAAAAAGTCCCGCCGCCGTCGTTAGACACAAATTCAGCGATTTTGCTTGTGTTATAATCGACATCAATGACTGAAAAAGATACTTTGACACCATCAACTGACACATCTTCGCCCGTTGAGGCCACCCCTTCGGGCGATAAGATTCCCACGATATGGATCGTACTGGGAGTGGTGATTGTTCTTTTGCTTATCGCAGGAATTATTGTCGCTGCGACCGTAATGGTTCAAAATCCCGCACAAACTGAAACCTTTCGCGACATTATGATAATTTTTATGGCCTTCGAATCTCTAATCATCGGCCTAGCACTTATTATCATGCTTGTTCAGCTAGCCCGCCTGACGAACCTCCTTCAATACGAGATCAGGCCGATACTCGAAGCCACAAACGAGACAGTCGGTTCGTTGCGCGGAACTACTAAATTTCTCAGCGATAACCTTGTTGCACCTGTTGTCAAAGCGAACAGCTCATTCGCGGCGCTAAGACGCGCAATCGAGTTGTTTGACTTTCGCCGCCCTAAGTAAATTTGAATAAAGAAATTAACAAAAGGAGAACGGATTATGTCGGATAATAACAGTGATTTTGGTGCCTTCGTCTCAGGCTTTTTAATTGGCGGTCTAGTCGGCGCGGCTGTCTCTCTGCTCTTTGCCCCGCAGTCTGGAGAGGAGACCCGAACCCTAATCTATGACAAGGGTATTGAGTTGAAGGATCAAGCCGGAGGTGTCATTGATGATACGCGTGCTCGCGCGGAAGATCTCGCCAAAGAGGCAAAATTAATGGCCGAGGATCTTCAGAAGCGAGGCAAGGGTGTCATTGAAGACCAGAAGAAGAAATCCACAAAAGAAGCAGCTCCAGAGAAGAAAGCTTCTACCACCAAGAAGAAAGACGACACTGCGAAAAAATAGCTTCATCTGCAACTCTGTTCATTAATAGGACGCCTCAATGAGGCGTCCTATTTCATATTCTCCCTTCA
>CBDTTY010000002.1:0-40695 GCA_965363875.1 uncultured Anaerolineales bacterium
GCGGGAGGGACAACGTACCCGCCTTCACCAAGGATGGGCTCGATCATGATTGCGGCCGTCTCTTGGGGTGGAACTGTTCGGGCGAACACGACCTCCTCTATATAGCGCACTACAGCTTCGCCATAGTCTTCGTCTTTGGATTGAACGAGGATCGGTCGATATGCGTCCGGATAAGGGACGTGGGTCACACCGCTCATCATCGGGCTAAAGTTTTCCCGATATTGTGTCTTACTGGATGTGAAGGCTAGTGAGCCCATTGTCCGCCCGTGAAACGCGCCAAAAAAACCTATGAAGTGATGTCGGCCTGTATGAGATCGGGCGAGTTTAATTGCAGCCTCGACAGCTTCCGTGCCGGAATTTCCCAGGAATACTTTAGCGGGTTCTTTAAAAGGAGCGGTAGAGGCTATTTTTTCAGAGAATTCTACCCATACTGGATGGTAGAAATCGGAAGATATATGAATGAAATCATCTACCTGGTTTTTAATCGCTTCAACGACTTTCGGATGGCTATGACCGGTTGAGCATACAGCGATTCCAGAGGCGAAGTCGATGAAGCGGTTACCATCAACATCCCAAATTTCGGATCCTTTTCCATGGTCCATTACAAATGGGTAAGCCCTTGGGTAGGAAGGGGATATTACTTTATGGTCTCGTTCTAAGAGTTTCTTCGCCTTTGTGCCGGGTATGTTCTGCGCTTTCATTGATGCAATGCCTCCTGGAAAGAATCTGGATATTGTAATGATGTGCGCTGAGTGTTTTGCGCATAGCCATCATTCATCGATGGGTTTTGAGCCGTTTCTTCGCCGATCAGACGCGGCGAAGATGGTGAATTATATCACTCTCGCTTTGCATAGCGCTTATTCCATTGTATAAAAGAAGGTAGATTTCATCGCCCAATCAATCTTAAAGGAGAATGCAGACATGAAAGAGCGACCCTGGTTTAAACACTACGAATCAGAAGTCCCGAAGTCCATCGAGTACCCAGAAGTGCCGCTCTATCATTTTATTGAGAATGCTGCAGCAAAGTATCCTGATCAGGCTTGTGCGATATTTAAGGGTTCGGTCATTACCTATAGCGAGATGGATGAAATTACGAACCGGCTCGCGGGCGCACTTGCTGCTATGGGCGTAAAGAAAGGAACACCAGTTGGCATCTTCATGCCCAACTCGCCGCAGTTCGTAATGGCATTCTACGCGATACTCAAAGCGGGCGGGATTGTTGTCGCCACGAACCCTCTCTACACCGGTCGCGAGATTGAACATCAAATGAAGGATTCGGGGACGGAGATTATGCTCGTCATGAGCAATTTCTACTCCATGATTAAAGAAGTTCAACCGAAGACTCCTATCAAGAAGTTGATCGTCACGAATATTAAAGAATATCTGCCCGGAATGCTTCGCTTCCTTTTCACTCTGACCAAAGAGAAGAAAGACGGTCATCGAGTCGAGCTTGGAGAGGGGGATTATTGGCTGCAGGATCTGCTGAAGGAATACTCAGCCGCTGATCGACCGCAGATAGAAATGAAACCCAAGGATGATGCTCTATACCAGTATAGCGGTGGTACGACCGGCCTTTCAAAAGCGGCAATCGCGACGCATGGAAACCTCGTAGCCAACACGCTGCAGATAAAATCCTGGCTGCCCTCCGTCAAGGAGGGAGGCGAGACCGTCTTGATGGCGATCCCGATGTTCCATGTCTATGGCATGGTCGCTGGGATGAGCTTCGGCATCGCTGCTGCCGCCAGCATGGTGATGGTCCCAAATCCACGGGATATGGGAGATGTCCTCGGTTCGATTTCCAAGTACCGCCCGACGATATATCCCGGTGTTCCAGCGATGTACAACGCCATCAACAATCACCCCGACGTGAAGGCGGGCAAGGTGGACGTGAGTTCGATCAAGGCATGCATCTCTGGTTCTGCTCCGCTGATGAGGGAGACACAGGCTACATTTGAAGAGCTGACGGGGGGTAAACTCGTGGAAGGTTATGGCCTTTCTGAAGCCCCAACAGCGACCCACTGCAACCCGGTTTTCGGAATGAGCAAAGAGGGGTCGATTGGCATCCCCTTCCCGGACGTGGACGTCCGCATCATCTCTCTGGATGATGAAGTTACTGTGCTGGAAACTGGGGAGATTGGGGAGCTTGTAATGAAGGGTCCCCAGGTAATGAAGGGCTATTTAAATATGCCCACAGAGACGACGAACGCATTACGAGACGGCTGGCTCTACACCGGCGACATCGCCTATATGGACGAGGATGGCTATTTCTTTATTGTGGATCGTAAGAAGGAGCTCATCAAACCCAGCGGTTATCAGGTTTGGCCCAGGGAAGTTGAGGAAGTTATCGCCGAAAACCCCAAGGTCCTTGAAGTCGGTGTCGCAGGCATTCCCGATGCTTATCGTGGAGAGACTGTAAAAGCGTGGGTGGTTCTCAAACCGGGCGAAACATTGACTGCCGACGAAGTTAAAGCGTGGTGCAAAGAACACATGGCTGCGTTTAAAGTTCCCACACACGTAGAATTCCGGGACGAACTGCCGAAAACAACCGTCGGAAAGGTTCTGAGGCGGGAGCTAGTACGTCAGGATCGCGAGAATGCGGGGACGGAAGACTAAACCAACGTGTTTCTAGTTGGAGACCTGAAGGCGAAACGCCCGGGCGATCATCGCCCGGGCGTTGGTTATAGTATCGATTAGAAATTTCACGCACCCGCGAGGAGAGGGGTTCCGCTGTTTTTCTCTTTGACAGGTTCGCCGAAGATTTTCTCGAATGTTTCTCGATCTATGGTTTCCTCTTCGACGAGATATTGGGCGATGGTATCGAGTGAACTTCGATATTCGGTCAGGATATCCTTAGCGCGAGCATAAGCATCTCGGACCAAGCCACGAACCTCGGTATCTATTTTCTCAGCGACACTCTCAGAGTAGTCTCGCTGTTCTGAGATCTCTCGACCGAGGAAAACCAGCTCTTCTTTTTGCCCATATACCATCGGTCCAAGCTCATCACTCATCCCGAGTCGAGTGACCATCGAGCGTGCCATCTTTGTCACCCGCTCGAGATCGCTCGATGCGCCTGAAGTGATATCGTTGAAGACCAGCTCCTCAGCAGCGCGACCACCGAGGGCAAAGGTCATATCCGCCAGTAGCTTATTACGGGAAATCAGTGTCCGGTCATCCTCTGGTAGGGCAAGCGTAAAGCCGCCCATCATTCCCCGAGCTATGATGCTAACTTTATGAACGGGATCTGATTCGGGGATAACGTGACTTACGACGGCATGACCCGCTTCGTGGTAGGCGACGATTAATTTCTCGCCTTCGCTGATGAGACGGCTCTTGCGTTCAGGGCCAGCGATAACTCGCTCGATCGATTCTTCGAACTCCTGTTGCCCGATTGTCTTTTTATCTCGACGAGCGGCCAAGATTGCAGCTTCGTTGACGAGATTCTCGAGATCGGCGCCGACAAATCCCGGGGTTGCTTTTCCGATAACCGAGAGATCTACGGACTCCTCAAGGGGCTTACCTCTAGAATGGACTTTCAGGATCGCCTCACGCCCGCGCATATCCGGCTGGTCGAGAATAACTCGCCGGTCAAAACGGCCGGGTCGAAGAAGAGCAGGATCGAGGATATCTGGCCTATTGGTCGCCGCCATGATGATCACATTCGTATCCGTCTCGAAGCCGTCCATCTCGACGAGCATCTGGTTGAGTGTTTGTTCCCGCTCATCATGGCTGCCGCCGAGGCCGGCGCCGCGTTGACGGCCAACGGCGTCGATCTCATCGACAAAGACGATACATGGGGAGTGGCGCTTTGCTTGATCGAAAAGATCGCGCACTCGACTTGCGCCGACGCCGACGAACATTTCGACGAACTCAGAGCCCGAAATGGAGAAGAAGGGTACACCCGCTTCCCCTGAGACTGCCTTCGCGAGCAGTGTTTTCCCCGTCCCTGGTGCACCGATAAGAAGCACACCTTTTGGAATGCGGGCGCCAAGTGAAATAAACTTTTCAGGCTCCTGAAGGAACTCGACAATCTCCTCAAGATCCTCTTTCGCTTCCTCAATGCCGGCAACATCCTCGAATGTAACCGTGGGTTGGTCGCCCGTAAACATACGTGCGCGACTCTTCCCGAAGGAGAGTGCCTGGTTATTTGTACCTTGCGCTTGACGCATCATGAACCAGATCAAACCCACGACGAGGAGCGCGGGAAGGATATACGTAATCAGGCTGATAATCGTTCCCAGATCGCTGGGTTCTTTGATCTCGAGTTCAAGATTCTCGCGGGCTAATGCCGACTGAGTGACGCCCAGATCTTTAAGCTGTTCAACCGTCGTCTTTGTAGGCTCCTTGCGCGAGAACGCATTGGTGCCATCAGCGTAAATCAATTCCAGTTCGTTTTCATCGACGATTATTCGGTCGATCACACCAGATTGAACCTTTGCCGCGACCTCGTTTAAAGGCAGTATTTCAGGTTTGGTCGCCTCGCTGCGGGAGTAGAAAATAACCGCCACGATAGTGAGCATTAACATAAATAGTACGAGAGAGTTTCTACCTCGGGGTGAATTCACATATACCTCCCAAAGCTAATCATTGGCTTTGGTTATTTAGACTAATTTTTACAACGTTCGTCCGAATTATACCGCGGCCGGTGGGGTGCGACCAGTATGTTGGATTAACCTGGATTAATTGGGCAGGAAGGGTAAAGCAAGCATACCCAAAGCCAGAGGGGGATCAATCCACCAATTGTTAGAAATGCCAACAAACCAAGAGCGATCATGGTCCAATCCATCTCCGAAGCTATCGCAGGATTTTGAGGTGATATGGCCTTAACCTGTGCGAAATCTGTGATGTCCAATCCATCACCTGTGGGTGAGTGGTCTCCTGGGATGGCATCCAAGTTGAAATTCGTGAGGATCCGACCAAGTTGATCCGCGGTGCGGTAGCGAGCAGAGGGCTCCTTCGCGAGAACCTTTAGAACAATCTGCTGCAGGGATTCGGGGATGCTGGGCTCGATCAAGCGAGGATGAATTGGCTCAGCGGTCAGGTGAAGCTGAGCTAGGTCGGCTGCGTTATCCGCCACGAATGGAGGTTGACCGGTGATCATTTCGTAGAGGATCACTCCAAGAGAATAAACATCGCTGGCAGGTGAAGGTGCTCCCCCTGAGGCTTGCTCTGGAGAAAAATACTGAGGGCTTCCCCAAACAACATCTGAATGTTCATCGGGTTGGATTGTTGCCAGTGCACGGGAGACACCGAAGTCGGTAATCTTAATCTTGTTGTCAGGTGTAATCAGAATGTTTTGTGGTTTAAGATCACAGTGAACGAGACCTGCCCGGTGGGCATAGCCAACACCGTCGGAGATCTTTATCATTAACTCCACTGCCTCGAGTGGGGCAAGGAGTTTCCGCCGACGGATGAGAGTCTTTAAATCGGCCCCTGCGATGTACTCCATCACAATGTAAAGAGTATCGTCGTCACGGCCGAAGTCGAAAATGGTGACAATATTTGGATGGGAGAGATTCGCAGCTGCACGGGCTTCATGCAGGAAGTTCTCTTGGAAGGATTGATCCTTGGCAAGCGGATCGCGCAAGATTTTCGCTGCGACTTCGCGCTGGAGTTGATGGTCTAATGCGCGGTAAATATCTGCCATACCGCCGAAGCCGATTTTTTCAAGCAGCTCGTACCGTCCACCTAATAAATCCTGTGCCATGGTGCTGACGATTGTAATCCTTACAAGTATTCGCGGCAATGCAAGGAGAGAACACTATTTGACGCTATAATATCCTGAGGTAATTTATGACGAATCGATGTGCCTGGTTGCTCTATAACCCTGCTGCAGGTAGGTTTCCTGCCGGCCCGCTTCTTGATCGGGCGATGCGTGTTCTCTCGACTGCGGGTTGGGATGCACATCTTGTTAAAGGGGAACCGAAGAAAGGGGTGGTCGATATCGCCAAGGAGGCTGTTGCACAGCGCTGCGATGCTGTATTTGTAGTCGGCGGTGATGGTTCGATCGGCCAGGCAGCATCTGCGTTGGCGGGGTCGGAAACTGCTCTGGGTGTCCTGCCAGCTGGAACTGCAAATGTATGGGCGCAGGAACTCGGTCTACCTCGCCTTGATTGGATCCATGTCTTTGCGTTGGAGCAGGCGGCTGAGAGATTAGCTGCCGGAGATGTCCGTTCCGTGGATGTCGGAGTGTGTAACGGTCAGGCATTCCTGTTATGGGCTGGCGTCGGGTTGGATGCACAGGTTGTCAACAGCATCGAACCGCGGGAGCGTTGGGAGAAAGCGTTTGCGACGGTCCATTACGCAACATTGGCTTTATGGAATGCAATCGGGTGGGAAGGGATGAACTTAAAGGTTCGGACAGACAAGGACGAATTTGAAGGGCGATACCTGGTTGCTGTCGCCTCCAATATTCCTGCATATGCCGGCGGTTTGGTCGACTTAGCAACGGGCGCTAAGGTTGACGACGGTTTGCTGGATTTCTGGTTTATTGAGAGTGGAAAACTTCGTGATGTCCTTGTGCGGGTAGCGCAGATTTTCATGGGTCGTCATGTGGATGCAGAAGGGGTAGACCACTTTCGAGCCAGCGAAGCGGTCTTCGAAATGGAAAATGGACTACCTATACAGTTTGATGGTGAACCGTTGGTCCTTGACACCCCCCTTGAGTTCAGTGTTCAAAAGAAGGCGCTCAAGGTTCTCGTTCCAGGCGATGTAAATCCTGATCTGTTTGCTAGCAAATCCGATGGATGATGGATGAATGCTGAAAAGAATTAGATCTTATTCGAGAACCCAATGAATTTGACATTACCCATTGCAGCGGTCCTAGTTAAAGTAGCCGCGGTGTGCCTCTCACCAGGGTGGGTTCTCATTTCCACCGCGTTGACGATAATCCATCTCGATTTAATTTCCTTCTTACTCCACTAAATGGAAAACAAGCCTTCTCTCCCTAACGTTGTGAAGTCACACGGGCTATGGGCCGGACTGGGGGTCTTGTTGGGGGCAATCACTTTGTTCGCCTTGATCGTGCTCGGATATTTCACTCGCCAAGCTCAAGTTTCAATACCTCCGGCGACACCGATATTAATTTTGATCAATGCGCCCACAGCCTCCATAACCATCACGCCGCCACCAGAAACTGCCGAACCTGCGAATACTTCTACGCCTACACTTTCACCGGAAGCGAGTGGTTCGCTCTCGCTGGGGAGACTCGTCGAAGTCTATGGTACCGAAGGAGATGGCCTGCGGATGCGTGACAATGTTGGTTTGGATTCCAGGATTGTATTCGTAGCGGTTGAGAGTGAAGTCTTTGAATTGCGTGATGGTCCTGTGCAAAAAGATGGGTATGAATGGTGGTTCTTGGTTAACCCCTATAATTTGGATAAAACGGGTTGGGCTGTTAGCACTTATTTGCAACCCATCGACTAGAAGACGATTTGCTCCGTTAGTGTTCATGAGCTAATATTTGCCCGCCAAAGGAAGGCACAAGTGAAGAGAAAACCAAAGAGCGTCTCGGCCTCACGTAAGGAAGAGGTTTTGCGGATTGAATGGGAGGATGGTCACAAGAGCGAAATTCCTTTCGGCACGCTTCGTGCAGCTTGTCCCTGTGCAGATTGCCGCATGAGTCATGATCAAGATCAGAGTGCTGAGAAGGAAGATATGCTGGAACTGAATATTCGCGCTAAAAACACGACGATCCTCGAGAGGATCGAACAAGTAGGCAACTACGCAGTTCAGTTGGTTTGGCGCGATGGTCACCACGCTGGTATTTATACATGGGATTACCTTGATCACCTTAGCCTCGATAGTGATCATGGCGGTGGAAGGAGACCGGTGTGAAGGACCCTCTAGATGAGCTAATTAACTTCGCGGAGAGAACTTACGTTCGCTTAGAAGCGGAGACGCTCATCATGGATTGTATTGAGCGTGGAGAACCCAAACCCTTTTTCAAGCTTCTTGAAGAATTGATTCTTGCTGGCACATCTTCTCTCAGCGTGTTGCGGGAGATTCTTGGTGTTATTAGAGTAATAAAAACTGGCCTGGGGAAAGAAGGGTTAGATGTACGCCAGGACCTCGTTGATGCCATGGCTGAATTTGGCGTCGCTTTGCCAAAGCTCCTCTCTGCCGAAGATCCTGAAGCATTCAGGCAGATATGTGGCTATGAGATGAGATTTAAGGTAAATGAGATCGCCTATCACTTGGAAATTGAAGAAACCGCATTGCTTGAAGAAATCTGTATAGAAGCGGGGAATAAAGTAACTACGATTGCCGGAAGAATGGCGATCCTCACGCAGCTTGAAGAAAGTGTGCTAGATTGGATTGATGGTCTTACCTATGAGGCGGTCCATAATTTTGAGTATCCGGATTGGGATCACAGTCAAGCAATGAGTCATTGAATCGGCCAATCAAGCTTCCGGCGCAAACACCGCTAGACTCTGCAATCTCATAAAAATCTTCTCCCAAAAATATAAACACTCCATTTCTTATCAAGGAATTACTCCAATATATGGAGTCAGGAAGCTCTGTTTACGGTTGCAGACCCAGTGTGCGCCCTGAGAATCGCGCTGCGAAAATGAGAGCCAACCTTGAAAAGTAATGAGCCCGGAGGCTCAGCTCAGGGTGGAGCGGGGTGCTTATATCCGCTTGGTCATCCACATAATTTGGAGGGGATAAATCAAAAGGAAAAAGGGAAGATGAATTAAAGGTAGTCTTTCAAATTATGCTCGACGGCATAGGCAGCTGCTTCCGCTCGGTTGCGGACATTTAATTTAGAGAGAATGCTGCTGACGTAATTGCGAACAGTTCCCTCTCCAAGAAAGAGCATCTCGGCAATTTGACGGTTTGTCCGCCCTTCGGAAACAAGCTGCAATACGTGCATCTCCTGCTGGGTGAGTTCCGCAAAAGCCGAGGCTTCCTCCTCGCGAGCTGCTTTGCGGACCTCCTGGAACACCCTCTGAGTAACGGCGGGATCGAGCAAAGCTTCACCTCGTCCAATCGCCTCGATCGCTCGAACAAGATCGTCCCCGCCAATCTGCTTTAAGACATATCCAGCAGCCCCTGCGCGGATAGCTGAGAAGAGCATCTCGTCCTCGGCGTAGGATGTGAGCATGATGACTTTTGTATCGGGGTGGTTCTCGGTGATGTCCTGACAGGCTTCGATACCAGAGCCGCCCTTTAGGCGAATATCCATCACAACGACATCCGGTTTGTATGATTTTGTTTTCTCGATTGCATCACGAGGTCCAACCGCTTCGGCGACCACTTCGAAGCTTGGATGCTTCTCAAGCAGCGCTTTCAAACCTACCCGGACAACTTCGTGATCGTCTACAAGGAGTATACGTTGACGAGTCAATTGCCTTCCTTTCAAATTCAGCTAATTATTATCCAGATTCTAATCGAGGAGACGTTGTTGGACAAGGAGAGCCCTGCTGCTTACCCAGGTGAATACAGTATGGAGGATCCGTTTTCCACGGGTCCTAACCTCGATCTTTTGGATGGCGGAAACAATGGCTACTCCAGAATTTAAAGAGGTGGGTTCAGGCATTTGCACGATTAACCAGGTCGCGCTTGTAATCGACAAATCGGTAACCTACTCCCCGTTCGGTGATGATGTATTTGGGGTTCGATGGATCATCCTCGAGTTTCTGGCGTAAATAATTTATATAAAGCCGCAGGTAATGTGTTTCGTCACGGTATTCATATCCCCAGACTTTGGCAAGCAGCTGCTCATGGGGGACAACCCATCCTGCATTCTGTACAAGGTGGTATAGAAGGCGGAATTCGGTCGGACGGAGCTTAACGAGTTCATCGTTTACCCATATCTCACGTCGGTCGAAGTCGATCTTTAGTCGGCTATCTACCTGGATAACATCGTGAACAGGTTGTCCGGCCATTTCGGTGCGCCGCAATACGGCTCGCACACGACTCACCAGCTCACGCGGGCTAAAAGGCTTGGTTATGTAGTCATCGGCGCCAAGCTCCAAACCTCGTACCCGATCTTCCTCCTCCCCCTTAGCGGTGAGCATAATTACAGGCACTGTGGATATGTCCCGAATAAGACGCAGCGTTTCGAAGCCGTCAAGATCTGGCATCATCACATCTAGTAGGACTAGATCTGGCAATCGATCTCGCATCTGGTCTAGCGCCTGAGTCCCAGAAGTGGCTTCATGGACTTCGAAGCCATCATGCTCAAGATTCAAGCGGATGAAGTGAATCATGCGCGGTTCATCGTCGACAACAAGAATCTTGCGCCGGCGAGGTGAGGATTCTGTCATTTTATTCCCGGACGAAACCGATGAGGTCTTCGTCTTCTTTGGTGGGGAGGATCTCTATGAAAAAGACTCGATGCATTGGCCAGACGACACTTGTAACCGTCTCGTGCAAGAAAGACAAATCTTTGTCATCCTTACGCCGGGGATTATTTACTGTAATCGACGTATCTTGCGGTCCTGGTACATCTTCGATCTCACCAAGAACCGCTTCCTCACCTGATATATGGAGCAGAATTGTATAAGACATAGGCTACCCTGACCCTTTTATCTGCTGCGAGATAATCTGCAGCCTTAAGCGACCCACCTGGATGATATCACCATGATTAACAAGTGAAGCCTCATGGCCTTTGAGGCGCTTACCGTTTACGATTGTCCCATTCGCACTATCTAGATCGATCACGAATACTCCATCTTTCTCAATCCTCAGTTCGGCGTGCATTCTGGAAAGGCCTTGATCAAAGGCGTCGTATTTTGCCAGGTCGACATCTGGAATAACCGCCTGGCCTTCAATCGATCGCCCTAGTGTGAAATTGTCCCGCCCGAGCAGTGAGATGATGTCGCCTGAGGAAACAACGCGGATTCCCAACAGCGATCCGGTTGACAGGTCGGGACCTGGAGGAGGGGATGGTTTGGTCGCCTTTGCTTCCTGGTTGATTTTGTCGGGCGATATTGACATCGTTGGGATTGGGGAAGCGTGGACCAGTCGAGTGCCGCACTCGCTGCAGAACAAGGTGCCGACGAATTCATGGTGATTACATGATGGGCATTCGATCATGACTCACTCGTAGGTGGAAGTAATAGTAAAGCCCGGGTACCGTATTTTAATGTCTTTTCTCCTTCTGTCGAGAAGCGCTTGGAACGAGACAGTTGTACGGCTTCATGAAGCGCGGCTTTTGCGAGATCGCGTTCGCCCGCAGCGAGAAGTTGTGTAGCGAGGTTCTCCAATCTCCTTGCGGCTTGCGAGGATTGACCGAGTTCAACCTCATGGCGCGCTTTTTCCTGCATTTTGTATAAAGCGAGCATATTCAACGCGGAACTAATCTCCTGCGGCGGTGGTTGAGGGTCGGCTTCGCTTGAGACCGGTAAACTGATATCTAAGGGGAGTGTCTTTACCTCTGAATCTGCACCAACCAGATCCCCTCTGAGATTGAGGTGAGCAAGCGTGAGCTCGCTTGCGCCCGCAAGCGGATGGACAATAAGTTCGAGTAGAAGACGGACGGAACCATTCCTCGGGAGATGACCGAGTGTCATTGGAAAGCTGTCGCCGAGCGGCATTGGCTCCGGAAGGAGACGATAAGCCGAACGCAAATCAACTTGCTGACCCAACGCTCCATCGATTTGTAAAGTTTTGGCAATGATCTGAGTCAAGCTGTCGTAGATTGAATGCAGCAAATCTGTTATAGCCCGTGGTGTGTTTAAAAAGATGACATGCCCGCCTGTTCGACTTGCGATTTCGTCTAGCAAGCGATCGCTCCAATCAGAGCCGATGCCAACGCAGTTGATAGTGATACCTGCCGCGGCGGCTTGATCTGCAAGCTCTAGACAGAGCTCTTCATCCCCATAAGTTCTCCCGTCCGTGAGCAGGACAAGATGGTTGACACCTTCTTTTGAGAACGTTTGGTGGATCTCATCTAAGCCAGTAGTCAAGCCCTGGGCGATCTCTGTGCCGCCACCAGCCTGCAGGAGGCTTAATCGAGCTCGGGCAGTGGCTAAGACTTTGGCTTGATCTGGCGAAACAATAACATCAGCGCGATCGCTGAAAGCGGTGATGGACGTGTTGTCCTCTGGGTGTAAATCTTGAAGGATTGCCAATACTGCAGCTCGTACCTGGTCCATCCGCTTACCATCCATCGAAGTTGAACGGTCGATCACGATGCTGAGGTTAATGGGTGGCCGGATCTCCGGCAAATCTTCAGAGGGGAAGATATCAAGAAGGATATAGTGAACTTGTGGTTCGTCGAGGTCGAGTAAGTTGTTCCGACTATTGAGTATGTTTAAGTGGAATGGTGAGGCCGCTGCGAAGGCAACATCCGCAGCCGCCAATTCCTCATCATACGCTGCCCGAAGATCGGGGTCTATGAGGATTTCATATGCCTTGCTTACACTTAGGAAGAGCTCCGTCTCGCCAACGCGGATGTTTTTATCTGGGTGGAGTTGGAGGGCGGCTTCGCGGAAGGCGCGTCGGATTTGTTCCGCTGTCGCGTTTCTTGGCACTTTGAGGAGGGTATAGTAATCCTTCTCCACTGACACCTAATTCCTTAATCAGAAGGAAAACGAACGATAACAACAGAGATGTTATCAGGACCACCGGCGAGGTTCGCGGCTTGGACAAGTTGCTCGCAGGCGATTTGTGGGTGAGGTGCATCGTTCACGACATGCTTAATCTGGGGATCGGGTACCACACCCCAAAGGCCATCCGAGCAGATAAGCAGATGTCCCCCCTTCGGTGCGGTGGTTGTGAAAACATCAATTTCAAGATTAGCGCCCTGACCGATGGCACGATATAGAACATTGCGTTGGGGATGCGATTCGGCTTCCTCAGCAGTGAGTTGACCTAGTTCCTTGAGCCGTTCGACCAATGAATGATCTCTGGTCAGGATCTCGATTTGGCCATTATTGATGGAGTAGGCGCGGCTATCACCGACATGACCGATTGTCATTTGTGATCCAAGCAGCAACGCTGCGGTCATTGTCGTTCCACCGCCGGGAACTTGCTCCACAACCGCGGAGTTCGCTTCATCCAAAGCATCATGAAGGAGTTCTTGCAGCGGGAGCATTTCATTAGGGCTATCCAAATCGAGAATATGAAGGATGGTCTCTTCCATTAATTTCCGAGCAACGGAACGGATGGAGATGTTGCTGGCGACCTCTCCTGATCGATGGCCGCCCATCCCGTCAGCGACCATGAAAAGGCCAAATTCAGGAAGCGGCTCAGCTCCTGCAGAATCCCCTTTGATAACCAGCTGTGCATCCTCATTATGACTTCGCTCGAGACCAGTTGACTGGCTTGCACCGACGATGATCCGATCGTTGGGGGCGGAATGATAGGCGCGGTTTATCACAGACTCTCCACCCATCAGCAGGGAGCCAGTTTTGGTCTGAGAGGGAGATGATCCAAAAATGCGGGAAAAGAAAGTTTTCAAAGAGGTCATTTATTGTTGTCTCATTAATGTTTCTAGTAGATTACCTACGCGATTAGAGCGTACACCTTGTGATCCGTTGAACCGATGTAAAGGACGTTATTAGAGATAAAGGGTGTGCCTGTGATTGGGGCGTCTGAATGAAACCGCCAGCGTAGCCGGCCTGTCTTGTGGTCAAGGCAGTATAAGGAGCCGTCGACGGATCCGCAATAGATTGATCCATCATGTGCAACCGGCGAGCCGGTAACCTGGTGATCTGTTTCGTAGCGCCAAATCTCACGTGCGTGCTTGGCATCGACGCAATATATATTATTGTCCCCGCAGCCTATGAAAAGTAAGCCATCAGCGAAGGATGGGGACGAGATCGTTGCGCCCCGCATCCGAAAACGCCAAATCTGCCACCCGTTTTCCGAATCAATTGCATACATGGTCCAATCCCGAGATCCATAGTAGACAATGTCATCAACGATGATCGCAGAGGAGGTGATGCCTCTCTTCGCTTTCTTCCTCCACTTCAATTCCCCTTTAAAGTTATAGCAGTAAAAATCGCCGCTCTCACAGCCGAAATAAACGAGTTCATTCTGTACAAATGGAGTGGACCAGATCGCATCGTTCGCTTCAACGCGCCATGCACGGCGGCCATTCATCTGGTTTACTACATGAAGCCGTCTGTCATCGGAACCGATAAATATATGCCCTTCGGAAAGGGTGGGAGAGGAGCGGATTGGACCTTCAGCGTAATACGTCCAGACCAGGCTGCCTCGATTTGCGGTTAGTGCATAGAGACGGCCATCCTCGGAGCCAATGAAGATGACTCCATCCTCGGCTGCGGGCTTTCCCGTTATGCCGCCCTCCGTTGCATATTTCCATTGGAATTCGCCCGTTTGTTTATCTAAAGCATACAGGTTATTGTCATAACAGCCCACATAGACGGTATCCTCGAATACCAACGGGGAGCCGCGAATCTCATCCTCGCATTTAAACGACCAGATCTCCTCGATCTTATCGCTCTGTGCGATCACTGCAGCGACACTGGGTGCGCTCAGCAATCCTGTACGCTTTGCGGCTGAGATCATGGCCTCTTTCATGATCATGGCGGAAGGGTAGCGATCCTTGGGATCATACGCGAGGGCGGTAGAGATCACGGTCTCTATTTCGGGCGAAATAAGGGGATTGATCGATCGAGCCGGTCTCTCGGCGAAAGAAAATGGTGCTTCAACGCGCGGATCTCTTTTTGTGAGGAGATGGTGCAGTGTTGCTCCGAGGGCGTAGACGTCACCAGCTGGAGAAGCCTCGCCGCGGTACTGCTCAGGTGGCGAGTACCCCTCGGTGCCGATCATCGTCCCTTTTTCGCCGGGTTGAAAGTTGCGGGCGATACCAAAATCGATCAATCTCACATGGTTGTGGTGATCGATCATTACATTCGAAGGTTTGATATCTCGGAAGATGATCGGCTCGGGCTGGATGTTGTGTAAATAGGAGAGAACATCGCAGAGTTCAATCGCCCAACCGATGACTTTCTCTTCCGGCAGGAAGTCGGTGGATTCAGCGAGAATCGCTTCAAGATCATCACCGTCGATAAATTCCATAACTAGGTAGGATCGTTTCTTATGTGAGAAATTGTCGTAGATTGCGGGAGTTGCCGGGTGGGAGAGGGTTGCGAGAAGATCTGCCTCACGCTCAAAATTTTTCACGATCATTTCATGCATCGAGTGATCGGCGATGAGATTCACCATCTCTTTAATGGCGACAAGCTTGGTAACGTTAGGGAAATGAAGGTCGCGCCCTTTGTACACAGAACTCATCCCGCCGGCGCCCAGCATGCCCAGGATAAGATATCGATCTTCAAGTGTGGTGCCCGGCGGTAAACGGTCTAGGCTTTCACTCTCGCCTTGGCCGCTATCATCGAGCTGGCGTGTTGTTCTTGGCATAATTTATATGTTTCGGATTATAGCATGAGAGACATGCGCCGCAATTGAAAACAATGCAAAATCTGTGTAATTGTAAGTACCACGTAAGGTTTTACCTGACTCTACGGGATTTAATACTCTCGACTCAGAAGCTTCTGTGTAAGGTTTACCAGCTCTGACGCAGCCGGTTCGGCCGGCTCACTTAAGGTGAGCGCTTCCAGAGCTGAGTCTGTCCAGCGCCGGGTCGCTTCCTCCGCGTACTCTCGCGCTCCGCATCGATTGAGAGAAGTTACCATCCTCGCTACCCGATCATCGTCGATCTCATCAGAATCCCATAATTCCTGGAAATCGTCCGAGTGGTTGATGGCGAAGATGACCGGTAAAGTCTTCTTGCGGACGCGCAAGTCGTCGCCGCTGGGTTTTCCAGTGACCTCTGGTGCACCCCAAATACCCAGTAAATCATCAAAGATTTGAAAGGACATTCCCAAATCATGGCCGAACTGCTGAAAAAGTGCGACCTTTGAGGGTCCGCTTTGGGCGGTGAGAGCGCCAATTGCGCAACTTGCAGCAATCAGTGCTGCCGTTTTCCCTTCGATCATCTCTACATATTCATCCTCGGTTACTCCGTCAGTCTCTTCGAATTTCAGATCGAGATGCTGGCCGATAGTTAAATCCAGGCATGCCTTATCGAGTTGTTTCTGGATCGAGAGGACGGTCGCTGAGTCGTGTCCTTGCTCATGCAATTCGTGCGTTAGAAGATGGGCTAATGCGAATAACGCGTCTCCGGTGTTCGTCGCTTGAGCGATCCCCCAACGTTTCCACACCGTCTCACGGCCTCTGCGTGTTTCACTTCTATCTTCGATATCGTCATGGATGAGCGAGAAATTATGTATCCACTCGATCGCACCGGCAGCTGGGAGGGCGGATTGCCATGAGCCACCAGCGGTATCGCAGCAAAGGAGCGTGAGTAAAGGACGGAGACGTTTTCCCCGGCTTGCTTCCGGTTTAATCCAACCAAGATGGTGGCATACCATTTGAACAAGGAGAGCCGTACTTTTAGATTCCAGGTGTGCGAGCGAGGTCTTCAGTTGTGCTTCGATCTTGGTTTGCATTGCCTCGATGTACACGCCCGGCTCGGTATTCACGTTCTCGATTCCTTCCACAGCTTGGTGGAACGCAGGGCCTGAATCTCATGTGCTCCGGTTGCGAACATACTTAAGCGAATCTGCGCTACGACTTGATCGATATGTGCAATTACTGCCTCGGTAGACTTGGTCGCTGCCTTAAGCAGCGGCCCGGCCATGCCGCCAAGGTCGGCGCCAAGGGCAAGACACTTTGCGATATCAACCCCGCTTCTAAGTCCCCCTGAAGCGATTAATGGAATAGCTGGAAGTGCTCCGCGAACATCAAGGATCGCATCCGCAGTAGGAATTCCCCAGTCGATAAAAGCGGCGGCGACTGCAGCCCTCTCGGGTGACTTTGCACGATGCATCTCTACTTGAGACCACGAAGTTCCGCCAGCTCCGGCAACATCGATCGCGGTGACGCCTGCCTCCACCAATCGCAATGCAACCTCTTTTGAAAGTCCCCATCCAACCTCTTTAGCGATGACGGGCACCGGTAATTTTTGACATATTTCGCTGATCTTTTCTAGAAGCCCAGCGTAACGAGTGTCTCCCTCTGGTTGCAGGGCTTCCTGCAGCGGGTTTAGGTGCAAAATCAGGGCATCTGCCTCTAGCATCTCGACCGCTCGCTCACATTCAGAAATGCCGTACCCGTAATTCAATTGAACTGCACCGAGATTCGCGAAGAGGAGGATGTCGGGGGCATATTGTCGTAGATTCATCCCTGCTGTGAGTGCAGGTTCTTCGATCACGGCGCGTTGGGAGCCTGCTCCCATCGCTATCCCTTTATCCTGTGCAGCCTCGGCCAGGGAAATATTAATCTTATCAGCTTGTTTTGTCCCTCCAGTCATCGAGGAGATCAACAAGGGTGAGTCTAAATGCTTCGTCAAGAAAGTCGTTTGTAAATCGATCTCTGAAAGATCAATCTCAGGGAGTGCGTTGTGGATAAAATGGTAACACTCAAGACCCGTTCTCAAACTGGATTGAACATCCTCATTAAGGTTAATGAGGATGTGATCTGATTTTCTGCTGGAGGTGGGCGTAACTTTACTCATAGACAGGTGTTCCATGCAGTGAGAATGCCATCATAGCAAGTGTAAGAGGCACATGTCAACTTGCAACACCATCGGTGCCTCGATTACAATGCAACTTGCCACAAAGACACAAAAGGAGGCGAACTATGGCGGAAACAATTGAGGATGTCAGGACTATCATCGTCGAGCTCTTAGGTGTGGATGCTGAAAAGGTCGTACCCGAGGCGAAATTCCGTGAGGATCTCGAAGCCGACTCTCTGGACTTGGTTGAGTTAATCATGGCCTTTGAGGAGAAATTCGGGGGCGAAATCTCCGATGAAGATGCACAGAAGATAACCACCGTTGGGGAAGCAGTCACATATATCGACGAGAAGATGAAGTAAGTCCAGTTCATTTACTATTGCTGTGTGATCGGGCCGGGAAAACCGGCCCGATTTGATTCCCTGGATAATTGGGTTACGGCTTTTTCGATTTCGGCTTCGATTGTTTTGTTTTCTTTCCCTTCGATGGACCGGTTTTCGAATGCCTGGTAAGTAAGCGGTTTATCTCTTTCTCCTCATCGATTTGAGAGGAAAGGTAGTCATCGATAAAACCGGATCTGCGCAGCCGCAGTGCCATCTTGGCGATTTTCTCCACATCAGCTGCTTCAGCTTTTTCCCGTCCGTCTGCCACTGCGTGAGCTCGAGCCGCTTCAAAGAGCGTGATCTCGGCTCGAAGCGAATGGATTCCCATACCATCGATTAGATGAAGCCCGAAGTCTTGCGCCTCTTTTGTAAGTTTAACATTTAGAAGAGCGGCCCTTGCCGATTGAAGCTCATCACGGACCTGCATTATGACCTCTTCGTATTCAGCGATCACCTGACGGGGATTGCTGCGATGAGCGATGGATCGGCGATACGCCTCTAAGCGCTGCTCGGGATCATCTAAACCGCGTACAACCAGGCGTAAGCCGAAACGATCGAGGATCTGTGGGCGTAAACGACCTTCTTCTGGATTCATCGACCCAATTAAGACAAACCGGGCGCGGTAGGTGGCACTGAGTGTTCCGCGATAGAGTGTGTATATTCCCTGCGCAGAAGCGTCGAGGACGGCGTTAACAATATCGTCATCAAGCAAATTTACTTCGTCAACATATAGGATATTATTATCCGCTCGAGCGAGAATTCCGCGGTTTAGACGCAGTCGTTTTTGGACAGCTGCACGTTCATCGATTCCGCCAACAACATCATCAAGTCGTGCGTTTAAAGGGAGCTCTATTAACCGAACGCGATCCTTATACGTGAGTGGATCACCCTCGGCATAGCGTCGAGCGCAATCCGCGCATACCTCGTCCATACCGCCCGAAGTGACATCTTCAGGAAGGCAACCGTATGGGCAACGACTCCTGGAGACCTCAGGGAGTAAGTCTGACAGGCTCCTGACCGCGGTTGTCTTCCCAGTCCCACGAGGGCCGACAAGCAACACCCCACCAATATTGGGATTAATTAACGCCAACATCAACGCTAATTTCATCTCTTGTTGGGCAACAATTGCCAGGAAGGGGAAGGGAAGGTGTTCCGCCAGACCCATATCTTCTGGCGGTGGAGTCTCAAGGAATCGTTTCGCGCCTGCTTGAGCCAGAAGGTCGGTGAGGGTTTCAATCTTCCTTGTCAAAACTGCTGCTCCTCGGAGCTCTTCCGTTGAGAAAGCCGATATGTCTGCCGTTTCTCACCATCAGACATTCGCTTTTTTTCAGTGTCGGATTCGGCGATAAGCTTGGGAACCGGGGTAGGATGCCCCTGCTCATCCAGGGCGACGTAAACCAGGTAGGCTGTGTTGGTATAAGTTCTCTCTCCAGTAATGGGATTTTCAGCGAGGACCTGAACTCTGGTTTCCATGGATGTCTTCCCTACGTACGTCACCTCCGCATGCAGGATCACTAGGTCGCCGATTCGGATTGGTTTATGAAATGCCATCTGATCGATGGCGATGGTAACGACACGGCATTGTGCATGGCGCATGGCTGAGAGCGCACCGGCTTCATCGACGAGCTTCATAATCCAACCGCCGTGCACATCACCGCGAAGATTAGCCTGGATCGGAAGCATCAATTGGCTTAGTGTTACTCGTGAGGATTGAACCGTTTTTGAATCAAGAGGAGATTTCAATGGGTCGGTCAATCCATATCTTCCTTGAATTCGCCGGTGTCCGTTGTGTGAAGGCGTTCAGGTTCTTCATCGAGCACATCGATGATTTCAAAGGGAAGTTCGGCCATCATCGGGGGTAAGGGGACGGTAGCGGGTGGTCGGACCCGGCCGGGGTGAGGGGGGACTTCACGCCGAAGGAGATCTCCTTCGAGGATGCGCCTTCTAAGGATCCGAGGCTCATCAGATAGCCAGCCAACAAAGACACCATCCACATCGAATACGTTGCGATCGGAAGACATCCATCCGATCCACTCACCAACAGGGTCGAAAATGTAGGGGAAAACGAGCAATGCAGACCAGTCCCCCGGGGTTGTATAAATGGGTATGGGTTTCTTCTTGGCTTCAGTTGCCATCAAATTCTCCAGCTTTGTATGTGCACTTTCCATACCAGTTATATATGGGTGACGAAGATAGAATGTGCGATCGTGCGTGACCCTCAAAATCTATTGGATAGGGAACCACCTTCACTACTGATTATACACACCGGGAAAAATCTCTTCAGCGCTGTGGACGTAAAAGGTTTATTCAGCGTCGGAGTATGTCCAGATGCGGTTAATAAAGAAGTTCCAAAAAAGAACGACAATCACGGCCAGGGCTAAAGCGAGGTTGCGGCCAAGAACTGTCGCATTGAGGTATCCGAGAGAAGCAAGACTCTCCGGCAGGATCGATTGGGAAAGTTGGATGAGGATCTCTGAAAGACGGATCATGGGTGCTTCTGAGAAGGCAAAGATGGGGGTTCGGATGACGAGGCCGACCAGGTTGACCAAGGTGAATTGGATGATCTGTTGGGTGACCGGCTTTGATCTCGAATCGGGGTAAGTCCAGTAGCGATTCCAGAGAAAGTTGCTGGTGACGGCAGCAGAGAATGAAATAACACTGGATACAACACTGCCGATCCCGAGCACATTGGCAAGCAGGTTAAAGATTCCAAAATCTACAACCGCACCTATGATGCCAACGACAGAGAATTTAAGGAAGCGGTTGATTTCACGCCGTGTGCGTGGTGAGACCCCCCTCATAGACGTTTCTCGAAATCCTCGATTGTGAGCTTAAGGCCCGTCTCAAGATCGACTTTAGGTTCCCAGTTCAAAATTGTCTTGGCACGGGTGATATCCGGTTGGCGTTGTTGAGGATCGGAGGGAGCGCGCCCATCAGGAACTTTTCGAATGCCGGCTTTGTTGCCGACGATGCGATTGATTTCTTCAGCGAGTACGAGAATCGACATCTCCTGCGGGTTTCCCAGGTTGACAGGGAAATTCTCTTCCGATTGCAGTAGAAGGTAAAGGCCTTCAACAAGATCGTCGATGTAGCAGAAGCTGCGGGTCTGTGAGCCATCACCGTAGATGGTGAGCGGTTTACCCTTGAGCGCCTGAACGATGAAATTAGGGATTGCTCGTCCGTCATCCAATCGCATCCTGGGTCCAAAGGTGTTGAAGATGCGCGCGATGTGAGTTTCGAGATCATGGTATCGGTGGTAAGCCATCGTGATCGATTCTGCAAAGCGCTTTGCTTCGTCGTAAACCGATCGTGGCCCGACGATATCTACGTGCCCCCAATAGCTCTCCTTCTGCGGGTGCTCCTGGGGGTCTCCGTATATCTCAGATGTTGAAGCGAGCAGGAAGGTGGCACCATGAACACGGGCGACGCCAAGCGCATTGTGCGTTCCCAGGGACCCGACTTTGAGAGTCTGAATAGGCAATTGCGGATAGCCATAAGGAGAAGTGGGATTCGGACTCGCAGGAGAAGCCAGGTGCATAACAGCATCGATTTTTCCTGGAACGAAGATGAAGTTAGATACATCGTATTTAACAAATGAGAAATCATCTCGCCCAGCGAGATGGCTGATATTATCGATGTCCCCTGTAATGAGGTTGTCAACAACGACAACTTCATGACTCTCCTTCAACAGACGGTCGCAGAGGTGAGATCCGACGAAGCCTGCACCCCCAGTAATTAGAATTCTCAAAGCCGCCTCCTTGCATGATTTAGGGTAGACATTTGTATCGGTTCAGAATAATGAGCCACTAGGGAGCCCAATCCATGATCTGCGTTTGACCATCAGCGGTCAGCTGCTGGCCAATCCCGGTATCGACATCAACAATCCAGAGATCTCCTCGATAGATTACAGCAATTCGATCCCCGCCGGGTGACCAAACCGGACCGGGAAGAGATGGTTCCAGTCCGGGATCGCCGGACGGCGGGAACAAGTAGCGTAAATTGCTGCCGTCGCGATCCATAACCGCTACACGGTAGGTGCTGTCCTGACTCTCTAGCGGCGTGATGGCCTGCAGGAAAGCTACGCGGTACGAGATCTCGGCGGTGTGTGTACTAAGAATCTCAGAAACAGTTGGGTAAGCAAACATCCCGGTTCGCTCCGCAAGTGTAAGCTTCAGATTGCTCCCCATTGTGCGAGCTTCGATATTAAAAACGGGAGATGCCTGGGGGCTCTCGAGACCAATAGGCTCATCATGAGCTACAAAATAAATCGTCTGATTGTCCCGTCCCCAAACGAGTCCGGGAACCCAAGCCCAGTCCCCAAGAGTTTGAAAAGGGATGATCTCTTGCAGTGTGATGAGCTCGTTTTTATCGAGGTCTACAAGACCATAACTGTCTGCGCGAACATATGCCAGGTGGTCGCTGTCGTATCCCCAGACATAGTTCGTCCCCCACCAGCCGTACTGACCTCCGGCGTTGGCTTCAATAATTGTGCGGGGTCGGAGGGCACGACCTGCGCCTGTGAAGGTGATCGTCACCAAGTCATTATTAGCTTGCCAGCCGGGCGAGGCGATGCTGGATTCGGATGTTGAATAGGTAATCGTAAAAGAAGGTTTCTGAGGAACCCAGTCTGCGAAATGGATTATGTTGCGGACGCCCAGATCGAGCATTTCAAACTCAGAGTCAACCATTGATGCGACCCAGAGTCCGTTAATCGTATCCTCCTCCTCGGGGGTTTCGCGGGTAAAGAGCACCCATTGACCATCGGGGGAAATCTTAAGGATACGTCCATCCAGATCACCGGAAACGACAAGCGGGCGCCGGCTGCCACTGCTGCCTTCGATGACCCATAGATTCCCGCTTGTGATGTACACAAGGCTGCCATCAATCGTGACTGGCGAATGTGTGCTTTGAGTGCCGATCATGATAATCTCAGGTACGGGTTCGGCAATAATGACATTCTTGACCGGGGCTCTGGAGATTTCTATATCTGCCTCGATTAATATCCGATATGTGATTTCTTGTAAGCCGTTCTGGCCTGGCTGTAAAAGACGTGTCTCACCTTCGGGCAAGGCTTCATTGCGGACAGTTTGACGATCGAAGGGGATTATTATTTCCTCGATCTCGAAACTCTCAAGCACTCGTGTGATCTCGATCTCAGTGCCAGCGGATAGGACTGTATACCCCGGAGGGTTTACTCGATCCAAGGAACCAAGGATCACGCCAGCGGAGTCAAGTGCTTGCTGAACACTGGCACCAGAAGGCACTTCAACCGTTTCGATAGAATCATCCACGTGTAGGAGAACTTGAATCATTCCTGCGGTTGCCTGCGGCCGAGCGCAAGAACTCAGGATCAAGATGAGTGACGTGATGAGGATGTAGAATTGGTTACGCAGTGTTTGGCTCATTGTCGTTGAAAAAGGCGGCTGGTATAATCGTCTTCCGCCAGCCTAACGGAGTTCACCAACGATCGCAAGTTGTCCGTCGTTGATCACGAGAGATGAAATACGTATCCCGGTAGCGAACGAGCCTAAGCTTCCAGTGAAAGCCTCTGTAAGAATGGCGGAAATCGTGTTTTTGACCGCTTCCGGAGCGGGAATCGGACCAACGGAAGCTGAAGTAAGTTCGAATGAGATTCTACCCTCTTGATCGATTATTGGCGATATTGAGAGGTGGATGTTTGCCCGGATAATCCCTTGGATAACGTACCCGTAGACTTGGATGGCGTCCTGTCTTAGAAAAACCTGCGGTTCATGTAGGAGAGAATCTTCTGCGGCAAGCCTCATGGCGACAAAGGTATTGAGCTGGTTTTCATCGAGAACGAGCATGACCTCGCCAGAGTCGAGCGCACTCTCTAAGGCAGATTGCCACAAATCCGTAACATCATCAGCAGCCTGATCGTCGGCAGTGATGAGTGGATAAGGCGCTTCTGGCCCCCCTATATCTATCTGGCAGGCGAGAGTAGCCAGAAACAAGCTGGCCAGAATGGAAGCAAGCGCGAATGTGCGATAGGTAAGTTTTTGTGAGTGATTCAAGTCATTCATCCTCGGATGCGGAAATCGCGGCCGATTATAGCACGCTGGAGACAGAAGCGAACCCGAAGGGTTCTGCCCTCGACCTTAACGCGAGGATCGAGGCGCTGCTTTTTGTATCCCCAGAATTGATCTCGATCCCTCAGATCGCGAATGCATTAAATTCTTCCGTGCGTGAGGTTGAAAAGTCGCTGGAAGAACTCGACAGGCTATTCGCCAATCGGGGAATTCGCCTTCAACGTGTATCCCGAAGCGTTCAGCTTATCACCGCTCCGGAAATATCAGCAGATGTCCAACGATTTCTTGACTTGGAAGAAACCTCGCGGTTGAGTCGCGCGGCATTAGAAGTCCTGGCGATTGTCGCTTATCAGGAACCTGTCACCCGACCGCAAATTGACGCTGTAAGAGGGGTTAACTCCGACAGCGTAATGAGGACGCTTCTGAGGCATGGGTTAATTGACGAGGTTGGAAGGACAGATGGCCCAGGGCGGCCGTTTATCTATGCTACAACCTCTGATTTTCTCAACCATTTCGGTCTAACCTCAATAGAAGAGCTCCCTCCACTTAATCTCGAAAGTGAGATGGACGAGTTGGGTACGAATGGAACATCCCTTGCTGACACTGAGGAGGACGCAGGTGGGTGATGGTATTCGTCTACAAAAGGTTATAGCCCAAGCGGGCGTGGCCTCCCGTAGAAAGTCTGATGAGTTAATCAGGGATGGCCGGGTGACCGTGAATGGCAGCAAAGCTACTCTCGGCATGAGGGTTAACCCTGGTGAAGTTGAGATTCGAGTTGATGGCGAAATAATCCAACTGCAAACAGGTTTTTTGTATATCTTGCTAAACAAACCGCGAGGCGTTCTTTCTAGTCTTCGATCACAAGGTGGGCGCGCAACTGTGAGCGATTTAATTCAAATTGATCGGCGCATATTCCCAGTCGGCCGGCTCGATCTCGAAAGCGAGGGATTGATTTTGATGACCGATGACGGAGAGCTCACGAATCGGTTAACACATCCCCGCTATCAACACGAGAAGGAATATCGGGTCCTCCTAAATAGGAAACCAGACCAGGCGCAAATTAATTCCTGGAGACGGGGAGTTGTATTGGAGGACGGTTTTCGAACGCGTCCAGCAGAGGTGTGGGTTGAAAATACGAAGGAGCCCTGGGCGCATGTGATCCTCACCGAAGGTCACAAGCGGCAGATTCGCGAGACTGCAAAAAGCCTTGGTTTGAGAGTTAAGAGATTAGTAAGAATCCGGTTTGCAGATCTGGAAATTGGCGATCTCAAACCGGGAGAGTGGAGGGAATTGAAGGGGGAAGAAGTCAAGCAGCTGTACCGACTCGTCAATTCCTGAAGCGAAACTAAGTGCATAGAGTAATAAATCTATGTGTCGAAGAGTTATCGTCTATCGCCCATTTCCGGCGAGGGAGAATCTATGACGGAAGAAGCGATCTCATCCAACGAAGATCAGAGCTGGCTGGACCGTACCCTCAAGCGAAATCTGAGGATTGATCTTGAAGTAGCTCTGTATATCCTCCTGCTCTGCGTGGCAGTATTTTCGCGATTTTATGATCTCGACACACGGGTAATGAGCCATGACGAGAGCTTGCATACCCAGTTCTCATGGTATCTGGCGGAGGGGCGTGGATTTTCTCATGATCCACTTATGCACGGCACTTTTCAAATGCACGCTGTCGCCCTCTCCTATTTTCTTTTCGGCGCTTCCGATGCTGCGGCACGAATTCCTGCCGCGTTATTTGGTGTGATTGCGGTCGGATTAGTTCTATTGTTCCGTAAGTGGCTCGGGCGCTGGGGGACACTCGCGGCCACGGCGATGATGGTATTTTCTCCCTATATGCTCTACTACGACCGCTACGTCCGCAACGAAGCGTTCGTTGTTTCAATGGCTCTGTTGATGTTTTACGCGGTTTTTCGCTACTTCGAAAAACGTGAATCGAAATGGCTTTACTTATTAGCCGCCTCACTTGCACTGCACTTCACAACGAAAGAAACATCATTTATTTACACTGCACAGCTCCTGGTGTTTCTAGGGGGGTTCTTTGCCATGCGTATGCTTCGCATGCCGTGGAAGCAAGCCTCCCAAAAGATCGGATTTGCTGCCGGTCTTATCATCGCCGCGCTGGGGGGGATCTTGGCAATGGGTACCTTGCTCGGTGGGTGGGCTTCATCAGGAGAAATCTCAAACGCACTCGAACCGACGATCGAAGGAGCCGCCTCAATGAGTGCAGGTGCTGCGGCCAGCTCACCCCTCGTTGCGGTGGGTATCGTAATGGCTGTTTCAGGTTTGATCTTGATGGCAGTTACCTTGGTCCTGGCCTTTGGAAAACGTTTGCGTACAGACTTTCCTGAACTCGATTTGCTGGTCATTGTAGGCACGATGACACTTCCCCAATTGGCTGCGCTTCCGGCGAATCTCCTGGGATGGGACCCCTTGGACTATACGAGTTCATCCCCCATAAACCAGACAATGATAGTTGTGGTCATCCTGTTTCTGATCAGTGCAGCTATCGGCGCGCTATGGGATTGGCGGAGGTGGCTGGTCGCTGCTGGAGTTTTCTTCGGCATTTTCATCGTCTTCTACACCACACTTTTTACGAACGACGACGGGCTCGCTTCAGGGCTCGTGGGATCTTTAGGGTATTGGCTTGAACAGCACGGCGTAGAACGCGGAGGACAGCCCTGGTATTACTATCTTTTCGTTCAGATCCCAATCTATGAATATCTTCCTGCCATTGGCTCGATCATGGCTTTCGTGTATTGGATCCGTTTACGACCCGATGATCGCGATCCCGATCCAGGAGGCAGCTCTGGGGGTTCCTTCCCGGTTATTGGCTTCCTCGGATTTATGACGATCACATCACTCATCGGTTACTCATTTGCCGGTGAAAAGATGCCTTGGTTGACCGTTCACATAGCCCTGCCAATGATCCTCTTTGGAGGGTGGGGGATAGGCCAGTTCTTGGAAAGGATCAACTGGCAGAACTTAAGGAACCAACGTAATTGGCTGATCTTACTGCTCACCTTCTTAATGCTAATTGCTATATTGAGCGCATTGGGAGGGGTATTAGGAGGGAATCCACCGTTCCAGGGGAGTCAACTCGATCAGCTCCGAGCAACAAGCGGTTTCGTCGCTGCGATTGTATTCGCAATTGGCGCCGCAATTGCAATTCGCCAATTGTCGGACGGTCTCTCCTTGCGGATTATTGCCAGCATAGGGGGCGTATTCCTCTTGGGTATCCTCTTAATTCTCACAATCAGAACTGGATTCCGGGCAGCATTCGTTAACTACGATGATGCAACCGAATATCTGGTCTATGCCCATTCAGCTACCGGCGTAAAGACGGCTATGGATCAAATCGAGGATCTATCCCTCCGCACGACGGATGGTTTGGGGATACAAGTGGCCTTTGACGATGATGTCTCTTGGCCTTTGAATTGGTATCTGCGGGATTATTCCAACCAGTATTTCTACGGAGCTAATCCAACCAGAGAATTGTTAAACTACCCTGTTGTTCTTGTCGGAGACAATAACTGGCATCTTGTCGAACCCCTTCTAGCAGACCGCTTCAATAGTTTTGAATACATCCGCATGTGGTGGCCAAATCAGGATTATTGGAATCTTAAATGGTCTGCGATAGATGCGGAGAGAAGCCGTGACCAAATGCCTGACAGTGGGCCCTTGCCCCCGATGGGAACTGTTGAATATCTCTCGCTTGTTTGGGAACATATCAAGCCATTCTTCACCGATAGCGCCCTGAGATCGGCGGTCTGGAAGATCTGGCTCGATCGTGATTTTACGGAGTACGGCACTTGGAAGGGTCAGGACATGAGCCTCGCTCGCTGGACTCCTTCAGATCGTATGCGGTTGTATATTCGCAAGGATATCGCCGCGCAGGTTTGGGATTACGGTGTAACCCCAGCATCCTTTTCCCCACCGACAATTGAGGATCCTTACGCTGACTCCATCATTGAACTTGGAGCAGATTTGATCATCGGTGGCGAGGGGTTGTCTCCTGGAGAAATGTTCCATCCTCGCGATATGGCGATAGGACCAGATGGAACGCTTTATGTGGCGGATACGCTTAACCACCGCATCCAGCGATTTAACGCTGATGGAGAGGTCCTGACAACTTGGGGTGGTTTCGGTGATTCCCAAGCGGGAGGGGCGGAAGAAGGGACATTTAACGAACCGTGGGGCCTTGGCGTCGCTTCGAATGGGAATATTTACGTTGCTGATACCTGGAATCATCGAATTCAGTGGTTCTCGCCTGACGGTGTCTTCTTAGGGGCGTTTGGACAGGAGGGACTGGGGGATGATCCTTACTCGTTCTGGGGGCCCCGTGATGTCGCCATTGATAGTCAGGGTAGAGTGTTTGTTGTCGATACAGGCAATAAACGGATCAAAGTCTTCGACAAAGAAGGGACCTTCGTCGCACAATTCGGCGGCCCTGGGTATCTTCCGGGATTATTGGACGAGCCGGTTGGCATTTCGATTGGAAGTGATGACCGGATATTCATCGCTGATACCTGGAATCAACGCATCCAGGTCTTCTCGGAAGTCTCCCCTGAATCTTTCGACGCTGTACAAGAATGGAGTGTTGATGCCTGGTACGGTCAATCGCTGGATAACAAGCCATACCTGGATGCTGGCTCGGGAAACACATTGTGCACCACCGACCCAGAGGGTTTCCGGGTGTTGTGTTTCACACAAGATGGTGAGTTCTTGCTTGGATGGGGGGGCGTATTCGGCCAGGATGAACACCAATTCAGCCTGATAAGCGGCATTGCGCTTGGATCTGACGGGGAAGTATGGGTTGTTGACAGTAATAATCACCGGGTAATGCGATTTGTCCCCGCGTTTCCTTAAAAATACAAGGCCTGACCAGCAGAAACTTACATGGTATGAAAAGATTGTCAGAGTAAGGAGAGCGAATGAAACTGCATGAATATCAATCGAAGCTATTGTTTGCTGAGCATGGTATTCCAATTCCCCATGGGCAGATGACGATGAACGCGTCTGAGGCGAAATCGATCGCCGAGGAGCTCGGCGGGAGAGTCGTCGTTAAGTCCCAGGTGCTCGTCGGAGGACGAGGGAAAGCGGGCGGCATCCGAGTGGTGAACACGCCTGAAGAAGCGGAGGAGGCTGCAACACAGATCCTAGGAATGAAGATAAAAGACCTCCCGGTTCGGAAAATACTTATCGATGAGGCTGTCGACATTAAAACCGAGATATATCTCGGAATCACTAATGATCGCACCAGGCGCTGTCCGGTAATGATTGCTTCGGCTGAAGGTGGAGTAGAGATCGAAGAGGTTGCTAAAACGAATCCAGACAAGATCGTCCGAGTGTGGATCGACCCGCTGCTCGGGTTGCGGGATTACCAGGCGCGGTATCTCGCTGCCTGCACAGAAATGCCCCGAGAGCATTGGCGCGAATTCATGTCAATTACGAAGGGACTCTACCAGACATTTATAGAAACAGACGCAACTTTGGCGGAGATAAACCCTCTCGTGATCACAGGCGACAAGGGTTTGATGGCTTTAGATGGGAAGATGGTGCTTGATGACAATGGCCTCTTCCTGCATCCTGAACTCGCCGAAATGCGCGACCTGGACGAAGAGGCCGCGGAGGAGCGAGAGGCGCGGAAATATGGGCTTTCCTACGTAAAGCTGGGTGGGGAAATTGGATGTATGGTCAATGGCGCCGGCTTGGCGATGGCAACGATGGATGTGATCAATCTTTATGGCGGCTCGCCTGCTAATTTCCTCGATATTGGGGGTGGTGCATCCGCTGAGAAAGTAGCCGCGGCAATTCAAATCATCATACGAGATCCAAATGTGAAAGCGGTTCTCTTTAACATCTTCGGCGGGATTACACGCGGTGATGAGGTGGCTCGGGGTATCCTGGCAGCGTTGGAGAAAACACCAACAAAACTTCCTATGGTTGTACGCTTGGTTGGAACGAATGCGGAAGAGGGTCGCCATCTGCTAGCAAAGGCAGACATGGAAACAGCTGTCTCGCTCGCAGATGCTGCCCAAAAGGCGATTGCAGCGGCTAAAGCGGTGGAGGAATCATGAGTATTTTAGTCGATAAGAGTACAAAGCTGCTTGTCCAAGGGATTACCGGGAGAGAGGGTCTGTTCCACACTGCTCGAATGATTGAGCACGGTACGAGTGTCGTCGCTGGCGTTACGCCCCAAAAGGGAGGGGAATGGGTGATGGGGGGGAAGGTTCCAGTTTTTGATACGGTGAAGGTGGCGGTTGAAGCTACCGGAGCGAATACCAGCGTGATTTTTGTCCCCTCACGCTTTTCGGCGGATGCCATCCTGGAGGCTGCCGATGCGGGAATTCCTTTGATTGTGTGCATTACAGAAGGTATTCCGGTCCAGGATATGATGAAAGTAAGACGATACCTCGATCAAATGGGCGCCCGCTTGGTCGGACCGAATTGCCCGGGACTGCTTTCGCCAGGTACAGCGAAGGTCGGGATTATCCCTGGAGATATTGCCATAGCCGGCAATATTGGCGTCGTATCCAAATCGGGAACTCTAACATATGAAGTCCTGCATGCTCTAAAGCAGAACGAGATGGGAGTCTCAACTTGTGTTGGCATCGGCGGGGATCCAATCAACGGTACATCGTTTGTTGATACTTTGGAGTTGTTTGAGGCAGATCCTCACACAGAGAAGGTTGTTTTGATTGGGGAGATCGGCGGGAAAGATGAGGAGCTTGCTGCTGAATACATCCGCGACCATATGACGAAACAGGTCGTTGCCTTTATCGCCGGCAAGACCGCTCCGCCTGGAAAGCGAATGGGCCACGCAGGTGCAATTGTTGAGGGTGGAGAGGGAACCGCGGAAGATAAAATTAAGGCTTTGGCCGCTGCCGGGGTAATGACCGCGGACCAACCAGAAGAGATACCAAACTTACTTCAGTGAGAGATGGAGAATATTTTAAAAGGGGGATTTGAAAGGGTGAATGGGATTGACCCGTGAATCTTTGTTTCATGTATTCGTGGGTGAACAAACAGCATCGACGATATAAAATCGAGCGGAGGAAACACATCTGATGGTTTCAAAACGTGAGCGGCTGGAGGCGGCGATAGCAAAAGACATAGCTGATCGTCCTCCGTTTGCTTTATGGCGACATTTTCCAGTTGACGATCAAACACCTGATGGATTGGCTGAGTCCACTTCCCTTTATCAGGCGCGGTTTGACTATGATTTTGTTAAAGTCACTCCCGCTTCATCTTTCTGCTTGCTTGACTGGGGCGTCGAGGATGAGTGGAATGGAAATCCTGAGGGGACAAGGGATTACACTCGACGCGTGATCAAGGAGGCTTCGGATTGGCGGAAGCTCGAGGTGCTTGAAGCGGAGCAGGGGTGTCTCGGCAAGCAGTTGAAGTGTCTTGAGCTATTGCGCGAGAGACTCGGAGAAACTCAACCGATCATCCAAACGGTCTTTAGCCCTCTCTCACAAGCGAAAAACCTCGCTGGTCGGCAGGTATTGTTTGAACATCTCCACCGAGAGCCGGGAGAGGTGATCGCCGGGTTGGAGATCATCACACAATCCACAGTCAATTTTATTGAGGCTATGAAAGATCGGGGAGTGGATGGGATTTTTTACGCCATACAGTTTGGCTCCTATCGGATATTCGATTCTGAGAATTATCGAAAGTTTGCTGATGTTTATAACCATCGGATTTTCGAAGCAGCGGAATTGTTTTGGCTTAATGTGCTCCATTTACATGGCGAAGCGATCATGTTCGATCTTGCGGAACAGTACCCCGTGCAGATCGTTAATTGGCATGATCGCGAGGTTTCGCCGAGCTTAGATGAGGGTGCGTCACGCATTTCTGGCGCAGTTTGCGGCGGCATTCGACGGATGACGATGGTTTGTGGTGCCCCGACTCAGGTCCAGGAGGAGGCTGAACAAGCTCTCAAGTCTCTGAATGGTCGGGGAGTCGTTCTTGGCACCGGCTGCGTCGTCCCCGTACACGCACCACGAATGAATATTGAAGCCGCTCGTACCGCAGTGGAATGCGCATAGCCATCCAGCTGAAAGAATAATGCTCATGTTGAGACGATAATGGCAGGAATCAGGGTGATCGCTGGCAAAGCGAAAGGGCGAAAGCTGCAAATGGTCCCAGGTCAAGATGTTCGACCTATCGGGGATCGTGTAAAAGAGTCACTATTCAATATCATTGGCGCTGATATCCGCGAGGCGAGGTTCTTAGATTTATTCGCTGGTACGGGAAGTGTTGGGATTGAAGCGCTAAGCAGAGGCGCAGCTCGGGTTCTTTTTATCGATGAGAACAGAAGGGCGATTGAAACAATCCGGATAAACCTCGAACACACGAAACTGCAGGATGAGGCGGATGTAGAGCAGCGTGACGCTTTCCAATTGCTAAAGTACAAGCCTAAGATAGATCCGTTTGATTATATCTATGTTGCACCACCGCAATACAAAGGGATGTGGCTTAAAGGGGTTCAAGCGATAGACAACAAGGTGGCATGGTTGAATCCAGATGCATGGGTCATCGCACAAATTGATCCAGATGAATACGAAGAAATGAACCTAAGCTATTTAATTGAATTTGACCAACGTCGGTATGGTAAAACTTTACTTGTATTTTATGAATGGCCCAGTGTGTAAAATTTTGCGAGGGTGTTCATGATTGAACTATGGGCGGTCTTTATGATCGCCCTTTATTATTCTACCAGTGGCCATAATGGCGAAGCCGAAGATGCCATATTGCGGGAATTTAGGAGTATATGCGCTTTTCACGGGTTGAAGTGGATATTTGGACTCCCATCTTCATCGAACGTGGTCACGGCGCAAAAGGATTGTTTATTGTAATAGCTTTTGATAGCTCGAGGCAGGAGTGCAGGCAAATCCTTCACTAATGTCTGTTTCTCAAAGTCGTCCAAGTCGATCCATTCTGGCATTCCTTCGCGGGAACTGTGGGTCTCCGAAGTTTCGGTTACGCCAACAAAGATGTACAAACCGACACCTGGGGATGTCCCAACATCTACAGTGACTACACCAGAAAGATAGAGAGAAGAAGGGGATAGGATCAACCCAGTCTCCTCTTTGATCTCGCGTAGAGCTGCGCTCCGTGGATCTTCGCCCCGCTCAACATGACCCCCAATTCCATTCAATAGGCCAGACCAGGGACCACGGTCCTCGGCAATCCGGATGAGAAGGACTTTCTCCTGGTGCAGAAGGAAGGATAGGCAGCGAGGCACAACTGAATATCTCTCCGCTTGAACCTGCTGGCCCGGGAGCGACATTAGGAACTCTTTTTCGCCTTAGTCATCCAGGTCGCTAACATCTCCTACACCACCACTATCGGCGAGGTAAGTTTCGAGGCTGGGTGGAATTGGAACTACCTTGGTAAATCTCTGGACCAATTCACGCGTTCCACCAATATTCAGTCGTTCAAAGAGGAGTTTGAACTGCGTCTCCCACTTCTTCTCGATCGTGCGGATCGTGCTTTCGGGCAAGTCCCAGAACGCTTCCTTAAAAGGGCCAATGGCTCGTTTGCGCGTCTTGTAATAGAACTGATCGTCGGTTTGACCTTCCTTGCGTTCGTTACCGTGATTATCGCGGAGGTAGGCGAAGACTTCCTCAAGAAGATCAGAGGGGAGTTCATCGTAAAAAATATTTTGGAAGCCTGTAGCCAGATGGACTTCAAGCGCGTTCGCCTCGGCGAAACGGGTGAAGGCTTCCTCTGGTAATGTGGAAGCACCGTGCTGGACCGCGCCGCCCATCCCATATTCCTTGGAGATGGCTGATAGGTGCTTCAATGTATCGAAATCCAAACTAACTTCTGCGATGGACCCATCAGGTAAGACAACACCGCCATGGGAAGTGCCGGTCTGGATGCTGATCTTGGAGAGTCCCGGAGCGGCTGGGAGTCTTGCTTCCAGCTCTTTGTTGAAACCCTCCATGAAGGCTCGCAGTTCGGGTTCTGTGCTATTCACTCCGCCGACCTCGCCGATCTCACCACCCAGAGATATCGTCACGCCTTCCGGGTCTAACCTGCGAATACCAGCTGCGAGTTCAGCGCAGCGGGAATAGTTGATTTCTTGCTGCTCTGGAATCGTTTCTTTACTCAGATCTACAAGAGTCGAGGTATCGATGTCGATGTTGAAGAAACCGGCCGCGATTGAATCCCGCGATAGTGCAAGAATTGCATCGATCTCTGAGTTCGGGTCTTTAGCATACTTGCTTGCGCTCACTTGAAAGTGATCCCCCTGGATGAAAACCGGACCCTCATAACCTTCGGCGATCGCAGCGGCGAGGATGTTGGCCGTATACTCCTCCGGCCGCTGGTCAGTGTAGCCCATCTCGGAGCGCGCGATTTCAAAGATCAGCGCACATGAGTCAGTCGCTACAGCGGATTTAAAGACGGTTCTTGCAGCATTGAAGGGCAGGGCGCGCAGGTTGATCGCCGGGACGGTGAAATCATCCGGAGTCTTGCCTTGGCCGCGTGCCAGATAAAAGTCATGAATAGATGCAGGGATTGCACCCATCTCGAGGGCACATGCCCGAATGAGCCACTGAGCAAGCGCCTTCTCACGCGGATTACCTATCGCTGCCGTTCGAACAATTTTGTCGATATTGTCTGCAACAACTTTGGAATCCCTTACTGATACAACGGGGCCCTTGCCAATACGAATAGAATCACCGAGCGGTTTTGCGACTCGCAGCAATTCGTCAATTAAAGCCATTGAGTTCCCTTCCTTTCAATTCGATGCATGGTTACTCTGTATGAATTATACTTGTTTCACAGCATAGCGGAGGCGTCATTGTCAGCATTTCGTCAGTCAGCTGTTTGTGATAAGTGTGGCAATGAATATATAATCTACCCAGATTGGTGTATCTTTAGAACATATGGAGTGAGGAGAAAATTATGAACGATCCCCTTGATAAAATCACCGCGGGTGATAATCTTTTTGGTAAGATTAAGAACTTCCTGGCCGGTTTTGTTGGATATGTTGATCGAGATAATCGGAGGGAAGCGGATAAATTGCTGCGACTGACCGTGGCTCAGCGTTTAGAAGAGCAGTGGGAGCGAATAGCAGAGCTTCAGCGACGGTTGATTAAAGAGAAACAACTCGAACAAGTCGATGACTTAGAAGAAGCGGCGATTAAGCTGCGTGCTGTTGTGAATCGGATTAGGAACGCGTCCTATGGTTATTCAGGGCTTTTTGATGCCGTCCAGATAAACAGCAAGGAACTAGAGCTAATCTATGAATATGATGTTGCTCTGCTTGAGGGAGTCGACCAAATCTCCAATGCTATCGACAACCTCAGTGCTTCATTCGGGACGGATGGCTTCCCGGCTGCCATTAGGCACCTGGTGACTCTCAGCGATGAGATGGTCGTTGCCTTTGACCGCAGAGAGGAAGTAATCTTAGCCACTGTCGACTCAACCGGAAGTGAGGAGTAAAGAAGATGGCTCGAATATTTGATGTTATCGAATACCCAAGCGAGATGGAAGGTGAGATCGTTCATCGATTCCCGGAAGATACTGCCGGGGATTTTCGCATCGGCAGTCAGGTCATTGTACGCGAATCTCAAATGGCGGTATTTTACCGAGACGGGAAGGCGCTCGACACTTTCGGTCCGGGCCGTCATACGATTGCGACAGCGAACATTCCCTTGTTGATCGACCTGATCGGCAAGGCTTTTAACGATCGTTCGCCGTTCACGGCTGAAGTGTACTTTGTATCGACACGTGAATTCGCGGATGAGAAATGGGGAACCCCCCAGCCAATTCTGGTGCGAAATCCCGGTATGGGGCTCGGCGTAGCACTGCTGCAGGGGTTTGGAACTTACAGTTACAAAGTTGCGGACCCTCAGCAGTTTGTAGCTCAAATCGTTGGTGTAACGGGAATCTTTACCACAAAAGATATCGAAGCACGGTTGCGCGCAATGCTGCTCTCCAAGCTTCAAGATCTCCTTGGTGAGACGGCGTCAGAGACGAGTGTTCCTGAACTCATCGGACTGGTCGAGGAACTCGGTGTTGGTGTCAAAGCCAAAACGATAGATGAGTTTAAAGCCATCGGATTGTCTCTGCTGTCCTTCTATATTGAGAGCTTGAAACCATCCGAAAGATCCGCAGAAGAGTTGCGAGCAATGGGCATGCTCGACATGGAAACTTACACACAGCTTCAAGCTGCAGATGCGATGCGCGATGCTGCGCAAAATCCATCTGGTGGTGCTGGTCTCACGGCTGGAATCGGGGCGGGGATGGGCATCGGCAGCGCGATTACAGATAGCCTTAAGAAATCAGGTGGTGAGTCAGGTGCAGATGTGCCCGCCGGAGCGTCTGGGCCGCCGCCGGTGATGACTCCTTCCGAAGCTGCCGCGTATTTGAAAGTAGCTGAGGAAGACGTGGTCGCTGCGATTGAAGCTGGAGATATTAATGCTAAGAAGATCGGTAAAGCTTACCGGATTTCGAAAGAAGCCCTGGACGAGTTTCTAAGCAGCTAGATTGCCGAGAATATCAAAGCATAGCTAGAACAAGGGGCTGCTCTAAAAGAGCAGCCCCTTTGTTTTAATATAAGGGTGCATCCTGAAACCTGTTTTGGCCCTGGCGAGGTGTAAGCACGGAGCTCATTATGGTTGGGGACGAATCCTCCTTCGTGTCATTTCGAGGAGCAAAGCGACGAGAAAATCCTGATGCGACACAATACCTCGAGCGAGAATCTCAGAAAGGGGAATCCTTTCGATTCCAGAGATGGAGCTATCGAGAGCAACATCACAGGGATTTCTCGTTTCGCTCGAAATGACATGTTCCTGGCCAGGGTCATTTTGAGGAGCAGAGCGACGAAGAATCTCGTTCATGGCAAGAAGCATCCTTCGGATCGAAGAACGAGATGCTCCGATAGTAGGTTACCTTTCCAAAGTCTTTGGAGGAGAGTTAACCTAATCCATATCGTCAGGGATGAGATTGTATGTCATTGCCAGTTGATGAATTTCACCGGTGGAAAAAGACTTATGACGTTCTAATCGCCTGATGGTTGACTTGAGCTTCTTACGATGAGAAGCCGGGATGGGTGAACCATCCAAGTCGAGGGTTGCTTCATCGGCGATAAACACCAGGAGAGGGTTAACGGGTATTTCGGAACAATTGGGTAGCTTTTTGGTTAGCGTTCGCTTCAGCGCCTTCGTTTCCCGTGCGGCGTTTCGCTCAAGATCTTTAAGTGGTTTTTGGCTCCGACCGAATCTACGCTTACCAAGTTTGAGAATCCACTGGTCTGATTCGTATCGAACCTCGCCCTTTTCATCTCTGGGTAAAAGCGCGAATACACCTGCAGGTGTGAACAGAGCGTGATTAGCGCCTAGGTAATAGTGAAACATAGTGTAGTTGTCGCCCAGACCCTTGAGCGAATCGTCAAGGACCTCGTCTATTCGGGGACTGCGACCGAAACGATTGTATACAGCTGTGCCAAGTTGCGAGAAGAGACCGCCCGCTAGCATTAAACCAAAGGCGAGAGAAAGAAGCGTTGGCTGGAGGAAGACGATGATCACCGCCGCGAATGATGCCCCCAACCCGCCAAACATCATTAATCTCCCCAAGAATTTATTCCGCTTGATAAGACTTTCGTTGCGATATAGCCGCATTTAATGCTCCCAGCGCTTAAGTACGAGACAGGCATTTTGTCCCCCAAGGCCGAAAGAGTTGGAGAGAATTGTATTCACCTGAATCTGCCTGGCCTCGTTCGGCACGTAATCGAGATCTAATTCGGGATCCGGGTTTTCGTAATTTATCGTTGGGTGGATTGCGCCGTTTTTCAGGGTCAATGCACACGCGATCGCTTCGATCGCGCCCGAGGCGCCCATCGCATGGCCGACCATTGATTTCGTTGAGGAGATGGGGATCTGGTATGCATGGTCACCGAAGAGCTTCTTGATTGCGGTGGTTTCTGTAGCGTCATTTGCCGGAGTGGAAGTTCCGTGGGCGTTGATGTAATCAATTTCCTCAGGATGGACAGCTGCGTTCTGCAGCGCAAGGTTCATCGCCCTCACCGCGCCATCTCCGCCGGGATCGGGCGCGGCGATATGAAAGGCATCGCTTGATGAAGCATATCCAGCGACCTCGGCGTAGATGTTTGCCCCACGGCTTTTCGCGTGCTCGAGCGACTCGAGAATTAGACATGCCGACCCCTCTGAATACACAAAGCCCTCTCGTTTCGCATCGAAAGGTCGCGAGGCGAGTTCCGGCGAGTCGTTAAAGCTCGTAGGGATAGCACGCATGATGGAAAAACCACCGATCATGAAATCACTTATGAGCGCATCAGTTGCTCCGGCGATTATGACATCTGCCCATCCGTTTCGGATCGCCTGTGCCGCTTCACCAATAGTTTGTGTTCCTGTGGCACAGGCGGTTGTGATGGTGATATTAGGTCCATGCGCCCCGAAATGTTTAGCAACATGGAATGCGGGCATGTTTGTAAGAGTGGAGGGAAGAATGAATGGGTTAACCCTGGATAGTCCCTTCTCTCGAAGCTCAAAGATTCCTTTTGTACCTCGATCCCACCCTCCAATGGCCGTACCAAAGTAAACGCCCACACGCTCGGGTTGTGCACTCTTTTGGGGAAGAGCTGCGTCATCCATGGCTTTAATCGCAGCAGTCAAGCCAATCTGAGAACATCTCGACATCCGACGAGCTTCTTTCGCTGGAATAAATTGAGAAGGATCAAAATCGGGGATCTCACCCGCTATTTGGCAGGGCATGTCACTGGAATCGAATTGTGTGATTCTCCGTACCCCAGACTTACCTTGCAGGATGGAATTCCAGAAGGTCTCTTTGTCAGATCCCAGGCATGTGACCAACCCTATACCGGTGACCACAACGGTGTTGCTGGTCTTTAGGTTGTTATCCAAGAGACGCTCTCCTATTTAGCAGCTAATCGTTCTTTGATCGCTGACTGTGTTGCTTCTAACACGTCACCTTCGACCGCCTGACGGGCAACGCGGATGGCATTGACAAGCGCCTTGGTATTAGATCGTCCATGACCAATAAAGACGAGACCGTTTACACCCAGAAGCGGGGCTGCGCCATATTCCGATGGATCAAGAAGCTTGCGCACATGCGAAAAGGCGGGTTTAGCGAGCAGGCCTCCGATAGAGGAAATGGTGCTGGAACGGATTTGATCACGGATGATGTCAATCAGGAACTTGCTAACAGCCTCACTAGATTTAATAAACACATTCCCGTCGAAACCATCAGAGATTACTACATCTGCATTCCCGGCGAAGATTTCTTTCGGTTCGATGTTGCCGATGAAATTCATGCCAGAAGCCTCCAGGAGCGGGTAGGTGTCCTTGACAAGCATGTTGCCTTTCCCTGGCTCCTCGCCGTTTGATAGCAATCCAATTCGCGGGGATTTCTTGTCGAACGCTTGAGAGACCCATACCGCTCCCATCACGGCGAATTGAAACAAGTACTCCGGCCGGCAGTCTGTGTTCGCGCCAATATCGAGCATCACAGCAGAACCATCCTGAACGGGAAAGGTTGCGGCGAGTGCTGGGCGTTTAACTCCACGGATCCGGCCAAGCCGGAATAGAGCATTTGCCATTGCTCCGCCGGTGTTGCCTGCGGTGACGAACGCATCGGCTTTTCCCTCTTTGAGGAGCTCCATGCCGACAGCCATCGAAGTTTCTGCTTTTCCGCGGGCAGTTTTGGCTGGTTTGTCCGTCATCTTCAGGACTTCGGGGGCGTGGACGATCTCCACTGCGTTCGGGTCACCGCCAATATCGGCGATGAGAGCCTCTAATTCGGCTTTTGGACCGACGAGTAAGATCCGGTCACCCCAGAGTTTATAAGCTTCGAGCGCGGCATGCGCTTCCGGACCAGGGTGTGTGTCGCTTCCCATCGCATCAAGGACTATTCGCATCGCAACTTGCTCCTTGCTAACCCTGGAACAGGGTCAGATCCATCGCTAAGAAATTGAAGCCCCTTTGTGTATCTTGGATCGCATTACCTATAACCGCAGCTATAAAGTTTGACATTCATAGTGTGTGGGCTATAATACCGCGGTTCCAACCAAAATCGCGCTGGTGCTGGAATTGGCAGACAGGCATGGTTGAGGATCATGTGCCGCAAGGCGTGCGGGTTCAAGTCCCGCCCAGCGCACTAATGAAAGGTCGCCATTGGGCGGCCTTCTTGAGTTAATTGGATAGGGGACACTATTTTTAGCGCCTGCGTCAGTGCATTCTCGATAAGAGACAAATACGAAATAGCTCGCCAGGAAAGTGAGGGAGCCGTCCAACAAGGTTCGATTCCAAGCCAGAGATGCCTTGAGCGATCTCCTGACCATCGGAAATTAATGTTGCAGGATCTGGGAGAGAAAGAGCTTCGTTCGCTCTTCCTTCGGGTTGGCGAAAAGATCGTGGGGGGTTGTGTGTTCAACGATGAGCCCCTCATCCATGAAGACTATTTCATCTGCAGCGGCGCGGGTAAAGCCCATCTCATGCGAAACGACCAGCATGGTCATGCCTTCCTTGGCGAGATCGAGCATGACATCTAGCACTTCTTTAATCATCTCCGGATCAAGCGCGCTCGTGGGCTCGTCAAAGAGCATGATCTTGGGATCCATAGCGAGAGCGCGTGCGATCGCCACGCGCTGCTGCTGACCGCCTGAGAGTTGAGAAGGGTATACATCTGCCTTTTCCGGTATGCCCACCCTTTCTAATTGCTTCATAGCAATCTCTGCGGCTTCTGACTTGGATCGTTTGCGCACAACCTT
>CBDTTY010000003.1:0-39227 GCA_965363875.1 uncultured Anaerolineales bacterium
GCATATTCGGGATAAAAAATAACTTGATGAAAAGGAGGTGGTGCGTAATCGCCAAACGATAAAAAGAAGATTTAACTTCAAGAATATCCGCATCAACATTCGAAACTCTATGAAGGAGAAGAGAACGCCATGAAAAGAACATTGTCTTTCCTAAGTCTCTTGATCGTTGCAAGCATGCTGCTAGCAGCGTGTGGAACCAGCGAGCCTGTGACTATTGTCGTCACCGAGATCGTCGAGGGTGAGGTGGTCGAAAAAGTGGTGACCGCCACGCCTCCGTCCGAAGCGCCTACGGGGAGCTTAGCAGCGTTGGACGGCCTGTGGATGAGCATCTCCACCGAGCCGCCCACGCTGGACGTCTCTTTGGCCACCGACACCACTTCGCACCTGATTATGCATCAGGTCGTTGAAGGTCTCTTAGAGTACCGGGGGGACGGTTCTATCGCCCCCGCTGGGGCCACTGGCTACACGGTTTCCGAAGACGGCTTGGTATACACCATGACCCTACGCGAAGATGCAGTCTGGTCAGATGGCGTGCCCGTAGTGGCACAGCACTTCGTTGATGGCGTCGTTCGCCTGATGCTGCCGGCGACAGCGTCCGAGTACGCCTGGCTGATGTACGACTTGCAGGGAGGCGAGGAGTTCAACACGGGCGAGATCGATGATCCTGCGTTGTTGGGTGTCAAGGCCGTGGATGACTATACCTTTGAGGTTACGCTCAAAGCGCCCACGCCTTACTTCGAGACCGTCCTGCCTTTCTCGACCTTCTACCCCGTCCGCCTGGACATCATAGATGAGTTCGGGGACGCGTGGACCGAGCCGGCCAACTATCCGAGCAACGGCGCATACTTGTTGGACTACTGGGACCACGAGGCCGAGGTAGGCCTGGTCAAGAGCCCCACCTACTGGGGCGCCGCCGACGTCTCGATCGAAAAGATCACCTTCCCCATCATCGTAGAACAGGTCACCGACTTGGCTCTCTACGAAAACAATGAGCTCCACGTGCCTGGCTCTTACCCGAATGAGGACATGCCACGCATCCTGGCCGACCCCGTCCTAAGCACGGAACTCCGTAAGCTACCGCGCCCTGGGGTGTACTACGTTGGGCTTAACACCCTTTCGCCGCCCACGGACGATGTAATGGTACGCAAGGCTCTGGCTTCGGCCATAGACCGCAAGACCATCATCGATAACGTGTTGAACACGCCGTGGCGTACCCCTCTCTCGTGCACCACGCCGCCCAGGATCCTGGGCTACCAGGAGTGGGGCACGTGCGGCCACACCTTCGATATCGAGAAGGCCAAGGCCTACCTGGCCGAGGCAGGATATCCGGATGGTGAAGGCTTCCCGACTTTGAGGGTCTGGTTCAACCGTGGTAACGAAGATATCCTCGAGGCCGTGGCTGCCATGTGGACGGAGAACCTGAATATCCACGTAGAGCTGCGCACCAACGAGTGGGCCGTCTACCTGGACTACCTGGATGCCTGCAACAACAGCAAGGCAGAACTGGCAGCCTGCGAGTTCAACGCCTACCGCATGGGTTGGGTGATGGACTATGGGGACCCGCAGAACCAGCTCGAGGTGGTCTTTGCGCCATCGTCAACCTTCCAGTACACCGGTTGGGAGAGCGCACGCTACGACGAGTTGTTGGAACTGGCCGGATCCTCGTTTGTCACAGCGGATCGCGAGGCCTACTACTTTGAAGCGGACAAGATACTGAGTGAGGATGAGGTATCGATCATCCCCATCATGGGCTACGAACGGAATACGTTGGTCAAGACCGGCGTCACGTTCGAGTATCCGCCCTTCGGTGCCCCCGCATTCAAACACTGGGATTTGCCGTAATTTCGTAGATCCTCTGAGTTATGTAGCTCTCGCTCTGAGAGCTACATAACTCTTTTGCTATTATTGTTTATCGTTCTTTAATCCAGGAGGTAAAATGACCGCCTATATCATCAGAAGGTTTATGTGGATGGTGCCGGTTCTGTTGATGGTAACCATGGTCACGTTTGGTGCCATGAAGGTGGTGCCCGGGGGACCTTTTAGCTCCGAGGGGCGGCCCATGTCTCCGGAGATCCGGGCCAACTTTGAGGCCCGCTACCACCTCGACGAGCCGGTCTGGAAGCAGTACCTCCGCTACATGGTGGGCGATATCGTTGACACCGGCAGCCTGCGCGACTTTGGGAAGCACGGCTTGCTGGGAGGTTACTTGGGTCCCTCTTACAAGTATCGGGGGCGCACCATCAACCAAGTGCTGTTCGATGGCGGGATCACGAGATCGGCCATCGCAGTTTCGGCCCAGTTGGGCATGATGGCAATCGTCATAGCGGTAGGTATTGGCATTCCCCTGGGCTTGATCTCAGCCCTCAAGCAGAACACCGCAGTGGACTACGGTGCCATGTTCTTCGCCATGATAGGCGTGTCCATCCCTAACTTTGTGCTTGGCCTGCTGCTCATGTTGTTAATGCTCTGGCTGAGTCAGAACAATCTGCCCGCGCTCCCCATTGCCCGTTGGGGTACGAAAAGTTTTACAGATTGGCTCAGGCACATGATCCTACCAGCTATCGTCCTGGGAACGGGCGGGTCGGCCATCATCGCCCGTCTGACCCGTGCCAGCATGCTTGAGGTCATCCGGCAGGATTATATACGCACAGCGCGGGCCAAGGGGCTGCGGGAGCGGGCGGTGATTACCGTCCACGCTCTCAAGAACTCGCTGATCCCGGTGACCACGGTGCTGGGCCCGCTCATGGCCGCTTGGTTGACTGGTTCCTTCATCATCGAGACCGTCTTTTCGATTCCCGGCATCGGGCGCTTCTTCGTCACCAGCATAACCGACCGTGACTACACGCTGATCATGGGCACCATCCTAGTCTATGCTGTGCTTCTGATATTCATGAATATCATAGTGGATATCTCTTACGCCTTTCTGGACCCGCGCATACGTTTTGACAACTAGCCAATTTCTAAGGAGGTTCTATGAGTATGAGTGCGCAGGTTGCAGCTGAAAAAAGAGCTGATGGATTGGATCTCACCCGCCCGCCAGAGAGCCTGTGGCGCGATGCCTGGCGGCGCTTGCTGCGCAACAAGCTCGCTGTGGTTGGCGGTATTTTTATCATCATCGTCGTCGTGGCCGCCATCTTTGCCGACGATGGGATCATAGCCTGGGCTTTCCAGCGAGAGCCGCAGCAGCTGCTGGCCCCTTATCACTACGAGGAACCTAATTTCGAAAACACCAGGGCCAAACCCAGCCTGCAGCGCCCGGAGGATGGAAGATTCCCGCACATCTTTGGCACGGACAGGTTCGGCCGGGACGTCTTTAGCCGGATTATATACGGCGGCCGAATATCCCTTGCCGTAGGTGTCATTGCCGCCCTGGTGATCATGATCTTTGGCCTGACTTATGGGGCTATATCGGGCTATATGGGCGGTCGCGTGGACACGCTGTTGATGCGTTTCGTGGATATCATGTACGCCTTTCCCACCCTCCTTTTCATCATTTTACTCATGGTCATCCTTGGTTCTACGGCTGGCTTTGCCGCCGTACGCAACCTCGTCCTGGCCATAGGACTGGTGAGTTGGATGGGCACGGCGCGCCTGGTGCGCGGCCAATTCCTTTCCATCAAGGAGCGGGAGTACGTCGTGGCGGCGCGAATGGTTGGCGCCAGGGATCTGGATATCATCGTCCGTCACCTGTTGCCCAATAGCCTGGGACCTATCATCATCTCAATCACTTTGAGCATTCCGGCCCTCATCATGTTCGAGGCCACCTTGAGCTTTATCGGCCTGGGCGTGCCTCCGCCTTTCCCCAGTTGGGGTCAGATGCTCAGCGAGGGGTGGCGAGCTATGCAGTCCAATCCGCACTTGATTATATTTCCGGCCATAATGCTCTCCCTGATCATGCTGACTTTCAACTTCCTGGGCGATGGACTGCGCGATGCCCTGGACCCGCAGATGCGGGGTACCACGTAGACAGCCCCAAGCGGCTCGGGACCTTACGTCGATTTCTTCCAGGCGGAGAACCCTGTTCTCCGCCTTCGTGTATAAAGACAAAGCGTAATAGCAGTGAGACAGATAATGCGAACTGATATCTCAAAAGAAATACTGCGCCCCCGCTTGCTCCTGGCACTCGGGTTGACTCTGCTGGCTTTGGTGGCTACGGGCTGTGGGCTGACCTCTTCTACCACACCTCGTGCTTCTGTCCAGTGGAGCAACGGAAAGTTGCTGGGCACAGCCACCCTTAACAACCAAGTGGCCTTGCAGGTTGATGAGGTTGGGGATGGCGTTTCCATTTTCATGGTTTGGGTCGGGCTTGATAAAGAGCTGAACTTTGCCCGTTTGAATGAGCGTGCTGAAGTGGTCACCCAACACTCCCTCGATCTGCGCTCCAACTCCCCACTAAAGCCTCAACTCCTGATAGATACCACAGGCCAATTGCATCTTACCTGGCTGGATAGGGAAGAGCTAGGACTGCAACTCTTTTACGCCCTTCTGTCGGCCGATGGCGAGGTGATCCAGGGGGCAACCGTCCTCTCGCCGCCCGAACAGCAAGCGATCCATAGTGCAATGACCCTTGACCCTATTGGCCAAACCATCGAAGTCTTCTGGTCCGACAACATCCCCAGTGGTTCTGGCTGCTACCACGCTGCGCTGGATTGGTCGGGGGCTGTGGTCGTCCCGGCAGAAATGCTGATCCAGGATTGCAAATTGCCGGTGGTCCAGATTGACGACCGGGGTTTCGTGCACCTGGCCTGGGATGTGGAGTTGGAAAGGGAAGAGCACGAATTCCGCTATGCTGTGTACGATCCCCAACGCCGGGCGTTGGGGCCAGACATCGTAGCGAGTGAACCACTGATCCAGATGGGCTTGCTTGGCGGACCGACGGCGGGTGCCGGGTTCGACGGCCCGTGGCTGGGGCTAGACGGGAGTTCGGTCTACCTGGCCTGGGTGCTAGAGGTGCGCGAAAGGGGATTTGTCAAGGATTTCACCTTCTACCAGGCTTTCCCCCAGCCTACCTTGAGTCAGCGCGACGGCACAGCGATGTTCGACTACCCATCCCCGGAGGTGACGGACCAGGCAGTTCAAGTGACAATTCAAGGCGCTGACCCGGCTCGGACGGGCAATCCACGGTTCCTAGAGGGTCAGCCAGCGCACCAGGTGTTGGTCTGCTATACCCAGGTTCAAGGCCCGGGTAACGTGGAGACGCTCCAGATCGCGGCGATTGATGTATTGACAGGACAGATCGAAGAGCAAGAAATCGTCAGTGCAAGCAGGGCCGCTTCTGTGCAGCCAAACGTGGAGATTGACCCAGGCGGTCACCTGCACCTGACCTGGATTGACACGGCTGGCTTCAATCGCTATCAAGTTATCTATGCCAGCACCTCACCCCTGGCTAAAGAAACGCTCAACCGTGTCACTGCCTACGATGTCGTAGATAAAGTCCTCAGCGCGGTGATGAATGTTTTCTCCTCTCTCTTCTTCCTACCCATTGTCTTGAGTTGGGTATCCATTCCTATCATATGGCTTGTCATTTTCGCTTTGACCACGAGGACATTCGAGATCTCGGACCCCCGCGGCCGCAGTGCCCTTGGTCTGGCTTGCCTGCTGCATATGGGGGTCAAACTTTTCTTCTTTTCCGATTTTCTGAGCCGATTTCCACCCGGCTCTCTGATATCCCCTTCACTGGACCTTCTTCTGGGGCGGTGGATCTTTCCGCTGTTTCTGGCTGCCCTGTCTGCCGGGGTGGCGTGGGTCTTCTACCTGAAGCGCGGGCGTAGCCAATCCATCTTTGTGGTCTACTTTATCTTCGCCGCGGTAGATTCCTTTCTCACCCTGATCATCTATGTAGCTCTTCCTATGATGGGATAGCGCGAGGTGTGCCAGTCTAAAGCGACGGCTTTGAAGGCTGTCTGTTGGCTCGAGTCGAGAGGGAAAGCAGGATGAGGCCACATGCCGCTGCCAGCGCGGTTCTCTGCCTCCTCGGCTGGCTGTGTATGGCTTGCCAATCTCGCCTGACGATGCCAACGAGTACCCCCCTCCCGACCGCTATCCCGATCCCTGCTCACACCAAAACGCCCACGAGTGAGCTCCTCCCGACGATTACCCCGGTGCCATCTCACACTCAAGCGCCCACCCCTACGCCCGGCCCTCTGACGGATGCCGAGGCCATCGCGCTGGTGGAAGAGGAGGCGGCCGCGCGCGGGGTGGACCTCGCCACATTGAGGATCACAATAACCGGGGAACCACGATCGGTATCCATTCGCTACTCAAGCTCCTACACCGTGGACAGTCGTGTATTTCAGCCCCAGACGGCACTCGTCGCCCTGGCTGCGGCCCGAGTTTTGGTCAGGGTTCAGCCTCCGATTGATGGTGGAATTCGCCTGGCGGTTATTCCTGGTGGGGAAAGCGAAGTGGGGCTCAGAGTGACCGTAATTGATGGATCCAGCCTGGAGGCGTGGGCCAATGGCTCCATCTCCGATCAGGAGTTCGTGGGTCAATGGATGGATTGGACCGTAACCAGAGAATGAACTTACCAGTGGTGAGGTGTATATGTTTCTGCGCATAACCCGGTGGCTACTTTCTATAGTCTTACTCATCATCGCCTTGATCTTTTTCGAGGCACTGGCCATAGACCTGGGGCAGGAGGGAAACCTGCAGGCGTTGCCATCGGCCGTCGCTTCCGCCGCTGGGTTCACCGCCGATTACCTGAAGGGTCTGGCCCAAGGTGACCTGGGAGTCATCGCGTTGGACAACCGCGCCATTGCGAGTACGCCCGTCGCCGAAGATTTACGCCGCGCTCTACCAATGTCCCTGGGGCTGCTGGCCTTCTCACTGACGCTAGCAACGCTGGTGGGTCTCATCCTGGGGATCAGTGCTGCTTACCGGCGAGACAGCCGCTTCTCCGAGCTGTTACTGTTCGTCTCGGTGCTGGGCACCTCTACTCCTAGTTTCTTCGCCGCCATGCTCTTGATCTGGTTCGCCACCTGGCTGTACCAGATCACCAGCACGCATATCATCCCCATCTCAGGCTTTGGGTGGGATGCCCACTTGATCCTTCCTGCCCTGGTGCTGGCGGCCCGTCCCACTGCTGTCGTGACACGCTTCAGTTACAACGCCCTGGTGGAAATTTTAGAGTCCGATTACATCCGAACCGCCACAGCCAAAGGGCTGACTCCCCGCCTGATTCTCCTGCGGCATGTGCTGCGCAACGCGGGGGTGCCCATCCTGACCGCCGTGGGGGTCTCCCTTCGATTCAGCTTGGCAATTCTCCCTATCGTCGAGTACATCTTCAATTGGCCAGGGATCGGCCTGCGCCTCCTGAAGTCCATCGAGATTCAAGACACCACCGCGGTAATTGGTATGACCCTGCCCCTCATTCTTCTCTTCGTCCTGGTTAACCAGCTTCTGGAGGTCCTCTACCCGCTGGTGGACCCCCGGATGCGGACCTCGGAGGTCGGCGCAGCATGAAACCGATAACCTTCTGGCAGCGGCTTAGCAGTGCAGTAAAGGAACCCTATTTCATCATAGGCTCTGTGCTAGTAGTCCTCCTCGTCCTGGTAGTCGTTCTGGGGCCGGAGTTGGCTCCCCACAACCCCTACGCGGTGGAGCGTATACAATATATTGATGGGGAAATACACAAAGCTCCTTTCCCCCCCAGTGACCTCTACCCGTTGGGGACGGACGACCAGGGGCGGGATCAGCTTTCACTTCTCCTCTACGGAGCCAGGGTGACCCTGCTCATGGCCTTCATAGCCACCGTCGTGCGGCTGCTGCTGGGGCTCATTCTGGGCATCATCGCCGGCTGGTGGCCTGGGAGCCTCTTCGATCGAGTCGTAGCCGCCATCACCGAGCTCCTAGCGGCCATCCCTGGCCTGATCCTGGCCATGTTGATAGTCTTTGCCATCGGTGTCCGCCGAGGGCAGGTTGCCTTCATCGCGGCCCTCTCGATGGTAGGCTGGGGTGAGGTCGCCCAGATCGTGCGAGGCCACGTCCTGACCATCCGCAACAAACTCTACATCATGGCCGCGCGGGCGGTTGGGCTCAACTCCGCGAACATCCTCAGCCGCCACGTCCTGCCGAATCTCCTGCCAGCCCTTCTGGCCCTGGCGGCGCTGGAGATGGGGGCCGCGCTGCTCCTGCTGGGCGAACTGGGATTCGTCCAACTCTTCATCGGCGGCGGGCGCACCGTATTCAGCTTGTCGCAAATGGAAATGGTCCACTATTTCGAGGTGCCCGACTGGGGGGCGATGCTGGGTTCCTCCTGGCGTTGGTTCCGCTCTTACCCGTGGTTTCCCCTGGCACCTGCACTGGCCTTCTTCATCGCCATCCTGGGCTTCAATCTTTTCGGCTACGGCCTGCAACGGTTCATCGAGAGGGGGCGGTTCCAGCCAAGTGGCTTGTCGGTGCTCCGCTTCCTTCTGGTAGTCGCACTGCTCCTCCTGGGAACTCGCGCGCTCCTGCAGAACGCCGGCGTCGAAGCCCAGTACGAACAACTGGCAGGCCAATTCAACGTGGAACGGGCTTGGGACGACATTGCCTATCTTTCCCAGCCGGAGTTGGAGGGAAGGCCCACCGGCGGGATCGGTGCGGTCAGGGCTGCTGACTATATCGTCTCCCAGTTCGAACAGGCGGGATTAACCACTCTGGCCGGATTGACCCCCATCACGACCGATAATAGTTATTTACAAACCTACACCGCCATCCGTGGACGGGTCACTGACACGCCGACCCTGGAAGTGCTGGATGCGAACGGGGAACCGCAACTGCGGATCACCGACGGCTTCTCATTCGACCCCTGGCAAGCATTCCAAGCAGAGGGGAGTATCGAGGCGGAACTGGTGGTGGTAGGCACTGGAAGCCGCGAAGAGGTGATTGGAAGAGGGGGTGCAGTTCTGCTGGTTCTCGACCCGCAGGCAGATGTTTACAACCCATGGACCGGCAACATGCACTTAGAGGTGGTTCTTCGCTTGGTGCCCGATGAGGAGTTGGCGCACGACGACCAACCTCCACCCTTCGAACATGCCAGTTATCTCGACGAAACCAGCCTGCCCTCCTATCCCAACCTCCTCATAGGCGAAACCGCTGCACGGCAGTTACTGGCGCAGGTGGGAGTAGACCTGGATGAACTGACGACGGCGATGAAGGCAGGGGAACAAGTAATACTGCACACCGGTCTGCAAGTGCGGGTGACGTATGGTCTGGTTTACGAGGAAATACCGGCGAGCAATGTCGTCGGCTACATCCCCGGTTTGGACATGGAGAGTCGGGGCGAGCGTATTCTGGTGGCTGCTACCTACACCGGCCCGCCTCCACAGGATGGTACGATCTTCCCCGGTGCAGACGAGAATGCCAGTGGAGTCGCTGTGATGCTGGAGACAGCCCGGCTGCTGCAGGACCTGGAGTTTGTACCCAAGCGAACTGTGGTCTTTGCAGCCTTTGACGAGATGGGGGGAAGTGAGTACGTCGTCTACCCCGCTTTACCGACCACACGGTCGGATGTTTGGACTGTAGTGATCATCGACGGAGTAGGAGCAGGTGAGCCGAGATTGGCTCAGTTGGAAGCGGGACCTGGCCTGGCCCGTGCCTTTGAGCAGAGTGCCCGTCGTTTCGGAGCGCGTATTGAGGAATTGGACGAGTGGCGATTCTTCTTCATCTCCAACAGCAGCCGCCTGCGTCGGGGTGATCCGCGGCCCCACGACTCATACCAGGGCCTGGTGGTGACCCGAGCAGGGGACAATCTCTCAGGCACACCCGCCGACACACTGGATCACCTGGACTCGAAACTGCTGGAAGAAGCCGGCAAGGCGGTGGCTCACTTAGTGATGGTGCTCAGTTCTCGGTAGGCTGAGTGTGGGCAGCGCGGGTTGCGAGGATGCGTCATATCCTACCCGATGCCGTTTTTCCCGTCTCTGGCATGAAAGCAAACCAAGAAACACCCATATCCTCTACCTTTTGGAGTCTCCTATTTCTTACGTTTTAAACTTTCGTCGACTTGGATGTGGCTGGTGCTCTTTTCGACTACTCGGATTTGCCAAAATGGGGGCTTTATTAAGCAAGGTACGTCAATATACCTTTTCCTACCCATGGACGGCGCGATACCCGGCATTAGCGTTCTATGCCGCCATCCTGGGGTTCAACCTCTAAGTGAGGGTCCGGTAGTTGATCGACGATGTAGGGTTGAGGATCATCCGTCTCGTCATTGCAATACAGTAGGTTTTGCCGCTCTCGCTCTTCTCCTAAGAAGATGATATTCGGTTCTCTTGTTGATACAGAGTGTCTAACTGTGGACCATGCGTGCTTCGAAGTTCATTGGGAAGGAGAAGAGAGCGCAGGGTTGGACCGTTTGCAAATAGAAACTGAATGGGGAATTTCAAAAAATTACACGCCAAGGGTACTCCCCGTTTTCCTTCGACCCCCGGAACTGACGCGGGTGAGATACCTGGATGGTGTAGCGGGGGGATTCGTCACAAAGATGGTATGGTAGGGCTGTATTTCAAGGTACATCTTCGGAAATTAAGGGTGCTCAGGGTAGAATGAGAATTGGGGAGTACAACAACAGGTTGTATAGAAGCCAATTTTGAGGCTATCTCCAATTTACTCAATATGCAGCGAAATCATCTAATGGCTCAAAGCCAAAACCCCAAAGAAAAGCAGCCTCTTCTCAAGGTGGAGGGGTTGAAAACCCACTTCTTCGTCGATGGGAGAGTTGTACGTGCCGTTGATCAAGTGGATCTGGAGATCTTCAGGGGAGAGATCTTCGGTTTGGTCGGCGAATCGGGGTGCGGCAAGACTGTGACGGCGCTGTCAATCATGGGATTGATCGATGAGCCTGGGAAAATCATCGGCGGTGACATCGTTTTCGATGGCATATCCCTGGTTGCGCTAGCGGAAGATGAAATGAATCAGATTCGCGGTGGACGGATCAGTTTAATATTTCAGGATCCTCAAGTACGTCTGAATCCAGTTTTCACGGTTGGTTCGCAGCTCGCGGAGATCTTCCAGGTGCATTATGGAATACCACGCCAAGCTGCCTTCGACCGTTCTGTAAAGCTCCTCGAGACTGTTGGAATCCCGGACCCGTTAGATCGCGTCCATGCCTACCCGCATGAACTCTCCGGCGGCCAAGCGCAGAGGGTCATGATCGCCATGGCGCTCGCTCTAGAACCGGAACTCATCATCGCTGATGAGCCTACGACAGCACTCGATGTGACGATACAGGCTCAGATCCTCGATTTGATGCGCGAGATGAGGGGGGAGCATTCGACGGCGATCCTCTTGATCACACATGATCTGGCGGTGATCGCCGGAATGGCAGACAGTGTCGCCGTGATGTACGCCGGGCAAATCATCGAGCAGGCAGAAGCAGAGGATATTTACGAAAGACCACTGCATCCTTATACACAAGGCTTACTCGCCTCCATCCCGAGTGGATTGGATGAAGGGCCGCTCCCTTCAATCCCGGGTTCACCGCCGGATCCGGGAAATCTCCCCACAGGATGCCGGTATGCGCCTCGCTGCGAAGCACGCATCAAGTATGGGCTAAAGATTTGTGAGCTGAAACTCCCTTCGCTGCAGCTTTTCAGTTCCGCGCACAGCATTCGCTGCTGGCTGTATGAATCGGCACCGGGACATGAATCACCTCTCTCGAGTCCTGATCGCGGTTGATTCTAAACTCGATAGGTTATTGAGAGTCTCATCGGCTTCACCCCCCAAAGGATGAGAGACTGTGTCCACGACACCCCTCTCCGCTTCGCTTCAGAGTCTCATAGTAGATTGGAGAATTGAATTTATGTGGAGTGCTGAAGCTCTGCTTCAGCTCGCAAGCAGAGCTTGCTGAGTCCAAAATCAGGCTGAGGCACGCAGAAGCTCTGGCGCAGCCTGTGCCTTGAAGTTTGCGCGTACGAACGCTTAGATTAACTTTTGCGGAGGTGATGGTTCGCTTATTCTTCTTGTAGTGCACCCCCCGGATCAAACATCAAGCTCTCAACTCAAACCAACCAAGCAAATCCGAATGTGTGGAAATATCGCTATCTCGGAATCTTTTCCCACTGAAACGCAATCCGAAGTAGATTGGGCAGAGCCCGGCTTTGGGCCTCGGGCGCATCTGGATTGCATTACTAGCCATTCGGAAGGGGGTGTGCGGCTCACCAAGAGCAATTGCTTACACCTGCCGGTCCTGCTACAATCCTCATGATGAAAGCGCCGCAGATCATTCTGGAATTATCCGCTGCGGAAGGTCTATCCTTGATTTACTCCTGAAGACCGGCTTTCGGATATGGAGAGCGATTATGGAAAACGAAAAAAAGGATATTAGTGAAGAAGCGGAAAAAATCGATCCCAAAGAGGCAGAGCAATTCTGGGATAAAGCTGTTTCAGATGCGCCAAAAACGAAGAGCGCGAATGGAGATATGCTGACGTACGAGGAAGCCCTCGATGAGGGCATACTTCCAGAGGATGCAGACTGAGCGTATTACCCCTTTTTATCAGGTTACTATGGCTTTTAGGTAGTCATCATCCACAACCATAATTTTCCACTTCGCGTTAGATGAATCAACAACATTCTCATTGTGGGTCCTCTGGCGCATGTGATAAAATTCGTGACACCCGCCTCGAAGCGGGAATAGTGGGGCGTAGTGTAACGGCAGCACACCGGACTTTGAATCCGAGGATCCAGGTTCGAATCCTGGCGCCCCAGCCAACGATTGACAAAAGAAATTGAACCCAGTAGAAGACGACGACCCCCCATTAGAGAGATCTCACTTGAAAAAGGTATTTTCATTGGATCGCCTGTTGAGCGCTCGAAGCTGGACGGTCGTCTTCGCATCCAGAAATCCAGGAGGAGAGAATTATGAAGTGTGAGGCAGTACTTCTGGCTGCTGGTCTGGGCACTCGAATGAAGTCGCGGCTTCCAAAAGTTCTCCATCCACTTGCCGGCGTTCCCATGGTTGATTGGTCGATCGAAGCTTGCAGCCAGGCAACGAAGATGAAGCCATACCTGGTTGTCGGCCCTGAAAGTGATGAAGTGCAGCGCCAGGCTGATGGTAAATGCATCTTCATTGAACAAACAGAGCGTCTTGGGACGGGGCATGCGGTCATGCAGGTTCGAGAGTCTCTGGAGGGAAAGACCGATTTTATCCTGGTTGCGCATGCGGATATGCCGCTGATTCGATCGGACACCTTCGAGCGCATCATCACCTGTCAGAGTGAGAACTCTGGTCCACTCACAATCCTGACAGCTGAGGTGCAGGAATCGCGAGGTTTCGGGCGGATTAAGCGCGATGAATCAGGGAAGATACAGGGGATTATTGAGGAGCTTCATGCGACGCCTGAGGAGCGCGCGATCCGCGAATTGAATGTCGGCGCCTATGTTTTCAGCGCCGATTGGTTGTGGGAAAACATTCCCAAGCTCCCGCTTTCACCGAAGGGCGAATATTACCTCACGGATATGGTCTCCCTCGCTGTCGAGCAGGGCCAAACGGTTGAGAGTGTCAGCGTTACAAGTGCAGACGAAGTTATCGGAATAAATACCCGCGAACATCTGGCAGAGGCCGAACACGCCATGCGGTTGCGAATTAACCGCAGATGGATGGAAGAGGGCGTGACAATTATTGATCCAGAAACGACGTATATCGGCCTTGATGTGCAGATCGGACAGGACACCGTGATCCACCCCAACACTCACTTCGAAGGTATCACACGCATTGGCGAGGACTGTTGTATCGGGCCAAATAGCATAATCCGAAGTTCAATTGTGGGCAACAGCTCTCGAATCGAAGCCTCGGTTGTTGAGGGGGCGATTGTAGAAGACGAAGTCGAAATCGGACCCTTCGCTCATCTGCGTGAAGGCGCACACCTTTGCCGCGGTGTACATATGGGGAATTTCGGTGAAGTGAAAAACAGTCGGCTTGAGGCTGGGGTTAAGCTGGGACACTTTTCTTACATCGGTGATGCGCACATTGGCGAAAACACCAACATCGGAGCGGGTACGATCACCTGCAACTACGATGGGAAAAATAAAAATCATACAGAGATCGGAGCCGACGTATTCATCGGCAGCGATACAATGCTCGTTGCTCCGCTTAAAATCGGACGCGGGGCACGCACAGGCGCTGGTTCTGTTGTGACGAAGGATGTTCCAGATTGGAGCCTGGCCGCAGGCGTTCCCGCCCGCGTGATTAGGAAATTGGACAAAGATGATTAATCTAGGTTACGGCATTATCGGTCTGGCAGCGGTGCTGATCCTGGATGTCTTTCTAGCGTCGGCTCGTAGTGCCTTTGTAAACAGCCGCCTCTCGCAGCTTAAAACTTACGAAGAGGAAGGTTTGCCGCGAGCGGGTTTGGCTGCTCGGGTTCTCTCCGAGGCACACCGCTTGATCCTAGCTATGCGCATCGCGCTTACTTTTACACGGATTCTCGTGATTGGTGTGGCATTGATCACCTTCCTGCCGATCCAGTTCGAGAGCGCCATTTCCGGGATTGGCATTATCGCCGCAATTCTCGTGGGCACCGGGCTCTTGATCGGGCTGCTTGAATTCCTTGCGGAGAGCATTGTTCTGCGTGAACCGGAGCGGTGGGCGGTACGTCTAGCGCCACTTGCCGCTGGAGTGGTTTTCCTGTTCGCGCCTATGGGTTGGCTGCTCTTCCATTTGGGGAGCAGTGCCTCTGACCGCAGTGGAGACCGCCCTTTCCCTTTGATTACTGAAGAAGAGATTATGACGATGGTCGATGCCGGTGAAGAGGAGGGGGTGATAGAGGAAGAAGAGAAAGCGATGATTTACTCCATCTTCCAACTCGATAACACCCTGGCTCGTGAAGTCATGGTTCCACGCATTGACATCATCGCATTTGAGGAAAATACAACCTTGAAGGAAGCCACGGAGATATTCCTGAGCACCGGCCATTCGCGCGCTCCTGTTTTTCGTGGTTCGATTGATAATATCATCGGATTAATATATATCAAGGATTTGCTCGCTTCCTGGCAATTGGGAGAGCTGGATAAAGATATCTCAGATCTCCTGCGTGAACCCTATTTCGTCCCTGAAGCGAAGGTGCTCGATGATCTGCTGGCAGAGATGCAAGCGAAGCGCGTGCACATGGCGGTAGTCGTCGATGAATACGGAGGCACAGCTGGGCTTGTTACAATCGAGGATGTCGTTGAGGAGATCGTCGGTGAAATCCTTGACGAGTATGATTTTGCAGAAGAACTTGCCTATGAGCAGGTAGGTGACGGGGTTTTCACCTTCAGTGGGGGGATTGACATCGATGATGTGAATCGAATCACCGGCGTCCGCGTTCCCAAGGAAACCAGCGAAACACTTGGCGGCTTGATCTATAGCGAATTGGGCAAGGTGCCTCTCGTGGGAGAAACCGTGGATGTTAGGGGTCTTCATCTCGTCGTTGAGCAGGTCGTAGGACGCCGGATCCGAAGAATCCAGGCAAGTGTACTAAAAAGTGGTGAAACGGAGTCGGAAGAAAATGGAAATCAAGCAAGAAGAAAAAGCTGAATTGATCCAGAGAGCCTTGGAAGTTCGACAGTACGCCTATGCGCCATATTCAAATTATGCGGTAGGTGCTGCGCTTCTAACGGAGTCGGGGGATATCTTCCATGGGGTAAATGTCGAAAACGCATCCTACCCCCTTAGTATGTGTGCTGAACGAAATGCGGTGTTCAAGTCCATTTCTCGTGGTCATAAGAAATTCAAAGCCATCGTTGTGGCGACGGAAAATGGCGGATCTCCCTGTGGAGCTTGCCGCCAGGTGCTTTCGGAGTTCGGGCTGCATACGCGGGTTATAACCGTGAATGGAGAAGGTCAACCGACGCTTGAGACGACGGTTGGCGATTTGCTGCCGGATGCTTTCCGCCCGCAGGATCTGCCGACAGTATAAATAAAACCACTGCAGGGAAGATGTTGAAAGAACCGCAGACGCATTCAGATGCGCCTGCGGTTTATTTGTTGGACGATATGTTCAGATAGGGTTTTTGTTGAGAGTCTGCAGCGAAAGGCTAGCGTGATGATATTAATATTGTCAGGGAACGGTTCCGATATCTTCATCGAAGAAATGGACTTCGCCGGTTGTAATATTGACACGCGCTGCTTGGCCGCCGAAGCCATGCTCCATATCATGACCTCGTACGATAACCAAATCAATACCCTCGGGGATCAGAATAGTTCCTGACCGAGTGAAGGGTATGGTGCCATGACTATGTGCGAGGATTCGTTCACCGAGTACGGTTCCATCGAGATCTTCGACCTGCCAGCTGTCCGCAAAAGAAGGTGACTCACCATCGTCGTCATGGAGAAGCGTGACGTCAAATCGGACCTTGTATTCGTCTAATTTTTCGAAGCGGACATCGAGTACGTTCGCTTCTTGGAGATCAAGGTCGGAGGGTGGTGGTGTGATTTCTTCCATAGGCTCTGCGCTAGGGATGACTGCGGGATTGGTTTCTACCAGGATTGGCGTCTCGATCCCGCTCGCACATGAGGTAAGTAGACCACAAAGAAGCAGGATTCGACCCAGGTGTGAAATGTGTGCTTTATGCCAACCGGTCATGAATCGCTCCATGCTTAAAACCATCTCCCTAAGTACTCCGATTCTGCATGACAGGCTTCTACCTATCGTCATTCCTTCAGTGTGTCATTTCGAATCCCCAAAGGGGGTGAGAAATCCCTGAGGCGACACGATTTAACGCTCAAGAATCTAAGGAAGGCTTCCCCCCTTTTTTCAAAAATGGAGCTCGCAAGAGTGACATCACAGGGATTTCTCGCTGCGCTCGAAATGACATTCAGTGTCGCCGAACCTTTCCTAGTCTATCGTTGGACGTCATTTTACCCGCTTAATCATGCGCTGAGGTGTATTTGCTGGCGAGCGCCGATGTGACGGGCGCTGGTATAATCGATCTATGCCAGAGCGAGAGCGACTCTACCGGGCGGAAGGGATCGTCCTAAGCCGCAGAGATTTTGGCGAGGCGGATCGCTTGTTAACCGTCTTCACCCGAGAGTATGGGAAATTAGAGCAAATCGCGAAGGGTGTTCGTCGGCCGAGCTCGCGTAAAGCCGGTCATCTTGAGCTGTTTACGCGCGTTCAACTGCTCGCGTCCCGCGGGCGTGAGTTAGATATCATCACGCAGGTCGAGGCGATAGAAACCTATCCGCAGTTGAGCAAGGACCTTCAACTTGTGGGCCAGGCCTCCTACATTCTGGAGTTGGTCAAGCTTTTTACCGTGCAAGGGGAGGTTAATCATGAGATCTACCGTCTCCTTGTTGAGACACTTGCGCGGCTTAACTCGTGTGAACCACCCTCCAAAGCCACCCGTTATTTCGAACTCCGTCTTCTGGAACTGGCCGGTTATCGTCCCGAGCTGTTTCACTGTGGTCACTGCCAATCGGAGATCAGACCGGAGGCGCAATTCTTCTCCTATATCGATGGCGGCGTTCTCTGCCCGAATTGCGGTCGGGAGCAGAAGGGTGTTCGCCCAATCACACTAGCAGCTTTGAAGGTTATGCGGCACTACCAACGTAACCCTTTTTCGACTGCATCAACAGCCCGGATTCAATTAGAGGTTCATCAAGAGCTGGATCACCTGATGGAGGGCTTTTTCATTTTTCTCACTGAGCACAAGCTGAATTCACCGCGTTTTCTACGCAGAATAAACCAGAATACCGGCACAATCCTTGAAGAGGACAAGATCGCGTAGGAGAGGAAAGTATTTTGACCAATCAATCCAAGATAACGCTGCAGGAAGTAATCTTGAGGCTGCAGGAATTCTGGGCCGACCAAGGGTGCATTATTTGGCAGCCATACCATACAGAGGTTGGCGCCGGAACGATGAACCCGGCCACTTTTTTACGAGTCCTCGGACCTGAGGATTGGCGGGTTGCATACGTAGAGCCATCGATTCGCCCCACGGATAGCCGCTATGGAGAAAACCCAAACCGATGGGGGCATTACTATCAATTTCAGGTCATCCTTAAACCAGATCCGGGGAATCCGCAAGAACGATACCTTGACTCACTCATCGCTTTAGGCATTGACCCGGCCAGACACGATATCCGTTTTGTCGAAGACAATTGGGAGCAGCCAGCGCTCGGAGCATGGGGCCTGGGCTGGGAAGTCTGGATGGACGGACAGGAAATCACACAATATACATACTTCCAGCAAGCTGGAGGGAAGACTCTCGACCCGGTCTCGGTGGAGATCACGTATGGCCTTGAGCGGATCGTGTTGGCGCTCCAATCGATTGAGAGCTTCGTTGAAATACAATGGAACGAACATCTGACTTATGGCGATATCCTCCTTCAACCAGAGCGTGAGTACAGCCGCTACAATTATGAAGTTGCCGACGTCGAGCGGTTACGAACGATGTACGATGAGTTCGAGGCGGAGGCGAATGCATGCCTTGATGCGGGCCTGGTTTTCCCAACCCACGATTACATCTTGAAATGTTCCCATACCTTCAATCTACTCGACGGGCGCGGGGCGGTCGGCGTGACCGAACGAGCGGCGCTCTTCGGCCGTATGCGGGAGCTCGCTCGACGAGTGACGGACCTTTACCTCGAAGAGCGGGAGGAAGCCGGCTTCCCTTGGCGATCCCGTTGGCAGGTCGCACTTCCTGAAGTGCCCTCAGTCGAACCAGGTAAAGCGCCATCTGAGCCCGCACCTTTCCTGCTCGAGATCGGCACCGAGGAACTACCAGCAAAAGATCTGGCATCAGCGCTCTCTCAGCTAGAACAGGGCGCCAGGAAGATGTTCGAAGAGAACCGTTTGAACTATCAAAACATCAAGATTCTCGGGACGCCACGTCGGCTGGTGCTCTATGTTGAGGGTATGGCGCCGGCTCAAGAGGCGCGAACAACACTTGAGAAAGGACCACCTGTTGATCGGGCTTTCGATGCTGATGGGAAACCGACGAAAGCCGCGCAGGGTTTTGCGCGCAGCAAGGGCGTCAGCTTGGATGCGCTTAAGCGAGAGGAAATTGATGGGGGTGTCTATATTGTCGCCGAGGTGCAAGAATCGAGTGAACCCGCCGATCAGGTTCTCGGCGCGAATATCCCTGACCTCATCGGCAGCATACGATTTGAGAAATCCATGCGTTGGAATCAAACCCAGGTCGCTTTCTCCCGGCCCATCCGCTGGCTGCTGGCGTTGCATGGAGAACATGTTGTGCCCTGTGAGTACGCTGATTTGTCGACAGGCAGAACGACACGTCTGCTGCGATTCCAGGCGTCTGAAAGCACAACGATTCAAGATGCAGCAGGTTACTTGCGGGTAATGAATGAGGGCGGAATTCTACTTGATGTAGATGAGCGCAGGCGTCGTATTCAGGAGGAGATAACACGTCTGGCAAAAGAAGTGGGTGGCGAAATCGTCGATGACCCCGATCTCCTGGCTGAGGTGACGAATCTTGTTGAAAAACCAACCGCATTCCGCGGCACCTTCGATGATGAATTCCTGGAACTACCGCGGGAAGTGCTCATCTCCGTGATGAAGAAACATCAGCGATATTTTCCGATTGAGAAAAAGGGTGCATTGCTACCTTACTTCATCAGTGTGCGCAACGGTGGTGAGGCGCACCTGAATACCGTAACTGTAGGTAACGAGAATGTCATCCGGGCACGTTTCGCCGATGCAGCGTACTTCGTGAAGAAAGACCTCACAGTTCCGCTAGAATCCTATTTGCCAAAACTGAGTACACTGACCTTCGAATCGAGCCTGGGATCGATGCTTGATAAAGTCTCGCGCATCGAAAAACTGACCCCTACAGTTGGCGAGATGCTGGGGCTTGAAAAAAACACGATCCAGGTCGCTCAGCGAGCGGCGCATCTCTGCAAAGCGGATCTTGCCACGAAGATGGTGATTGAAATGACCGCGCTTCAAGGCGAGATTGGCCGAGTGTATGCTCTTAAAAGCGGTGAACCTGAGGGAGTCGCCGACGCGATTCGGGACCATTACCTCCCGCGCTCTGCTAATGACCGCCTTCCGGAGACGGAGGCGGGAGTCGCAGTCGGGTTGGCGGATCGCCTCGATACACTCATCGGACTCATCGCAGCCGGATATAAACCAACGGGGGCGCGGGATCCATTTGCCCTTCGTCGTACTGCGATTGGCCTGGTCCAAGTCTTGATTGTGCGCAATATCTCCATGGACCTGCATGCTGCGATCAACGCCGCAAAGGATAATTTACCCATCCCGGCGCCGGAAGATAGCGTCAAGGAATGCCTTGAATTCATTACGGCACGGTTGCAAGCCCATCTGCTTGCAGAGGGGAAGCCGCACGACGCTGTCGATGCGGTCCTGGCAGAACAGGGCAATGATCCCACCAGCGCCGCATGTGCGGTGGAAAATCTAAAGGCTTGGCGAGAGCGAGATGATTGGCCGGAGACGCTGCAAGCTTATGCGCGGTGTGCCCGTATAACTCGCGGCGAAGAGGGCACTTTCACCGTTCGCCCAGACATGCTTGAAGAGGAGGCAGAAAAGGAACTCTTCGCAGCGGTTCTCGGCGCAGAGAGCGTTGCTCGAGAGATGGGATCCATCGACGACTTCTTCACAATGTTCCAACCGCTTGTTCCTGTTATAACGCGCTACTTTGATGAAATTCTCGTCATGACCAAAGAGCCAGAACTTCGCAGCAACCGGTTAGGCACGATCCAACGCGTGGTTAAGCTGGCACAGAATGTACTGGATCTCTCTAGGTTGGAAGGTTTTTAATGGGTTTCGTTTGCAGCAGGTAAATGATTTTTTGCCCTTCTGTTTCAAAGGGTTTGAAACGAGAACATTTGAACCTACTAAAAATGGTTCCGGGAAAGGTTATTGAGGTTGATGTCGATTGAAATGCCCTCATTCACTGCGATGAGAACTCGAGGCTGATGAGCGTTATCGACGAAGTAAAAGATCGTATCGATATCGTCGACCTGGTCGGCGAAACGGTAAAACTCCGGAAGTCCGGTAAGAATTACACGGGCTTTTGTCCATTCCATCCTAATAAAAGGACTCCCGCGTTTGCCGTCTTTGCCGATAGTGGGACATGGCGGTGTTTCGGCGCGTGTAATGAGGGCGGCGACATATTCAGTTTTGTAATGAAGAAAGAGGGCTGGGACTTCTCAGAGACCCTGGCCTATCTCGCCGAGCGTGCAGGTGTAGAGCTGGTACCACACACACCGGAGCAAGAGGCGGAGGACGAGAGTCGCCAGAGACTGCATGAATTGCTCGACGCAACGGTCACTTTTTTTCGTCATCAATTGTTTTCGACAGCCGCAGGTGAACCAGCCCTTGCCTATCTTCGTGATCGTGGCATGAGTGATGCAACACTGGAGACGTTTGAGATTGGGTATGCGCCCGATTCATGGGACATGACAATGAAGCATCTCAGCGAACGGGGTTTCCAAGAACGAGACCTCGTGGATGCAGGAGTAGTTTCTGAACGTGAAACGGGGGGTCTTTTCGACCGCTTTAGAAATCGGATCATGTTTCCGATACGCGACGTGCGCGGCCGCATGGCGGGTTTTGGTGCAAGGGTGCTTGATCCCGAAGCCGTTCCCAAGTATCTGAACTCACCACAAACCTCGACCTTCGATAAAGGCCGGCTCCTGTATGGGCTGGATAAATCCCGACAGGATATCCGCAAGCTGGATCAGGCGGTCATCGTTGAGGGCTATATGGATGTCATCGGATTGCATCAAGCCGGTTTTCGCAATGCGGTATCCCCAATGGGAACAGCGCTCACAGAGAGCCAACTGCGCTTATTGAAGCGTTACAGCCGGCGGATTGTCTTGGCTCTGGATGCTGATACAGCTGGAAGCCAGGCGACTTTACGCGGTCTGGATGTCGCTCGCGAGACGCTCGATCGGGAAGTCGATCCGGTTTTTAATGCCCGGGGATTGGTTCGTCACGAGGGCCGTCTGGATGCAGATTTGCGGATTGTAACCCTACCGGAGGGTTTGGATCCAGACGAGGTCGTTATAGAGGATCCAGAAGCCTGGACAGGATTGCTTGAAGGTGCGCAAACGATTGTGGATTACGTACTCGATGTTGCCACTGCAGCGCGCGACATTGAAGATCCCAAAGCGAAAGCAGAGATCGCTCGCCAGGTTCTTCCATTGATCGAAGATGTTGCTGATCCTGTAGAGCGAGAAGTGTATCGTCAAAACCTCGCCCGACGGTTGAAAGTGGACGAACGCGCGTTGCTCCAGTACCGAAAAACGAAACCCCGACGCAGCCGTCGTGAACCTCAAGCTGTAAGTGAAGTAGAGGAGAAACCTGCTGCAATCTCTCCTTCTGGTGCGGTAGAAAGCTTTTGTATGGCTGTTATGTTGGGGCACCCCGAACTGCTTTATCGGGTAGACCGGGAATTCCAGGCGTTGGAGATCGAACGTTCATCGAATCAGGATTTCTCAAGCACCGAGTACCAGATGATCTTTAGGGTCATTCGCTCTGCACTCGGCCAGCATGAAGAAGAGCCGGTCCACTATTGGCAGAATAATCTTGAGACTCAACTGTTATCCATCGCCGAGACATTGATAGATGAGTTTGGTAATATTGATATCCTTCAACAGAAGGTCATTGATGAAGTGATTGCTAATTTCTTTCGTTTACGTAAGCGGTGGCTAGAATCAGAACTCACGCACATTCGCTTCCAGCTTGAAGCCTTGCAGGAGCAGTCACTTTCAGAGGGTGAGGACCAGCGGGAGCAAATTTGGCAGCTTACCCGAGAGGTCCAGCGCTTGGCAGATATTGAGAGGCGATTGGATCATGTGCTTTCACGTCAAGGCGGACCGATCTCAACTGCAGCCGTCCTTTAGAGGTTCCGAGTGAAGAAAAAGAAGAAAGTGAAACAAGAAGAAGTAAGTTCATCCCCAGATGTGTCTGAAAAGGTTCTTCAAGAGGACGTGAAGGACCCTGTTGACGTCGTTGATGGGGAGGCAATTGCCATAGAACCTGATTTGAAGGAAGAGGAAGTATCGGAAGTAAAGAGTGCCGAGGAAGAACAGGCGCTTGAACGAATATCACTTACTCTGGAAATCAGCGATGATCCTGTTAGGCTATACCTGAAGGAAATTGGCCGTGTAGACCTACTGAACACAGACCAGGAATTATGGCTCGCGGTGCGGATGAATGCCGTGCGGCAGCTGGAGATATTGAGGTCAGGTCGGGCAGCGCGAGGGAAGAAAGATGACGAACTGATCGCCGTCTATTTAACGCTCTACGATGATATGAGGACGGCGTGGAAACGCGTAAAAGAAGATGCGCAAAGGATGAAGCAAGCGGATCCGGATCTCCACCTCATCCTTGAGGAGGCGCGTCAATTACGCCAGACATGGGCATCAGATTCGGTTTCGTACATCCGTGCATGGCTGAGTACTGATATGTGGGGAACGGATCCAGCCTGGGAACTGGTGGCTCTAAACGCACTAACTATATTCTTGGCTTTTTACATATTCCCGCCTGATGCCCAATCTCGAATGGTTGAGCGATTTAAGCAAGGGAAGAAGCTTCCCATCAAGCGCACCTTTAAAAACTGGCTTCCTGATCCGATTGATCTGCGCGAGGACATGGACCAAATAAAGAACCTGGCGGATGAAGCACAAGCCGCGCTTATACGTGCCAATCTCCGCCTGGTTGTGAGTGTAGCCAAGCGGTATATGGGACGTGGGATTGCTTTCCTGGACCTCATTCAGGAAGGCAATATCGGACTTCTTCGAGCTGTTGAGAAATTCGATCCGGCGAAGGGCTATAAATTTAGCACGTACGCAACGTGGTGGATCCGTCAGGCGATCAGCAGAGCGATCGCGGATCAAGCGCGCACGATTCGCATCCCGGTGCATATGGTTGAGACCATCAACCGGTTGGTTCGTATTCAACGCAAGATGACCCAGGAACTTGGCAGGGATCCGAGTTCGGAGGAGCTAGCGCTGAAGATGGATCTATTGGAACCTGAAGAGGTAATCCTGATCAATGCATCACTAGCGGATGGCGATCTGATGGATCCCGCCCTCGAGCGCAAGTGGAAAAGGGCTGCCGCCAAAGTCCGACGGATTATCCGTATCGCCCAGGAGCCGATGTCGCTGGAAACCCCGGTAGGAACAGAGGAGACCAGCCAACTCGGCGACTTTATCGAAGATGAGTCAATGCCCGAGCCGGTAGATGCAGCAGCGCGAGAATTATTGAAGGAGCAGGTGCAGAACGCGCTATCGGTCCTTACTGAACGTGAACGCCAGGTGCTCGAGATGCGCTTCGGGTTGAGGGATGGCAAGGATTACACATTAGAAGAAGTTGGAAGACATTTCCAGGTGACGCGCGAGCGGATACGACAGATCGAGGCTAAGGCGTTGCGCAAGCTGCGGCATCCGACGCGCAGCCGCCACCTGCGAGATTATCTCTTCTGAAGCTTTTTACTTGATCGAATATCTTTTCTAATAACCTCCCGCAGGTTCAAAACCTGCGGGAGGTTTAACGTGGTGGCAGCCAAGCGGAGGCTGCGCCTGCGACTGGAAGCAGAGCTCCCGCACGTTCAAAACCAGAGAAGCGTAGAGACGCAGCATGCTGCGTCTCTACAAAGAGGTTGAAAGGAGTGCAGTTTTCGGGCGCTAATTGTGTAAATTGTCACAAAGTTTGATGTCAGATTTCCTTGGATACCCCCTCAGGTTTGTTCCGCTTATGCCCTTGTGCTAGAATGTGCATGTTGTGCCGTTTTGGATGTTCTCGAGCTGGTCACAAATTCGTTTTCCCCGAGGGCTTGATGCCTGCTGAATATCTCCCCATCGCTGTCCTTATCGTCCTGGCGACCGGCCTGGCCTTTTTAGTTGTCGCACTCGGCCATCTCTTTGGACCACGAAAACCAAACCCGGTAAAAGGAGAACCTTACGAATCAGGCATGCGGCCATACGGACCAGGGCGACGACGCGTCTCGGTCCACTTCTACCTGATCGCGGTCCTTTTTATTCTCTTCGATATTGAAATTGTGTTCCTTCTGCCATGGGCAGTAGTGCTCCGTGAAATTAAGATGGTTGGATTGATCGAGATGGCAGTCTTCATGGGAGTATTGTTGGCTGGTTTAATCTACGCTTGGAAAACGGGAGCGTTGGAATGGGAGTAGAAACCAAACTAGGTAATTTAGGGTTTGTCACGACAACGCTTGAGAAAGTTGTGAACTGGAGCCGGGTGCGGGCGATGTGGCCGGTGTTGTTCGGCTTAGCCTGCTGTGCGATCGAGATGATGGTCGCACAATCCTCAGATTATGATATGAGCCGTTTTGGTATGGAATTGATGCGCGCCAGCCCACGGCAGAGTGATTTAATGATCGTTGCCGGCCGGCTCACGCGGAAGATGGCTCCGGTTCTGCGCCGGATCTACGATCAAATGCCGGATCCGAAGTATGTTATATCTTTAGGGGATTGTGCTTCGTGTGGGGGCATATTTAATAATTACGCGATCGTCCCTGGTGTAGACGAGATTGTCCCGGTTGATGTTTATGTCGCTGGATGCCCGCCTCGCCCGGAAGCGTTGATTCATGGCATCCTGACTCTTTACGATAAGATTGAGAACCAGAAAGTCAAGGATTGGGCTTGACTGTTGACTGAGGTAGTTTGCGAATGACTGTTGTTGAAAAAGCCGTAGCGAAATTGCATCGGGAGCTTGGCGAAAGCGCCCTGAGTGTTGAGGAATTCCGGGGACAGACTTCAGTGACTCTGGATCGTGAAGCTATCGTAAAAGCTTGCCAGATGCTGCGAGACGACCCCGATCTGGATTTCAACTTTCTCGCCGCACTAACGGCCGTGGATTACTGGCCTTCCGAACCTCGTTTTAAAATTGTCTATCAACTCTACAGTTTAGCGAATAAGGAATTCATCGGCCTCCGTGTCCCACTAAGCAATGAATCCCCCGAAATCTCTACGATAGAAAGCATCTACCCAAACGCGAATTGGCATGAGCGCGAGGTTTTCGATATGTTCGGCGTGACGTTTAGAGATCATTCTGATCAACGCCGCATCATCATGCCTTACGACTGGGAGGGACATCCTCTGCGCAAAGATTACCCGCTTGGTTACGAGGAGGTCCAGTTCACCTTTAATTTCGACGAGATTGATAAACGCAAACCTTACGCGAAAGAATAGCCTAGAGCCCTCAATACGAGGATCGTAGCAATGTTGGAGCAGAACCTAGAGATCACAGTAGACGAACTTCGGCACCTGGTCTCTGACCGGGCGCTCGAAGGCGAAACCATGCTGCTGAACATGGGGCCACAGCACCCCAGCACCCATGGGGTATTGCGGCTCCTGTTGGAGCTCGATGGTGAGCGTATCGTCACCTGTGTCCCTGATATCGGCTTTCTGCATACGGGTATTGAAAAGAGCATGGAAACCAAAGCGTACGAAAAGGCTTTGGTGATGACCGATCGCATGGACTACCTCAATAACCTGGGCAATAACCTGTGCTACTGCCTGGCGGTTGAGAAGCTGGTCGATTTGGATGTCCCTGAACGGGCGATGGCGATCCGGGTGCTGCTTGTCGAGCTGCAGCGCATCGCCTCGCACCTCGTTTTCCTGGCGACACATGGCCTCGATACGGGTGCGATGTCGATATTCCTCTACTGCTTCCGCGAGCGTGAGGTCATCCTGGATATTTTTGAGATGTGTTCTGGAGCGAGGATGATGACATCCTTCTTCAGGCCCGGCGGTCTTTGGCGAGACGTCCCCGATGGGTTTGAGGAGACGGTGCGTTCTTTCATTGAATACTTCCCGAAGCGGATCAAGCAGTATGAAGATCTTCTAACCAAGAATCCGATTTATACCCATCGAACGAAGGGAATCGGCGCCATCTCCAGCGAAGAGGCGCTTAAGTGGGGGCTGACAGGGCCGCAATTGCGAGCGACTGGATTGGCGTGGGATTTGAGAAAATCGAACCCATACAGCGGATATGAGCGCTATGATTTTGATATCCCTGTCGGGGTAAATGGAGATACCTACGATCGTTATACCGTCCGCATTGGCGAGATGCGGCAGTCGCTGCGGATTGTTGAACAGGTTCTGGATACGCTTCCAGGTGGACCTGTCCGCAGTGACAACCGTAAGTTTGTGCCTCCGCCGCGGTCCGAATTAAGCCACAGCATGGAAGCTGTCATCCATCATTTCAAATTGTGGACGGATGGATTTCCCGCTCCCAAAGGGTCCGTATTCGTCGCCATAGAATCTGCGCGCGGGGAGTTGGGGTGCTATCTGGAAGGTGACGGTGGACCGAAGCCCTACCGGGTACATTTCCGAACGCCGAGTTTCGCGACTTTGCAAACGCTGCCAATACTCTGTAAGGATCACCTTGTGGCAGATGTTGTTGCCATCATCAGCAGCCTTGACCCGGTGTTAGGAGATTCAGATCGGTAAAAGGTGATCCAATGAGCAGGGCTCAACTATCCTGCACGTCTGAAGATAAGCAATTGGTTTTTCAGGATTAGAGGAGCAGGCACCATGCGAGATGCTATTCCTAATTAGGAGCTCAAGCCTTGTTGGTAGAAAAGTATCCTAAAGAGATCGATCGAATTCTCGACAAATTCCCGCCGGAGCGGAAGCGCGCAGCAGCGCTGCCGCTGCTATACCTTGCGCAGCGCGAATATGGCCACGTTTCAAAGGAAGCGATTCGGGAAGTCGCCGGCATCTTGGATGTCGATCCAACACAGGTTGGAGGTTTGGTTGGCTTTTATACCCTACTCCACTCCAAGCCCGGCGGGAAATACCGCATTCAGGTTTGTACCGATCTCCCTTGTGCATTGCGCGGCGCGGAGAAATTCGCTGAGGAGTTATGCGATAACCTGCGAATTAAAATGGGTGAGACGACCGATGACGGTTTAATCACAGTCGAAGAGGTCAAGTGCCTGGCGGGTTGTGATAAAGCGCCGATGTTTCAACTTCAAGCGCCCGATGGAATCCATTACTTTGAAAACCAGGATCTCGAATCGGCCATGGAACTGATCGAGGAACTCCGACAGAGGGGTGACGATGCCTGAACATATCTTGTTGCGGCACCGGGATATCCCTGAGATCGCGGATCTCGACGTATATCTGAAGCATGATGGATTTAAGGCGTTTGAAGACGTCGTAAAAAACCAAACCCCTGAGCAAGTTATTGAAACTGTAAAGACCGCAAATTTGCGCGGCCGCGGCGGAGCTGGCTTCCCGGCGGGCGTCAAGTGGAGTTTCCTCACCCCCGGTGTCTTCCCTCGCTATGTTGTTGCCAATGCGGATGAGTCAGAACCCGGCACGTTCAAAGACCGCGAAATTATGGAGGGCAATCCCTACCAGTTTCTCGAGGGCGTCGCTATTTGCTCGTACGCTGCGCAAGCCAATGCTGCTTATATTTACTGCCGCGGAGAGTTTTGGGACCTGGCGCATGAACTTGAAGGCAAGATTGAAGCTCTTCATAAGCGCGGACTTCTAGGCGAAGGACTTTTCGATACGGAATACAGCCTGAGAATCTACGTCCATCTCGGCGCTGGCGCTTATATCTGTGGAGAAGAGACCGCGCTACTATCATCCATGGAAGGGGAGCTCGGGCAGCCGCGGCTGCGACCACCATTCCCTGCGGCTGAGGGACTCTTTGCAAAACCCACAGTTGTAAACAACGTTGAGACTCTAACGAACCTGCCCCCAATCATCAATCAAGGGGCGGACTGGTATCGTTCAATAGGTACGGAAAAGAGCACCGGACCTAAAATCTTTTCCCTTTCGGGTCACGTGGAACGTCCGGGCAATTATGAGCTTCCATTCGGAACTACTTTCCGTGAACTCATTTTTGAGCACGGCAGGGGGATTCGCGACGGGAAGGCAATCAAAGGGATCCTGCCGGCAGGCGCATCAGCACCGCTGCTGCCAGCAACGGACGAAGTCCTGGACACCCCGATGGATTATGAATCCGTGCCGAAGGTGGGATCGCAGCTTGGCTCGGCCTCGATCATCGTACTTGACGAGACTGTCGATATTGCCTGGATGGCATTTAAAACCACAAGCTTCTTTAAGCACGAATCGTGTGGGAAATGCGCCCCCTGTCGCGAGGGCACATATTGGATGTACCACATACTGAATAGGATTCAGAACGGCAATGGAACACCTGAAGATATTGATCTATTGAATCGAGTCGCCCTTGGAATCCAGGGGAAATGTTTCTGTGCGCTGGGTGAATTTTCGATCACACCGGTTGTCGCCGGTATTGAGCATTTCAGAAGCGATTTCGAAGCCCTCACCGGGAATGGGAAATGAGCGAAGAGCAGGTACGGTTGAAGATCGACGATATTGACATTCGTGTCCCGAAGGGCACAAAGGTTGTCGATGCTGCAAAGCAAGCAGGGATCGAAATCCCGGTCTTTTGCCATCACCCGAAGATCGAATCCGTCGGCATGTGCCGGATGTGCCTGGTTGAAATTGGAACCCCGAAACGTGATCGCAGCACCGGCGAGAATATAGTAGACGAAGGCGGCCAACCGCAGATTGAATTCTGGCCGAAGCTGGAGACCTCCTGCACGACGCCCGTAAGTGAGGGGATGGTTGTAAAGGTCTCGAGCGAAAAAGCAATCGAAGGTCGAAAGCAAATCCTTGAATTTTTACTCACTTCCCACCCACTCGATTGTCCGATTTGTGACAAGGGCGGAGAGTGTTCCCTGCAAGATTTAGCGATGGGGCATGGCTCCGGAGAGAGTCGCTTCCTCCTTGATGATAAAAAGCACCAGGATAAGCATGTCCAGCTTGGGGAACTGATCGTTCTCGATAGGGAACGCTGCGTCCAGTGTGCGCGCTGTATACGCTATCAGGAGGAAGTTGCCGGCGATCCGGTTTTGGCCTTCGCTGAGCGAGGTCGCAACATGGAGATCGTCACATTCTCCGACCCTGGTTTTGACTCCTATTTTTCGGGGAATACAACAGATATCTGCCCGGTCGGTGCGCTAACGACCGTAGATTTTCGCTTTGGCGCACGATCCTGGGAAATGGACGCTACCGCTTCGATCTGCACGCATTGCCCGGTAGGATGCAATCTCATGCTGAACACCCGCCGGGAGAGGCGAACGGACGGCCGTCATGTCGTGAAGCGCGTGATGCCGCGCCAGAATGAACGGGTTAATGAGATCTGGATATGCGATAAGGGGCGCTTTGCGCACCACTTCGCAACCAGCGATGAACGGTTAACTAAACCGCTTGTTCGAAATGACGGAAAACTTATTGAAACGAGCTGGAAAAAAGCGCTTGAGCACGCTGCCGAGGGATTGAAAGCAGCGGGTGAAGATGTTGTGGGTCTCGCCAGTGGGCGGGTTTCAAACGAGGATCTATTCAGCTTCCACACGCTCTTGAAATCTGTAGGTGGTCGGGCGATTCTCTCCGACCCACAAGCGGGTGGAGAGTTGGTCCAGCAGGTTGGTGTCGGTCAGGGGACGGATTTAGGTGCACTGGGCGCAGGGGATGCCATTCTTGTCATCGCCTCTGATCTGCATGAAGAAGCTCCCATCTGGTGGCAGCGGGTTATGGGCGCGGCAAAACGCGGCGCCACATTGGTTGTCGCCAATGCTCGTAAGACGCGCTTAGATGAGTACGCCGGCCATATAGTGCGCTACCGTTATCAAGAAGCAGCGCGCACAGGTTTGGGATTGCTTGAAGCAATTACCGGGGCCAAGGATCTATTGAAATTCGCCGGTGAGGAACCGCTGAAATCAGCGGCAAAGGTTCTAAAGGAAGCCGAGAACCTGGTGATTTTCTATGGCGTGGAAGGTTTGACATACGCTGAATCGAAATCTCTCGTGGAGGCATGTGCAGCCATCCTCGTTGAAACGAAAAACGTAGGGAGAGCACAAAACGGATTGATAGCTGTCTGGCCAAAGAGCAATACGCAGGGTGCATGGGATATGGGGTTACGACCTGCAGAGGGTGATCTGGAAAATGCACTCGCTGATGCAAAGGCAGTGTATATCATGGCGGTTGACCCCGTCGGTGATGACCCAAGCCTTGCCGCGAGCCTTGACAGAGATCGTTTCCTTGTTGTCCAGGAATTGTTCATGACGCCGACGGCGGAACTTGCTGATGTCGTGTTTCCCGCTGAATCATTTGTAGAACGGGAGGGCACGTTCACTTCGGGTGAACGCCGGGTGCAGCGCTTCTACCCAGCTGTGAAGGCTCTGGGTGAGACGAAAGCGGATTGGCGCATCATAACCTCCCTGGCAGCAAGTTTAGGTATTGGGCTTGAGAGTTCATCAGCTGCAGCCGTATTCCTGCGAATCGCGGAAGAGACCGAGGCCTACACTGAGATAAGCTATCAGAGCCTGGCAGAATTTGTAGAGCAATGGCCGCCTGTTGGAGAAGAAGATTTATATTATGGCGGAACGACTTTCAAGAATCGTCAGGGTCTGGGTGTGCAGCTTGCACCCACAGCCGAAAAAGATCAATCAATAAAGGTTCAGTGGAGTGCTCCTCCGGAATTCAAGAGCAAGAAAGGGTACCTGCTGGTACCCGTTGTTGAGTTGTACGACCGCGGTGCTACTGTAATGCCCTCGGAGATACTTCACCCGCGCCTTGCCTCGCCTGTACTGCGGATGAGTCTGAAGGACGCCAAACGCATTGGTGTTATGCAGGGTACCCAAGTTGAACTGCTGATAGACGGACGCACTGAGGAACTGCAGGCAATTGCTGAAGAAGGGATTCCAGAAGGCGTAGTATTACTCGGTCGAGGTCTTGGCATTCCGATTGCTGAGCCGCAATACGTTGAAGTGAGACTTAAGGCTTAACGAGGAAACCTATGAGCCTGGCGTTACTACTTGAGTGGGCGATTAAATCCGCGGTGATCATCGTGATCATTCTGGGTGGATTTGCCTATCTAACGCTCTTCGAACGGCGCGTCTTGGCGAGGATGCAGACGCGGATTGGCCCCAACCGGGCCGGTCCCTGGGGTCTTCTTCAGCCAGTGGCGGACGGTATAAAACTGATTTTCAACGAGGAGCTTATCCCAGCGCAGGCGGATAGAGTGTTGTTCATATTAGCTCCTGTGATCACTGTGGTTCCCGCATTGATCATCCTTGCGGTGATACCGCTCGGTCCTGAAGTCACGCTCTTTGGGCGGAGTTACTACCTGGGCTTGGCTTCAAATGTCAACGTGGGCGTGCTTTATATTCTCGCAGTTGCATCCATCGCCGTATACGGCATTGTAATCGCGGGATGGGCTTCGGGGAATAAGTATGCATTGATGGGGGGCGTCCGTTCAACAGCGCAGATGGTGAGCTACGAGTTGGCGCTCGCCTTAGCCTTTGTTGGCCCCATCATGTTGGCGAGTTCAATGAGCGTTGATGCCATCATTGAAGGGCAGACGCATTTATGGTATGTCATACTCCAGCCGCTCGGTTTTTTGATATTCTTAATCGCAGCGGTCGCTGAAATTAACCGCTCTCCTTTTGACATGCCTGAAGCCGAGCAGGAACTCGTAGCGGGCTATCATGCCGAATATTCAGGCATGAAATTCGCACTCTTCTTCATGGCTGAGTATGGCAAGATGATCGCCGTGAGTTTCATCGCCGCAACCATGTTTCTCGGCGGATACCTGGGACCGTTTCTCGACCGGTGGCCTTTGCTGGGTCCGATTTACCTTTTTATTAAAGTCGTTGCCCTGCTTTTCTTTTTGGTTTGGTTACGAGCAACTTTTCCGCGTTTTCGTTATGATCAATTAATGGCCTTCGGCTGGAAGATTTTACTTCCCCTTGGTCTGTTGAATGTGGTGATTACCGGTGTGTTCATTGTGCTGGTGGGAGGCTAGCGAATGAATTTGATGGGATTCTTGCGCGGCTTGTGGGCGGCATTTCTTAGTATGTTTGAGATGCTGCGCGGTCTGTGGACAACCTTCCGCAGCATGTTCGAGACGCCAGTTACCTATCAATACCCTGAAGTGAAGAGACCGGTCCGCGAGCGTTTTAAGGGTCGGCATGTACTGAAACGTTACGATAATGGGCTGGAGAGGTGCATTGGCTGTGCGCTCTGTGCGGCGGCTTGTCCGGCGGATGCCATCTTCGTGGAAGCGGCCGAGAACACCGATGAAGAACGTTATTCTCCCGGGGAACGCTATGCCAGCACGTATCAAATCAATCTAATGCGCTGTATCTTCTGTGGATACTGCGAGGATGCGTGCCCAACGGAAGCTATCGTGTTGGAGCACCAATATGAGCTCTCGTTCACAAACAGGCGGGATGCGATTTATACCAAAGAATTGCTAATCGTCCCCGTTCCCGATGGCGGGAAACCGACGCCGCAGAATGTACCTGTCGGGATGTTCAACCGAGCGATCCCAGAGATGAAGGACCCGGTGTGAGAACCTTGCTTATGGATGCTAATAATGACGATTGATCTGGTTCTATTCCTTGGATTGGCGCTGATCGCTGTTTTAGCTGCCATTGCCATGATTGCGAGTCGCAACACGGTCTATTCAGCGTTGTTCCTGGTCTTTAACTTCCTCACAGTCGCTACGCTCTATTTGCTCCTGAACGCGGCTTTTATCGCCGTTGTGCAGATCACGGTCTACGCTGGGGCGATTATGGTGCTTTTCCTCTTCGTCATTATGCTGCTGGGGACAGAGAGAGAAAGCATAGGTGGGAGAATCCGCTGGCAGATGCCATTGGCGATTGTCTTGGGCCTCGCCCTTGCTGGTGAACTGGCGTTTGTATTGTTGCGAATTGGCATTATACAAGGACCTTCGGCTGATCTTTCTACCGAGTTCGGAAGCCCGGCATCCATCGGCCGAGTATTGTTCAGTGAATATCTCGTACCCTTTGAGGTGACTTCGATCCTCTTGCTCGTAGCAATGATTGGCGCAATTGTGATCACACGTAAGCAGAGGAGGGAAGGTAAATGAACATTCCCCCAGACTATGTGCTCACGCTCTCAGGGATCCTCTTTGCACTCGGTGTCATCGGGGTGCTGATCCGTCGAAATGCCATCGTGATTTTCATGTCAATCGAGTTAATGCTCAACTCAGCGAATCTCGCGCTCATCGCTTTCGCTCGTACGTTGGCACCGGCGCAGGAAGCGCTGAGAGGGCACGTGTTTGTTTTTTTCGTGATCGCCGTGGCTGCTGCAGAGGTCGCTGTGGGTCTGGCGCTGATTGTGGCGATCTTCCGTAGTAAAGAAAGCATCGACGTTGATGAGGTGAGCAGTTTGCGAGGTTAGCCTCGCCTGCGGAGGGATTGGATGGTTCTTCTTGAAGTGGTGCAGGGTGGAGGGCTTTTCGCCTACGCACCCTTGATCATCGCCCTACCAATCTTGGGCTTGATCACCAACATCATCTTCGGCCGCCGACTCGGTGAGCGGTTTGCGGGCATCGTCGCCAGCGGCGCGGTCGCGCTTGCGTTTGTAATCGCCATTATGCAATTCCTGGCGCTGCAAGTTCATCCGGAGGGCGTTACGATCCCCATCGCCGAATGGATTTCGGTCGGCAGTCTCTCTATTCCATGGTCTATCAAAGTCGATACGCTTTCGACGACGATGATGCTTATGGTGACAGGCGTCAGCACGCTGATCCATATCTATGCAATTGGATACATGCATGAAGATGTTCGTTTCCAGGGCGACCCCGGCCGCTACGCGCGTTTTTTCATCTTCTTCAATCTATTCGTCGCGGCGATGATGGTGCTGGTCTCGGCGGATAACTACCTGATGATGTTCGTAGGTTGGGAGGGCGTCGGCCTCTGCTCCTACTTGCTGATTGGTTTCTGGTATGAGAAGGGGGAAGACGGCATAGGCAACGCAGTCGCCGGCAAGAAAGCTTTTGTAACCAACCGCATCGGTGACTTTGGTTTCCTGATTGCCATGTTCCTGATCTTCGGCGCTGTGGGAAGCCTGCAGTTTGACCAGGTTTTCCATTGGGTCCATGAACACGGTCTTGCGAACGTTGGGGTGATCTCGGTTGCTACATTGTTCTTACTCCTCGGCGCGACCGGGAAATCAGCGCAGCTCCCGCTGTTTGTCTGGCTGCCGGATGCGATGGCAGGCCCAACTCCGGTCTCGGCGCTGATTCACGCAGCGACTATGGTCACTGCCGGCATCTATATGATTGCCCGCAGCGCCCCTCTTTTCGAGGTAGCCCAGTCAACGGCAAACTTGGTGGCGTGGGTCGGCGCGGTGACCGCACTCTTCGCGGCGACGATAGCGGTAGGGCAGTTCGACATCAAGCGTGTCCTCGCCTATTCAACGATCAGCCAACTCGGATTCATGATGGCTGCTGTGGGGATCGGCGCTTACGTTGCGGGCATGTTCCATCTTGTGGCCCACGCTTTTTTCAAGGCGCTCCTCTTCCTCTCGGCTGGTTCCGTAATACAGGGGGTTGAACACGGGCATCACCATATCGAGCATGGTGATGGAGAACCTTTCGAACCACAAGATATGCGAAATATGGGTGGATTGCGTTCACGCATGAAGGTCACATACTGGGTCTACTTGATAGGCGCGCTTGCTCTGGCGGGCTTACCGCCCTTGGCGGGTTTCTTCTCCAAGGATGAGATCCTCGCCGATGCAAAAATGGAAAATATGGGCGTATACATCCTGCTGGCAGCCGCGGCTTTTCTCACGGCCTTCTATATGGGGCGGCAGATTCTGATGGTCTTCTTCGGGAAGGCTCGCAGCGAAGCGGCGGCGCACGCCGAAGAAAACCCACCAGTTATGACGATCCCGCTGATCGCTCTCGCGGGGCTTGCGATCTTCGGTGGGGCGCTCAATCTGCCCGGCGTTCACAAACTAACGGATTGGCTGGCACATACAATCGAACACGTCCACGCGACGGAATTCAACGTTCTTGTTGCCGGCCTTTCAGTCTTATTCGCTCTTATCGCCATCGGATTCTCATGGCTGCTCTATGGTCGTAAGACCATGAAGGAAGGCGAGCCCGATCCGCTACGGAAAATCCTGGGACCGATTTTTGTGGGCATGGAAAAAGCGTGGTGGGTTGACGAACTGTACGATTTTCTTTTCATCCGCCCATATGTCGCCATATCCTGGTTCCTTGCGGATGTTGTGGATTGGCGTTTCTGGCACGATTGGTTCCACGACAGCGTATTGGGAAGCGCTTACCGCAATGGGAGCCGGTGGCTTGCTCAGGTTTTCGATCTCGGCATCATCGATGGGATCGGCAATGGTCTTGGAAATATAACCAAAGGGGCTGCGCAACGCCTCAGAGTTCTGCAAACAGGATACGTCCGGAATTACGCCCTCGCGGTATTGGTCGGGGGATTGCTAGTGTTGAGCTACTTCATTTTCGGGTAATGTGGCTGAGGAAATGCCTATGAATCTTTCGTTCTCCATACTCTCTTGGGTGACATTCACCCCGATCCTGGGCGTCCTGGTGCTCTTGTTCTTGCCTAAGGACCGCCGGAATCTCCTGCGATGGGTCGCCGTGCTGGCATCCATGGTTGCCTTCGGGCTCTCCCTGGTCATGCTAGCGCAGTTCGACCAAACGAACGCCTCACTGCAGATGGTCGAGCGGCTGCCGTGGTTCCAATTAGCAGGGATGCAGATCGAGTATTTCCTGGGCGTGGACGGGTTGAGTGTTTTGCTCGTCCTGCTCACAACCTTCCTTACACCGATCTCGATTATTTCCACCTGGAGTGCGGTTGAAGAGCGCGTGAAAGAATTCTTAATCTTCTTCCTGTTACTCGAAGTGGGAATGGTGGGCGTCTTCCTATCTCAGGACATCTTCCTGTTTTACATTTTCTGGGAATTCACCCTCGTGCCGATGTATTTCCTGATCGGGATCTGGGGAGGACCAAGAAGGGTCTATGCCGCCATCAAATTTTTCCTTTACACAATGGCGGGTTCGATCCTGATGCTGCTAGCGATCCTGTGGCTCGGGATCACCTTCGAATCCTTCTCGGTTCCAGACCTCATCGCACAAGGCGGAATACCGGGTAGTGTTCAAACGTGGTTGTTCCTGGCTTTCGCGGCCGCTTTCGCCATCAAAGTCCCAATGTGGCCTCTGCACTCGTGGCTTCCGGATGCACACGTGCAAGCACCGACGGCGGGGTCGGTCATCCTTGCCGGTGTGCTGCTGAAGATGGGCACCTACGGTTTCCTGAGGTTTAATCTTCCGCTATTCCCTGAAGCATCAATCCGTTTCGCCCCATGGATGGCTCTCCTAGCAGTAATTGGAATTATCTACGGCGCGGCGGTTTCATACGCGCAGAAAGATGTAAAGAAGCTGGTTGCATATTCCTCTGTGAGTCACCTGGGTTTCGTCGTGCTCGGGCTGTTCGCGTTGAACCCATTAGGGATCCAGGGCGGGATCCTGCAGATGATCAACCATGGTCTGAGTACAGGCGCTTTGTTCCTTATCGTGGGGATGATCTACGAACGGCGACATACGCGCGAGATGGATGACTTCGGTGGGTTGTGGAAGGTGATGCCGATTTACGGCGCGTTAACCTTGATCGTGACACTTTCCTCAATGGGCCTGCCGGGTCTGAACGGATTTGTAGGTGAATTCTCGATACTTCTTGGGGCTTTCGGATCCGAGGCGATCGGATCTCCCATCTACGCCGGCTTCGCCGCCGCGGGAGTTATCATGGCGGCGATTTACATGCTTTACATGTTCCAGAAGCTTTTCCTTGGTCCGCTCGACAAGGATGAGAATAAAGTGGTCAAGGATATCAATCTGCGTGAAATCCTCACCCTGGTTCCTCTGGTGATATTCATCTTCTGGATTGGTCTATATCCCAAACCTTTCTTCAACCTTATTGGACCGTCTGTGGACAAGCTCGTCGCTCTACTACAGGCTGCAAGCGTAGCGGTGCACTAAACAATGGACTGGCAAGATTTTCTTTCAGTTCTCCCATTCATCATAGTCGCCGGCTGGGCGACGCTCCTCCTGCTGGTTGATCTCTGGATTCCCGCTAATCGCAAGGGGATAACAGCAGGCCTGGCTGTGCTTGGCCTAATAGCAGCGATCGCAGCGGTCATTTCCCGCTTTGGCATTGAGCGCGAAGCCTTTGATGGAATGATCATCGTCGATGGTTTTTCATCATTCCTGCAACTCTTATTCCTTGGCGTTGGGTTGATCGCCATATCGCAGGCTTATGATTACCTGCGGCGGCGGGATATCGAGCGCGGGGAATACTACATTTTACTGCTATACAGCTTAAGTGGGATGCTCTTGATGGCTTCGGCTGGAGATCTGATCGTTGTCTTCCTCGCGGTCGAGCTGCTGTCTATCCCGCTTTATGTCCTTGCCGCTTTCGCAATTCCACAAGCCGAATCGGAAGAATCTGCCCTGAAGTATTTCCTTTTGGGAGCCTTTGCCTCGGGATTCCTCGTGTATGGTATTGCGCTGGTCTTTGGTTCAACGGGAACAACCGCGCTAAGTGGCATGGTTGCCGCGATTGCGAGTGCTGAAACCACGCCTATTCTTCTGCTTGTAGGGAGCGGAATGATTCTGGTTGGCCTGGGATTTAAAGTCGCAGCGGTGCCATTCCATATGTGGACTCCGGATGTTTACCAGGGCGCGCCCACTTCGGTGACGTCGTTCATGGCTGTAGGCGCGAAGGCTGGCGGTTTCGCTGCCTTACTGAGGATTTTCATTTCTGCTCTGCCGGGTGCCGCTGTGATGTGGATGCCGCTAACGATGTGGATTGCCGCATTGACGATGGCCTGGGGGAATATCGCCGCGATTTCGCAGACCAATATTAAGCGAATGCTGGCCTATTCGAGCATCGCACATGCAGGATATATTTTCATGGCTCTGCCGGCTGCGGCGACACCAGAAGTTGCGCCGGAGGCGGTTCGGGCCGCGCTTTTCTACCTGCTGACGTACGCCATTACCAACCTGGGCGCCTGGGGTGTTGTGCTGGCTATGGAGAAAGCGGAAGGCTCAGGATTGGCGATCGAGGATTACAGCGGATTGGGAAAGAAACGCCCGGCGCTTGCGCTGGCAATGGCGCTGTTTATGCTATCGTTGACGGGAATTCCTCCCACCGTCGGGTTTATGGGGAAGTTCTATCTCTTCCGAGCCGTCATCGATGCAAATTTGATCTGGCTCGCACTCGTGGGTGTCGTGACCTCGCTCATCTCTGCATACTACTACTTGCGCGTGATTGTCGTAATGTACATGCGTGACGGTGAGCCAGAAGTGCGCTCAGAAGCGCTCCTCAATTCCACAATATTAATCACGGCTTTGGGGACATTCTTCTTTGGGATTTTGCCAGGTCTCCTCTTGAAGATGATCAATCAGGTCGGTCTGCTGGATTTGTT
>CBDTTY010000004.1:0-32830 GCA_965363875.1 uncultured Anaerolineales bacterium
GATATCGTGGGAGAAAAGCTCGAGGGAAAGCAAAACGTGCGCATAGCGGTTCTGCACGCCGCAACCGAAGAGGAAGCGCTTGAATTACTCCGCGAAGCAGAGGGTAGATTTAATCCCGTCGAGTCCATTCTTTCTGAAGTCAGCCCGGCTGTTGGTGCGAACGTCGGTCCTGGAACCGTGGGTTTAGCTTTCAGCACTGATATTTAAGCTCAGGGATTTCAAGTCGGCACTCACACAGATACCGTTATCGACCTTAATTTCTGAACTGTAAGTGAGGACCTCCCAGGACGGCGAGATCGTCCTGGGAGGTCCATATGGTTAATCCTTCTTATTATCGGCACCAGGCCACCAATGTTAGGTTAAGATACAGGAGCACTTGGATTATTCGCTTCACCTCATTAGAGTACTTAATCAGGAGGTTGGGAAAAATGGAACAACGATCTTTTGGAAGATCAGGGATAAAAGTCTCCCCTCTATGTTTGGGCACGATGCAATTTGGATGGACCGCGGATGAAAAAGCTTCCTTCGATGTGCTCGATGCGGCTTATGATGCGGGGATAAATTTCATAGATACGGCTGATATCTATTCGCGGTGGATCGATGGGAATCCGGGAGGGGTCGCTGAGAGCATAATCGGAAAATGGCTTCACAAGAATCCTGAGAAACGAACGCAGGTCATCCTTGCTACGAAAGTCCGGGGACGGATGGGTGAGGGTCCAAATGATGAAGGGCTTTCTCGTAAGCATATCTTCTCGGCCGTAGAACAATCCCTTAAACGATTGGGAACAGACTATATAGATCTGTACCAGGTACACTGGCCGGATGAGAATACACCGATTGAGGAGACACTGCGCGCGTTGGATGATCTTATCCGCGATGGACGTGTCCTTTATATTGGCTGCTCAAATTACGCGGCGTGGCGTTTAATGGAGTCCTTGTGGACCTCCGATCGCTGCAGGCTGGCAAGTTTCATCAGCCTTCAGCCACATTACAATTTAGTCCATCGGGATGAGTTTGAGCGGGAACTCGAAGATATTTGTTTGAATTTCGACATCGGAGTAATCCCGTACAGTCCGTTAGCGGGGGGATTTCTCACAGGCAAGTACGCTGACGATCAAGCCCCTCCGGAAGGCAGTCGCGGGGCGGTGAGCGATCGGATTCAAGCCTATTTAATGGACGCGCACAGCCTATCTACTCTGGCGATTGTCAAGCAAATTGCTTTGGAAAGAAAGAAATCACCTTCTCAAGTCGCTCTGCGCTGGTTGATTTCCCGACCTGCTGTTGTGAGCGCGATTATCGGTCCCAGAGATCTAGGGCAGCTCAAGGATAATCTCGGGTGCCTATCCGTTGAGTTAGCGGATGAAGATATGCGGCGGCTGGATGAGGGAAGTTCATGGTGATTGTTAATCTCGAGGGAAATAAATTGAAGACCTCCGGGTTATATTTAAATAGGGGTCACAATGGGGGGTGTAGTTATGGTAAGTTTATTCAGCCCGATGGTATAATGTAAAATGAGCTTAAAGGAGCAGCCGGGAGACCCAATGGAGCGCTCCATCCAACAATATCTTGACGAACTCCAAAATGATCACAACGCCTCGGTGCATACAATTACTGCGTATGGCACCGACCTCGATCAGTTCTATAGTGTTCTCGCCAGCCATTCAGGCACACCGCTAGCGCCTGAGGCGCTTACTCCTTCGGCTGTCATGCACTATGTAGATTGGCTGGGGGTGCAGGGCTACAGACCGGCGACGGTCTCTCGCAAGCTTGCTGCTGCCAGATCCTACCTTGAGTTCCTCTCTGGTCAGGGTTTTGTGGACGCTCCCCGCTTCCGTGAATTGCTAAAAGGACCACCAATAGGAAGAACTCAACCGCGGACACTCAGCAAGCAAGAGCTGGATAGGTTGCTGTTGGCGCCACAAAAGTATTTTTCTCCAGGTGCAATCCGAGATGCAGCAATCCTTTCGCTGCTGTACGAAACCGGGTTCCGAGCCACGGATATGGTTCGCCTCCGAGTTCCAGATGTCGATCTTAACCATGCACACATTCGAAGACCGCCAGATCGTACCCAATGGTTGGCGATTCCTGAATCGATCACACTCCTGCAAAAATACTTAAGTGATGGGCGACCCCACTTCGTGCGCAACATCGCCGAGAATGTGCTTTTCCTAAACCAACGAGGCCAAGGATTGAGCCGACAAGGGTTGTGGCTGGTTGTCAAACGCTGGGCGGTTGTAAGCGAGTTGGAAGGATCCCTCTCACCTCACACATTGCGACACTCGCGAGCCAGTCATATGTTAGAAGAAGGTAAATCTCGACGTGAAGTGCAAACACTCCTGGGGCTTTCGAGCCCGAACGCTGTTCGTATTCATCGCCGTCGATCCAGAAACGAAGACGAGAGGTAGACTATGGGTTTTATTCGTGAACAAGATATAGATGATGCAGTAGGAGCAATCAGAAAAACGACATCATTGGAGCCGACAATTGGCATGATTTTAGGTTCCGGATTGGGCCCGCTAGCGGAGGCAATAGAGGGTGCGGAGCACATTGCCGTCAATGCAATCCCCGGCTGGCCTGTTTCAACAGTCGAAGGGCACTCAGGCAAACTTGTTTTTGGTCATCTGGAGGGAGTTCCCGTTTTGGTTTTGCAAGGTCGTGCTCATTACTATGAAGGACACTCAATTGAGCGTATAGGACTCCCGGTGCGAGTTATGCAGAAGCTGGGAGCAGAAATCCTAATCGTTACCAATGCCGCGGGAGCCGTTCACCCCGAGTTTTCACCCGGCGAACTCATGCTCATCACAGACCATATCAATCTAATTGGAATGGCCGGTCAATCGCCGCTGAGAGGTCCGAATTTAGACGCTTATGGCCCGCGCTTTCCAGATATGAGCCAGGCTTATGATCCGGAGCTGAAGTCGATCGCCAGAGCTGTTGCCGCTAAAGGGGATATCCCGCTGCAGGAAGGTGTTTACGTATGCCTTGCTGGACCATCGTTTGAAACCCCGGCGGATTTACGGTTTCTGCGTGGCATTGGGGTTGACGCCGTCGGGATGTCCACCGTTCCAGAAGTCATCATTGCTCGCCATGGCGGGATGCGCGTCCTGGGTGTATCTGGAATTAGTAACAAGGCCAACCTAGACGGCTCAACAGTGACGACTCACGAAGAAGTCTTGGCTGCAGGCAAGGTGATTGTCCCGAGATTAACAGCTCTAGTTAGGGGAGTATTAAAAGAATTATAAGATTGGATCTGCATGGAAGAGGTGTTACTTTTAATCGAGGCTAACCAGAGATGGATTTTTCTCCTCCTGGGATTACTCGGACTGGTGTATTTTGGGTCGGTTCTGCGAGCGTATAACTCATATCGAGCGGCGATCTATGGTTTGGAGCGGGAACGGTCTATCTCCAGGCTGCGCCGCTCAGGTGGAATGCTTGCTCTCGCCGTCACCGGTATCGCCGTGGTGTTCATCTTGACGACCTTCGCTAGCCCTGCTCTTCCTGCCTCGCTGCGCCCAACAGTAATACCAACGGTTTCCCTGCTTGCAACCCCCATTTCAGGGCAGGGAGAAGAAGGAGCCGCATTTACGACAGCGACGCCAATTGACCCGGACGGCATTGATGGCACAGGTTGTGCGAATCTCAATGCGACGATTTTCTCTCCTGAAAGCGGCGCGAGAGTCGAGGGCGAGGTGCACTTTAGAGGGGCTGCAAATATCCCGGGTTTTGCTTTCTATAAGCTTGAATTCAATGATTTAAAGCCGGCAAGCTCCTGGCTGGCAATCTCGGCCAACAATCAAACTGTATGCGAGCAAGGATGCGACGACGAGACAGAGTTGTTGGGAATCTGGGATACCAGCCTGGTTCGACCAGGTCAGTATGCGGTCCAGTTGGTCGTTACCGATACACTCGGAAACGCTCCATTCCCTTGTCAGATCCGGCTGCAAGTTGTCCCATAAGTACACAATGAAGGTCAAAGGTTACAATGATTGAGCAAATTAATGTGCGCCAGGCAATATCAAGCGACATCCCCAGGTTAATTTCCATGGACCATGGATATAGCACAGATCATGTCTGGCAGCTCTCCTACCGCAAGCAGCCAAGCGAGATCGGAGTGACCTTCCGGGAAGTGCGGTTACCGCGCCCGATGCAGGCCGTCTATCCAAGAGATCCTCAACGGTTGGCAGATGAGTGGACTCATCTGCAGACCCTACTCCTGGCGGAGGTAGAAGAGCAGCCCGCTGGCTACCTGGCGTTGAGTGATGGCCCTGCTGAAGGGTCCGCGTGGATTACGGACGTTGTCGTAGATCTGCGCTTCAGGCGGCAGGGGATCGCGTCGAGGCTGCTTGCTGCTGGAAAGGAGTGGTGCCGAGCCAGGGAAAGACGGCTCCTTTTCATGGAAATGCAGACTAAGAACTACCCGGCGATCTGTCTCGCTCAGAGAACCGGATTTCTTTACGCGGGATATAGTGATCTGTACTACCCGGATCAGGATATTGCGCTTTTCTTCGCTGTGGAAATCGGTTGAGATCCAGCCGTAATCTCTATGCCTGATATGGTTGCACCGCTGCTAATTCTGAACCAAATCCTCACTGCTGGTAATACGATTACAGCATTCTCGCTGCTGCTCTACGCGCTGACCTTTAACCTGCGTGAAAGGGTTGCGCGTTCCCTGGCAGTGCTGTTGGCTTGTGTAACGATCGTCTATTTTGGTGATGTGCTCGTGGCCACAACCCATTCCCCTGGAGAGGCTGAGGTGTGGCTCCGCTTACAATGGCTGGGCATTAGTTTTGTGCCTGCAGCCTATCTCCAACTTTCCGATGCTCTCTTGGCCGCAACGGGAAGACCCTCCAGAGGCCGTCGATCACGCCTCGTCGGATTGAGCTATCTTCTCAGCGGGTTAACACTAGCAGGAGTCGCGTTCAGCCGGTTGATCGCCGCTGAGGTTGTGATTAGCGAGTCGGTCGTCTATTTACGCCCCGGACCACTCTTCCCGCTCTTCAGCCTTTTCTTGCTCATCAACTTAATTCTGGCGGGGTATAACTTTTGGCGAGCTTATAAACGCTGCCTGACACGCTCTAGCAAACGACGGATGCGCTACCTGTTAGCTGGCTCGATTGGTCCACTGATTGCGGCGTACCCCTGGGTGATGCTAGGGGGATCCACGCTAATTTCACAGGGCGTTCTTTTCTGGGGCATTTTAATTGTCATCAACACCTTTGTTGCCGTTCAGTTGGTGTTGATGTCCTATGCTGTAGCGTACTTTGGTGTTGAGATTCCCGATCGTGTAGTAAAAGCGCGATTGTTTCAATGGATAATTCGTGGACCTTTTGTGGCATCCACAGTGCTAGCTCTCACCGTCATTGTCAATCGGCTGGCAGAGATGTTTGGATATGAAAACAGCCGTATAGTCCCCTTCACCACGGTTGCATCAATCCTCATCCTCCAATATTTGATCACGCTTGTCCGTCGTCCAGTCGAACTCTGGTTCTTTTATGGCGAGGATCGCGGTGATGTCGCTCGGCTTCAGTTATTAGAAGAGCGTTTACTCACGAGTGGGGATCTCAAGCAATTTCTCGAATCTGTCCTCAATGCAACCTGCGACTTGCTTGGGAGCAATTCGGCATTCGTTGCGATCGTTGGGGCAGAGGGTCTGGAAATGGAGGTCGCGGTTGGTTCTGATGACCCGCTGCGGGGTTCGAAGGATCTTCCACCATTGATGGTCACCGACAACCGCCAGGAGTTTGATGTTTTGGGGGACGTATTCTCTTGGGATGTTTTCTGGCTAATCCCGCTTCGCCTAACTAATCCTGCTGAGGTTATCGGTTTCTTAGGTTTACACGCCCGCGGCCCCGTACCTGATTTCACACCAGAAGAAGAGGAAAATCTGAGTACACTTCTTGAGCGAGCCACGATTGCGTTGACAGAGAGGAAACTGCAGCGAGAGGTTTTCGCGATCGTCGACCGACTGGTACCGCAAGTCCAGACGATCCAAAGAATACGTGCTGAAGCGCGTTATGCTGGTTCAGACGCGCTAACAGCCCCTGTAGAAGGGATTGGATCCGAAGAGGAGCTAACGGAGTTTGTGCGTGAAGCGCTTGGCCATTATTGGGGCGGGCCTCGCCTTACGAGCAGTCCGCTGCTTGGGCTGCGTGTAGTCAGACGGGCAATGGATGAGCATGAGGGGAACCCCGTAAACGCCTTAAGAGCAACGCTTCGCCATGCGATCGATCAGGTGCGGCCAGAAGGGGAGCGCCGATTCACGGCAGAGTGGATGCTGTACAATATTCTTGAGATGAAATTTCTGCAGGGTAGAAAAGTAAGAGATGTCGCCATGAAATTGGCAATGTCTGAGGCGGATCTGTACCGGAAACAACGAGTCGCGATCGAGGCTGTAGCCGAAACGATAGCGAACATGGAACGAGGGGCAGTAGCCTCAGAAGAGGTCGTGGCCCAGAAGATGGAATAGTTCTCATTGGATGGTTTATCAACCATTCGGAATTTCGCAGGTCCCATCTGAGTAGGCGAATGGTAAAAGGTTATTAGCATGACACTGGACGATGTTACAAACGAGGTGGGCGAGCGCGAAGAAGCGCCAGTTCTGGATGAGTCGTGGTGGGCGGCAGTTTTGGAGGAGGAAGAACATCAGGTCGACCCCACCGAACCGGAAATTGAGGGCGACTCAGACAGACGAATAATCAATAAAGGTGACCCAGAAGATTGGATCTGGGCTCGCGAACTTTATCAGGAAGATGAAGTCGTTGATCTTCCTATCGTTGGTTTCAATCGCGGTGGATTACTCGTCGAAGCTCGAAGCCTGCGAGGTTTTGTTCCGCTTTCGCACCTCATGAATGTTCAACCTGATCTTGAAGATGAACTGCGACTGAATATTCTAGAATCTCAAGTTGGTCAACAGATGGGTTTGAAAGTTATTGAGTTTGATCCCGAACGTGGACGGCTTGTTCTATCTCAGCGTGCAGCACTCGCCGGGCCAGGAAGGCGAGTCGAGCTCTTGACATCTTTAAACCCAGGGGATCGAGTGCAAGGTGAAGTCACCAACATTACTCGGTTCGGTGTCTTTGTCGACTTAGGAGGCGTGGAAGGATTGATTCACGTCTCAGAGCTATCTTGGGGGAGGGTCGGGCATCCATCTGATGTCGTTGAGTGCGGCCAGGAAATTGAGGTCCAAATCATCTCCGTTGATCGGGACCAGGATCGAGTAGCCTTAAGCCTGAAAGAGCTTCTGCCGGATCCCTGGGAAGAAGTGGATGAACAGTATTCCATCGGGCAGATTGTGGAAGGTGTTGTAACGAACGTGGTTAAATTCGGCGCCTTCATTGGCATTAAGGAGGGTTTGGAAGGGTTGATTCATGTGTCTGAGTTGGGCGATGGCAGCTTTCTCCACCCTCGCAATGTTCTTCATGAGGGGGAGCAAGTGAGGGTGCGAATTATCCATATCGATGCATCAGACCGTCGCTTGGGGCTAAGTCTGCGTGGTGTCCCACAGACAACAGCAGAGGAATCTGAACCTGAGATTGAATCCTCCGCATCCCTTCCGGCGCTGTAGCCACGGATCGTCCAACGCTTACCGAGGGCGTGGCAGAGCGCGCCCGGTCGTTATTTGACAATCCGCATTGACTAATATGAAAAAGAAAGAACCCAAGAACAGCTCAAGCAACAAGGAAATTCCAGAAGACCGATCAGGGCTGGAATCACGCCTTCTGCGCGAAACACTCATAGATTCGATGGGCGATTTAGTCGCAGTTGCTCTTATTGCAGTTGCGATAATTATCCTGCTAGGGCTCTTCGGCCTCACTCGTGGTGGTTTGATAGATCCGCTTATTGAGCTTTTACGAACGGGTTTGGGTTATGGGGCCTTTCTGGCTCCGATCCTTCTTGGTATTCCTGTCTACTTTTCAATCCGGAAACGCCGTGGTGATTGGGTCCAGGTACCCTGGCTTCGAGTCGTTTCGTTGGAAATCGCTCTCTTCGCTGCCCTGGCATTAATGTCGACTTTCAGCGGGATGGGGCTAGCCGAAGCGGAGGCGGGGTCTGGCGGGGGCATCGTGGGTTGGGGGCTTGCCCGGCTTATGGGTGACATTTTTGGCGGGTTCGGTCGGGTTCTTGTGCTAAGTTTGATCTTTTTCATCTCTCTGTTTCTTGGGGTAGGGGATTTCCTCAAGCGGACAATCGATGGGTTAGGCTCTTCTACGATTGGCAGTGCTCCGCCTGTGCCGGAGAGAGGAAATTTCGCTGGAACAGAACCTTCGAAGGTGAAGCAAGATTCGCAAAAACCAGTGAAAGCCCAGTCTGTTCGCAGGCTCCCGCGGGAATTCCGGAAGAACTTCCAGGTTGCACAAACCTCGGATAAAAAACCAAGCCAACCCTCAAAGCGTGATCCCCGGCTGCCACCGCTGGATATTCTCGATCATGAGAAAAAGGGCGCCGTTACGTCAAGGGAGATTAACCTTGCAGCAGGTCTGATCGAAAAAACCCTGGCAGATTTTGGCTTACCAGCGCGAGTTGTTAATTTTCGCACTGGACCATCGGTGACGCAGTTTGCAGTTGAGCCCGGGTATGTCGAGCATAAAGGCACGGATGGCGTGGTTCAGCGGCAGAAAGTGCGTGTCTCTCAGATATCTGCTCTTGCAAACGACCTGGCGTTGGCACTCTCCTCTCCACGCCTGCGTATCGAAGCCCCGGTTCCTGGGCAGGCGTACGTGGGTATCGAGGTTCCAAATCGCAAGCCGTCGATAGTTCGGCTGCGGCCGATATTGGAAACGGATACCTTTCAGTCGATCTCGTCTCCGTTAACGTTGGCGTTGGGCAGAGATGTGGCTGGTGCAGCGGTCGCCACCGACCTGACGGCAATGCCGCATCTTCTCATCGCCGGGACGACCGGGTCCGGTAAGTCGGTATCCATTGCCTCGATCGCTGTTTGTCTGGCGATGAATAACACGCCGGAAGACATGCGCCTGGTGATGATCGATCCGAAAATGGTTGAATTAATTCGTTTTAATGCGCTTCCCCATTTGCTGGGCAAGGTTGAGACAGAGTTGGAGCGAATTGTTGGAGTACTGCGTTGGTGTACGGTTGAGATGGATCGGCGCTACCGGCTCCTGGAGTCCACCAAAGCGCGTGATATCGAAATGTACAACCGGAAAACCAGGCGCAAGAAAGATGTCGAGCGATTGCCGCGCATCGTTGTCCTGATCGATGAGCTGGCGGATTTGATGATGATGGCGCCGGATCAGACGGAGCACACGCTCGTCCGACTGGCACAGATGGCACGCGCGACGGGGATCCATCTCGTCGTCGCTACACAGCGACCAAGTACCGACATCTTAACAGGTTTGATCAAGGCGAATTTCCCCGCCAGGATTTCCTTCGCTGTCGCCTCCGGCATTGATTCGCGTGTTATCCTCGACACTTCAGGCGCAGAGACGCTGTTGGGGAAGGGGGATATGCTCTTCCTCTCCCCGGAAGCGAGTGTTCCGGTCCGCCTGCAAGGGGTTTATGTGACCGATGGGGAAATCGAGCAGTTGAAGGCTTATTGGCGGGAAGAACTTGGTGAAGAATCTCCTGAGGTTGGAGAAGCACCATGGGAAGAGCTGCTTCACCGCCAGGCCTCTCTTGGGGATCAAGATGAGATTCTTGAACAAGCTATCGAATTAGTGAGGCAACGCAATGAAGCCAGCGCCTCACTGCTCCAACGCGGCCTGAGAATTGGCTACCCAAGGGCGGCAAGGTTGATGGACCAATTGGAGGAATTAGGCGTTGTCGGCCGACCACAGGCCGGTGGAAGAACACGTGAGGTCTTGATGGGGACAGATGAAGACCCATCAGCTCCAACTAGCGCAGATGAGGAAAAAGAAGACTCGACTTGACCACAATAATATCTACGGTTAGCATACCTTTCGAAAATCCTGAATGGAGCGGGAATATTGCGCATGGATGAATCGTCACAACAAGAAACAATCACTTTAACGGATGCACTTCGGATCCGCTTTAAGAACCTTCTCGACTCGATCGGCGCCTTCCTTAATGGATTAGGGATCACTCCGAACACATTAACGATATCGGGTTTAGTAGGAAACTTGATCGGCGCATATTTCCTGGCCATTGGTTCATTTATGGTTGGCGGATTAATTCTGCTCTCAATGGGAGCTATCGATGCTCTCGACGGGACTATGGCCCGATTGCGGGGTGAGCCGAGTGACTTCGGAGCGTTTGTTGATTCAGTCACCGATCGGTATTCAGAATTGGTCATATACGCTGGATTGCTCTTCTACGCTGTCAGGGAGTTGAATCTAACCCTGGCGATGCTGGTATTTGCGGCAACAGCAGGGTCTATCCTGGTATCTTACATTCGAGCACGTGCGCAGAGCCTGGGGTATGAGGCGAAGGGGGGGATGTTAACTCGCTTCGAGAGGTTCATCATCCTTGTCCCTAGTTTAATATTTGGCTACCCATGGATTGGTGTAGCTCTAATCGCAATTCTCGCAAATATCACTGCTCTCCAGCGAATCATCAGCGTCCGCCGGCAAGCACGTAAAGGATAATCCAATGTCTTTCGATCAATACGGAATCCATCTTGGATTCCTCTATCTTCGGTACTACGGCATGATCATCATGTTCGGGGTAGTCATGGCCACGTACATCGCCCGTTGGATGCTGCGTCAGATGGGAGAGGACCCCGAGATTGTCTGGGATGCTCTGACATGGGTGCTGATCTTTGGCGTCATCGGGGCGCGTCTTTACCACGTATTAACGCCATCGCGTTATTCCGGGATCACAACTGCGGATTATTTGCAGAACCCGTTAATGATCCTCACTACGTGGGAAGGGGGATTAGCCATGCCTGGAGCGATCATCGGCGGGGTTCTGGGCATCTATATCTTTTCCAAGCGTAATAAGATTAAGATAGGAACGCTACTCGACGCCGCCGCTCCCGGAATTGCCTTAGCCCAGGCAATCGGCCGCTGGGGAAATTACATCAACCAGGAGCTTTATGGCCCCCCAACCGATCTTCCATGGGGGATTTATATAGCTCCCCAGAATCGCATTCCAGATTATGCGGCTTATGAGTATTTCCATCCGCTCTTCCTGTATGAGTCCATCTGGAATCTACTCAATATGTTCTTTCTCCTTTGGATATGGCGTAGATTCGGCGATCGTTTGAAATCCGGGGATCTATTCCTGGTGTATTTAATCACGTATCCGCTCGGTCGGCTTTTGCTGGAATTTATTCGATTGGATTATGTTCCACTCTTTGGGATCAACTTCAATCAAGGATTCATGCTTCTTATTGCCATCGCCAGTGCTTTGGTTATCTTTCTGCGCCATCGCCAGGAGAGTACGGCTTAATATTTAATCTGCGGGAAGGGCTTCTTGTCCATACCGCACCTATGAATTTATCAAGTGGTGAATCAATAGAGCCTCCTTCAGGTTATAAACCTGCAGGAGGTTAACGCGTAGACCTCATTGCGCAGGCTGCGCCTGCGACCGGAAGCAGCGCTTCCTGACCCCAGAAAAACCAACAACCCATCGAGTTATATGAAGCTGAGCGGCCGGGGCGCCGAATTCTGGAGTGCGCAAGCTCTGCTTGCGTGTTCGGGCAAAGCTTTGAGATAGCTCGGTTTCATTTGGGACGGAAGGATGATTGAAGGTTTGTGGAAGAACTTGCTATAATGCGCCGAGTTAAGTGATGAGTAGTATCGAAGCCAATTCTCTTTGTAAAATGTTTGGGACCTTCACGGCAGTGGATGATGTGTCGCTCCATGTAAAGCCGGGAGAGATCCTCGCGTTGCTAGGACCGAACGGAGCAGGAAAAACAACGACGATACGGATGCTGGCCTCAATCCTGAAGCCGACACGCGGCAGCGCTAAAATCGCCGGATATGATATTGCCCATGAACAAGAGGCTGTGCGCAGCGTTGTAGGCTTGCTGACGGAACAACACGGTCTATATACGAGAATGCGCGCAGCTGAATACCTCGATTTCTTTGGGAGTGTCTATGGCATAGATTCTTCCACGATCCAACAAAGGACCCGCACTCTCCTGGGTGAGTATAAACTGCAGGAATCTGCCGGGCTCCGGCTTGGTCAATACTCAAAAGGGATGCGGCAGAAATTAGCTCTTGTTAGAGCTTTGCTGCATGAACCGCAGATTTTGCTTTTAGATGAACCCACTTCAGCGATGGATCCAGAAAGCGCGCACCATGTCCGCAGCAGTATTGTCGAATTAAGGTCAGCCAATCGAGCGATCATTGTGTGCACACATAATCTTTTTGAGGCGGAGGCTCTAGCAGATCGAATCGCGATCATCCGTAGAGGGAAGATCATCGCCAACGATAGCCCGGTTGAACTCAAACGAAAAATGGTTGGCGATCCGATTATGGAGCTGCGATTGGCGTGTTCTTTGGACGGAGCGCTTGAGCATCTTCCTGAGGGGATCGTTAAAATCGCGTCAGGGGATACTTGGGTTCGATATAGCACTTCGCAGCCAGAAATAGTCAATCCGAAGACCCTGAGTTCGTTAGCGAAAGCCGGAATTCCAGTGGTTACGCTCTCCAGAGTCGAGCGGAGCCTGGAGGAAGTCTATCTGCAGGTGGTGAGAGAGGATGATTCACAAGAGGGGATGGTTGATGGCCGCTGAGGCTTCGACCCCTACTACTCTGTTCAGCGGTGCATGGATTGTCGCCCGTCGTGAAATCAGAGATCAGTTTCGGGATTGGCGAGTTCTGGCGCCGATTCTTCTGCTGACTTTATTCTTCCCACTACTGATGAACTTCACAGCCAGCCAGGCGGTAGACTTCGTAGGCCGCTACGGTGCGCCGATCATTGGCGAACGCCTGATCCCTTTCCTGTTAATGGTCGTCGGATTTTTTCCAATCTCGATTTCAATCGTTATCGCTTTGGAGAGCTTCGCCGGGGAGCGCGAACGTCAAACTTTAGAGCCGCTTCTGGCGACTCCTTTATCCGATGGCCAGCTTTATCTGGGGAAGACAGCAGCCTCGCTTGTCCCTCCGCTCGCAGCGGCATACTTGGGCATAACCGTCTATCTGATTGGATTATTGGTTAAAGTACAATGGGTTCCTTCACCTCAGCTGTTGATTCAAATCCTTTCGCTAACTACAATCCAAGCGATGGTAATGGTCAGCGGCGCGGTTGTGATCTCATCATTGACCACTTCTGTGCGAGCTGCGAACTTATTAGCTTCCTTTATTATCATTCCAGTGGCTATGCTGATCATGGGCGAAAGCATGATCATGTTCTGGGGACGCTATCATGTTCTGTGGTGGATCGTGCTCGCCCTGATGCTCATCGCGATTGTCCTGACGCGGATGGGGCTGCGACTCTTCAATCGTGAGGAGCTCCTTGCCCGCGAGCTTGATGTCCTTGATCTACGAGGGACAGGTAGGCGCTTCTGGTCTTCGTTTCTCTCCGGCGCCCGGAACCCCATAGATTGGTATCGTGGATTATTCTCGAAGTCATTGAAACGCATCAGGTTTCCAATACTCATAACTTCAGCTATCCTCTTGACAGGCTTTCTTGTGGGTTATAAACAAGCAGAGGTGTTTAAGCTGCCAGCTGAGATTTTTCAAGTTAGTGCGTTTGATAAAGATTGGCTGGAGATATTGCGCGGATTTGGGATGCTTACGCCCAGCGGTGTGGTAAAGATCCTCTGGGCAAATATTCGAGCGCTCATCCTGGCGACGATTTTTGGTGTGTTTACTTTCGGTGTCCTGGCGGAAATTCTCCTGATGGCACCCTTGGCGATTACAGGTTACTTCGCGGGATCCTTGACGCAGGCCGGGCTGGGTGCCTCCCAGTACATAACCGCGCTTGTGTTACCGCATGCGATCTTTGAGGTTCCAGCTGCGATCCTCGCCGGTGCGGCTATTTTGCAGCTGGGAATGGCTGCGATCAGCCTTCCTAAGGGGAGCTCATTAGGAGAGGGTTGGACAACCTCGCTTGCAGAATGGGCAAGAATATCCATCGGAATTGTCCTGCCGCTCCTTATTGCCGCAGCGTTTCTCGAGGTATTTATAACCCCGCGCGTCGCTGTATGGCTGCTTTCTGGATCATAAACTATGCCTGAATTAATCATCCTTGGTTCTGCTGCAGCAATCCCTGATCTTGAGCACGATAATTCGCACATGATTATCCACACAGGGGATGGTGCCGTATTGATCGATTGCGGCACCGCGCCTATGTTGCGACTCGAGCGTGTGGGAATTCCATTGGGGGAAATCACGGATATTATCCTGACGCATTTCCATCCAGATCATATTAGCGGCTTGCCTCTACTCCTCATGAGCATGTGGCTTGAGGGGCGGCGCGAGGCTTTACGTATATTTGGGCTGCATCATTGTTTAAAGAGGGTCGAGGACTTAATGGGTTTTTACCAATGGGGCGATTGGCCGGGTTTCTTCCCGGTGGCGTTCCATCGCCTTCCGGAGAATGAGCGTGTGCGAGTCCTCGAACAAGGTGAGGTGACGATCTACTCCTCGCCAGTTTGTCATGTAATTCCAACGATCGGCGTACGAGTTGAGGCTAACTCAACTGGGAGGGTAATCGCATATTCATGCGATACAGAGCCTTGTCAGGCGGTCATTGACCTCGCCCAGGGAGCAGAGTTGCTCATTCATGAAGCCACAGGTGAAAGCGTCGGTCACTCATCAGCCGCTCAGGCAGGGGCAACAGCCCGTGATGCTGGAGTGGAGAGCTTAGTTCTGATTCACTACCCTGTGGGTGATTCTGATACGGCTAAATTGGTGGAAGAGGCGAGGGGTACTTTCTCTGGGGATATCCGCTTGGCCGAGGATTTCATGAAGATCGAATTCTAACCAAAATCCTGAGAGGGGCTTCAGGCTTTTTCAGTTGTCCGCACGAGAGTCGCGTGAAGATAATGGAAGTCTCCACGAGGTGGAACGAGATCGATTACTTCAATAACCTCGAAATCGCTTGTTCCAAGCGAGATCACGTCTCCTTGGTGTGGTGATGTCTCGCTGTTCAGAATCGCTCCCGGATGATCTTCTCCCGAAACGACGTAACTCACTTTGTAGATTGCGGGCATTTCTACACCTCAGCGGTCGGCAAAGTGGCGATGACGGAGTTTGAAGGATAGGTCGGCTGCGATGTTGCGCATGATAACGTACCCCAGGTGGTGGTTTTCCTCGCATTCTTGCTCGAAGTCTTCACAATGGATCATAAGCACCTTCGTCGGATCGGAAGCCGCGCGCACCGTTGCCGAGCGAGGGCCATGGTCCACCAGCGCCATCTCACCGAATATCTGACCTTTGCCCAGGTGGACGATGGTGCGGGGCGATTGCTCCGGCGCAGCTCCACTGTGGAGAACTTCAACGAATCCATCCAGGACAATGTAGAGATCCTCTCCGGTTTCGCCCTGTCGCGTGATGACATCACCGCTTGTGTATGTGATTTCTTTGCAGATTAGGGAAATTGCCTGTAGCTCGGCAGGAGTGATTCCTTCAAATAATTCGACGGACCCGAGAATCTCTGTATGGTCCATAGTACCCTCCGACGCTGCACCAATGTACAGCTAATCGATTTTCGTCTTCATGAAATTGTACTTTAAGTTGCTTAGGATTCCAACCCAATAGGTTAAACAATTGGATCTCACTTAGGTATGGAGAACTGCTATTCGGAACGCTGGAGGTGTAATTAACACGGAGTGAGCGATCTATCGCCGACCAGTGACGGTCGCAATATCGTTGTTTCTTTGACGGTGTACCGCTGTGGTAGAATGATTTATGTTCGGTTGCGTACGCTCCGAGAGGTGTGCGAATCATGGATAAGGAGTACGATTCAAAACAATGGGTGATGAAGATGTCGGGCGAGAGTGACGCCTGGGATCGACAAGCCTTAGAAGGTTTGGGTTGGCGTGTTGTACGGCGATCTCATGTTTGGCGTCCGCCTACCGATGTTTTGGAAACTGATGATGAGATTGTCGTGGTTGTTGAGATTGCCGGCATGCGTGGTTTGAACATATCTGTAATCTTTGAGCGTCAGATCTTATCAATCCGCGGGACCCGCCCAGATACAAACATCTGTAAAACCTATCACCAGATGGAAATCGATTACGGCGAATTCGCTTCCGAGGTTAAAGTTCCATTGCGGGTTGATTCTGACAAGATCGAAGCAACGTACAGCGATGGTTTTTTAAAGGTCGTTCTCCCCAAAGCAACCCCCCGTGAGATTGATATCAAGTGATGACGGGAAATTTGATATCAAGGACATCAGAGAAGAGAGCCAGCAGGGGTATTATTAACTTAGAGGAGCTTATTTATTCATTGGAACCCATTGACGCTGAGGAAAGTATGCACAATTTCTCATCACAGATCCCAGTTCACGACGGAGTAATTGAGGGGGAGCCACAGGAAGTCAAGAGCCAGGGACCTGAGGAATTGCAGATCCCCGAAGATCTCCCGATCTTGCCCCTTCGGGGGGTTGTTGTTTATCCACACACTGCCATGCCGCTAACGATTGGGCAGGCGCGCTCGATCAAGTTAGTCGATGATGTGTCCGCCAACCATCGCTTGATTGGGCTTGTCGCTTCTCGGAATCCTGAGTTGGAGGTTCCCGGACCTGAAGATTTGTACTCGTTCGGCACGGTCGCGTCGATACAGAGGCTGTTTAGGGCACCGGATGGGACTATTCGTCTGATCGCGAGGGGAATAGCTCGTTTCGAGTTGGGAGTTTTCACCAGCCATGAACCTTACCTGGTTGCGCGGATCTACCTCCGGCCCGAAAAGGTGGAAGAGAGTGTTGAGATCGAGGCGCAGGTCAGGGCAGCGAAAGACCTATTCCAGCAGATTTCAGAGATCGGTCCATCGCTTCCGCGTGAAATCGTCGGGGGTGTCCAGCTCCTTGAAGATCCGCTCCAAGTCGCGTACACGATTGCGAATTACCAGCGAATGGATCTGGATGATGGGCAGCGCATCCTCGAGGTGGAATCGACGATAGAGAAGCTGCAAATTCTCACCAACCTGCTCAGCCGTGAGGTCGAGGTGCTTTCTCTTGGACAGCAAATTCAGCAGGAAGCACGCACCGAAATTGAAAAAGTACAGCGTGAATATTTCCTGCGTGAGCAGCTAAAAGCCATCCAACGTGAACTGGGCGAAGGCGATGAGCAAACGGTGGAGATCGAGGAATTCCGCAAGAAGATAGCGGATGCAAATATGCCGGAGGAAGCTGAGAAGCAAGCCCGGCGTGAGCTTGAACGGCTTGCTAAGCTGCCAACAGCTGCGGCTGAATATGGTGTGATCAGGACTTACCTCGATTGGTTAACCACAGTTCCATGGGATGACGTCACTCAAGATAACCTCGATCTGAAGCATGCACGTGAGGTTCTCGATGAGGATCATTTTGGGCTCATCGATATTAAAGAGCGCATCCTGGAATATCTTGCAGTTCGAAAATTGAAGCTAGAACGCGGCGATACGATTGGCGGCGAGGCGATCGACGAAATCCGCCGCGAGAGAGAAGGTGTGATCCTTTGTTTTGTGGGCCCTCCTGGTGTGGGGAAAACATCTCTTGGACGATCGATCGCTCGAGCGATGGGCCGAAAATTCATCCGTATCTCGCTTGGGGGTGTTCACGATGAAGCCGAGATCCGCGGGCATCGGCGAACGTACATCGGCGCAATGCCCGGGCGCATCCTTCAAGCACTGCGCCGTGCGGAATCCCACAATCCTGTTTTCATGCTCGACGAGATCGATAAGATGGGGCGCGATTTCCGTGGAGATCCTGCCTCAGCCTTGCTTGAGGTCCTCGATCCGGAGCAAAATCGAGAATTTCGTGACCATTACCTTGAGGTCGCTTATGATCTATCGCAGGTGATGTTCATCACGACAGCGAATTGGCTTGAGACGATCCCTGCACCTTTACTTGATCGAATGGAAGTCATCCGCATCTCTGGTTACACTGAGAGCGAGAAGATCACAATTGCTAAAGGTTATCTCATTCCCCGGCAAATCCGAGAAAATGGTCTTAAGAAGAGTGAGATAAGCTTCACAGATGCAGCTCTGCGTACGATCATCCGATCACACACACGTGAAGCGGGTGTGCGCAATCTCGAGCGTGAAATCGGCCGCATATGCCGAGGAGTTGCAACCAGGATTGCTGAGGGGAAAGCAAAGAAGCTGAAGATCACCGGACCGCGCGTGCGTGAATTCCTGAAGAAACCGCGCTTTTTCGGGACTGAGGAACTCGTCGAAAGAACCTCGATTCCTGGAGTGGCAACTGGACTGGCTTACACTATGGCTGGTGGCGATGTGCTGTTCATCGAGGCAACGGCAATGCCTGGTGGCAAGAAGTTCCAGTTAACGGGGTCGCTTGGCCAAATCATGCAGGAGTCAGCCCAGGCCGCACTCTCCTATGTTCGCTCTGTTTCCACTAGATACTCCATTGAAGATGAATTCTGGAGTGAGCACGACATCCACTTGCATGTCCCCACTGGAGCGCAGCCCAAGGATGGTCCATCTGCAGGTGTGACGATGGCTGTGGCGCTGACATCTCTGGCTACTGGACGTCCGGTTCGGGCGGAAGTTGGGATGACCGGGGAGGTCACACTGCGCGGGAAGATTCTTCCGATTGGAGGTGTAAAGGAGAAAGTTCTGGCAGCCCACCGAGCTGGGTTAAAGACGGTAATGCTGCCAAAGAGGAACGAAATAGATTTAGAAGATGTGCCCGACGAGGTCAGGAAAGATATTGAATTTGTTTACATCGACACGATAGATGAGGCTATTGAGACGGCTCTTAAACCGAAGAAGAAACGCAAGAGCCGCAGTGCTTCTCAGAATAAAGGAACCCGGTCCAAAAAATCAAAAACCAACGAGAAATCGTCAAAAGGAAAAAGCTCATAAAGGGGAAGCCAACAGCCAGGCGCGAATGCCCCCGGATAAAGAGCGCTGATGCCGAAAGTATTGATTATTGACGACGACGAATCGATCACCTCGCTCCTGATAACGCTCTTGAAGCTTGAAGGATATCAGGCATTCGAGAGCAGGGACTGGGCAGGGTTACCGGGTATCTGTATTGATGAAAAACCAGATCTGGTGTTGATGGACTGTAATCTCTCCGACAGGAACGGGTTAGATATCCTGGCTGAAATTCGATCGAATCCTTTGCTAGTCGATCTACCCATCATTATGACCTCTGGCATAGATTTGAGTGATGAGAGTAAGTTGAAAGGGGCGGATGGCTTTCTCTTGAAACCCTATTCGCCTGACCTGCTCTTGGAGACAATTAAGATTAAAATTTCTGGTGGTGGAGAGTAGAACGGTTCTTTCATCACCTCGATTGGAGAATATAATTTCGTGGCAAGAAGAAAAAGTAAAAATACAGCAAAACAGTGGCGATTGATGGATCTACATTTACACACGCCGGCTTCGAGTGATTATCATGATTCAGATGTAACCTATTTAGATATATTACACCGGAGCGAAGCGCGTGGTCTCGACATCATCGCTTTCACCGATCACAACACTGTGGCCGGTTATCGACAGATGATGGATGAGATCCAGCAGTTAGAGATGCTGGAATCCCTCAACAGGCTCACCGAAGATGAGCGAAATCGTCTTCAGGAATACCGCAGGCTAACTCAAAAGGTTACGATTTTTCCCGGGTTTGAATTCACGGCTACGCTGGGGTTTCATATTCTAGGGATTTTTTCCCCTGAGAAATCCGTGAGAGAAATTGAGCATCTGCTGCTCAGCCTGAACATCCCATCTGAGCAGCTTGACGACGGCTCAGTGACAGTGGGAGCAACTGCGGACGTTCTAACGGCTTACCGGCTGATCGATGAAGCGGGAGGATTGGCGATCGCAGCGCATGCGAACTCAACCCATGGGGTTGCGATGCGTGGCTATGGATTCGGCGGTCAGACTAAGATTGCCTATACCCAGGACTCTCACCTTCACGCGTTGGAGGTTACAGATTTAGGGCTGAAGGGTCGGAGAACCACGGCTGCGTTTTTTAACGGGACAAAGCCAGAATACCCGCGTCGCATGCACTGCATTCAAGGTTCAGATGCCCACAGAATTCGTATAGATCCGAAGAATAAGAAGAACCTAGGTGTCGGGGATCGAGCGACCCAGGTTATGCTGCCAGATGTTTCATTCCAGGCGTTGAGAGAATTGTTTATCAGCAATGACTTCGCGCTCACACGCCCACATTGGCCCGCAACCGAAGAGGATTACGATTTTATTCAACGTGCACGTGAAGACGGGCCAAGCATCAATCAAGATTTTCATGAAAGCATGACTGTGCGCGGGGGTCGACTTTATAAAGTCATCGCTGATGTCTGTGCTTTCGCAAATTCAAACGGTGGAACGCTTTATATCGGTTTGCCGGCTGAGGCGAAGAAAGAACCAGTGGGGGTGACAAAGGCAAAGGCCAGTGTTGATCAACTCCAGCGGGAGTTAAGTAAACGCATCAGCCCCGCCCTCAACGTTCAAGTGGATACGATGGAAACACGTGGGAAAATGGTTATTCGGGTGATCATCCCCCCGGGTGATGACCCACCCTATGCAGTCGATGATAACAAAGTCTACGTCCGCGGTGAAGCGGAAACAGGGCTCGCAGTCCGCGATGAAATCGTGAACCTGGTGCATCGAGGTCAGCGAGAACAGCGCGTAGAAGCGGATGTCCCTGAAAAGCTGGAAGCCACAGATGAATCTCTTGCTGGTATTCAACACCCACGAACCGGAGTAGAAATCGTGGGTTCGGAAGAACGCAATGGGATCCAGTACTACACGATGCGTGATTTGCGAAATGGAAACGTAGTCAAGAATGTCACCCAGAGTTCTGCGCGGAGGCTATGGCATTATGCTATTTCGGAATTCCGTAAGTTACCAGATGATATGAAGGGTGTAAAAGTTTCATGGCGAGGCGATCTGGGGGTGTTGAAGGAGCAGAAGCGCGGCACCCGAAGGCGTTATGACTTGATCCAAAAGACAGCCCAGGGACACCGTGTTTACTTTGGGGTGACCGACGACGGTATTCATGGTGATTGGAAAGCGCTGGTCGAACCTGAGGGGGGGTAAAACTGGCTTTATCCACAGGCATCTCCTACTGCTGCTCTGAAGAACTCGGTTAACTTTTTGTGCGAGCCAGACGTCTCTGGTTCGCACAAGTCTTATTAATTGGGGTTGGATAAATGAAAATCCGCGAGTTTATCTTTGAACTAGATTACGAAGAAGTACGTATACTCTGGGAAGCATCGGGCCCTGGCATTCAGTTATCACCGTCGGATACACCGCAAGAGATCCAGAAGAAGCTCCAACGCGATCCCGATCTTTTTCTTGTCGCCGAGCGTGATGGACGGATTATCGGCACGATTTTCGGCGGTTTCGACGGTCGCCGTGGGATTGTCTATCACCTGGCTGTACTGCAATCTGAGCGACGTAGTGGAATTGGCCGCTCGCTGATGGTTGAGATTGAGAATCGCTTGCGGTCTAAAGGTTGCCGGAAGTATTATCTACTGGTTACGAAAGATAATGAGAGTGCGTTGGAGTTCTATGATTCGTTTGGAGCTGAAGTGATGGATCTATATGTTCTGGGGAAGGTAATCCAGTGAGAATTGCTGTTCTCACGATCTCGGATCGGTCTGCACAAGGCGAGCGCGAAGATCGATCTGGGCCACTCATCCAGGAGATTGCCCTCAAGCGAGGGTGGGAAGTGGTCGCAGCCGATATTATCGCTGATGAGCAAGTTGAAATCGAGGAGCGGCTTGCGTCCTGGTGTGATAGCGGTGAGGTCGACCTCATTTTGACCACCGGCGGCACGGGTTTCTCCCGGCGCGATCGAACCCCTGAGGCGACGCGTAAGGTTGTGGAGCGGCTGGCGCCGGGGTTGGGAGAGGCGATGCGGGCGCGTAGTATGAACAAGACTCCGCACGCAATGCTATCGCGAGCGGTAGCTGGAATCCGCAAAAGCACATTAATTGTGAACTTGCCCGGCTCACCGAAGGCTGTCGAGGAGAATTTGGCAGTGATCATCCCCGCGCTGCCCCATGCGATTCAACTTCTGCAAGAAGACCCGGATGCGGAGCAAGGCCATCATTTGCTCCCTCCACATCAAACAGCCTGATCCCTTGGAGGAGAAAATGTCATCCAACAAGAAGTACCGCTGGTACGTTTTGGCAGTGTTTTTTGCCTTCATGCTCTTGCATCAATCGGACCGCCTCCTCATTGCGCCGCTCACAACGCCAATTATGGAGACATTCGGAATAAACGAAGCACAGATGGGCGCAGTTGTGACTGGTGCCTTATTGGTCGGTGCATTTCTTTATCCAATATGGGGTTACCTTTATGACCGTTTCTCGAGGCCTAAATTGCTGGCGCTCGCCTCAGCGATATGGGGGTCGACGACATGGTTGAGCGCCATTGCGCCGACGTATAATACTTTCTTGGCAACTCGTGCATCCACTGGCATCGATGATTCGAGCTACCCGGGTTTATACAGCTTGCTGTCGGATTACTTCAAACCGAGTGTCCGCGGCAAAGTCTACGGTTTTCTACAATTATCCCAACCCTTAGGTTACATGCTCGGACTCGTCGCGGCGACTTTTTTAGTTTCAAGTGTTGGTTGGAGGAATATATTCTATGTGACAGGTTCACTGGGGCTCATTCTAGCGGTGATCATCTTCTTTGGAGTGCGTGAAGCGCCGCGTGGCAGCAGCGAGCCTGAATTCGAGGGGGTTGAGGATATCGGTGTTTTCAAATTCGAAAGAAAGCATGCCCTGGGTCTATTCCGAAAACGTTCACTCCTGCTGCTGTTCGCTCAGGGTTTCGTCGGTGTCTTCCCTTGGACTGTAATTACTTTCTGGTTTTTCCGGTATTTAGAAATTGAGCGAGGTTACGAGGAAAGTGCGATCCTGCTCACGCTTGGTCCAGCTATTCTAATGCTCGCATTCGGCTACTTCCTCGGTGGGGTGGTAGGCGACTTCGCTTTCAAACGAACACCTCGAGGGAGATTGCTCGTCGCGATGAGCGCAGTCTTGTTGGGAGCGGTGCTGCTCACAATCACGATGAATGTTCCCATCGAAGAGCGCACTCTATTCATGGGCATGATGGTCTTGACGGCGTTGTTCATTCCCTTTGCGTCGCCGAATGTCATCTCGACAGTCCACGATATCACGCTGCCTGAAATCCGCAGCACTGCTTTAGCCGTCCAGCTATTCATAGAGAATGGTGGCGCGGCGATAGCTCCCTTTATCGCTGGTTTGATTGCGGTGCGGTATTCTCTGCACGATGCGATTCTTTGGATCTGCGTGATAGCCTGGGTGCTGGGAGCGATAATCCTGGCTTTTGCAGCTTACAAGGTGCCGGAGGATGTCTCCAGCCTGCGCGACGAAATGCGTGAGCGAGCCCTGAGTGAGCAACAAGCTCCAGCACTCGGGAAGATATGAGTGTGATACCCGATCGAGCGATGGTTATCAAGCGGGATGATCTGAGACGGATTTATGGTTGATCGAAACGAGGCGCTGAACCGGAAAATCTTCGAGAGCGCAGAAAGCGCCTCCCCGGTGCTAACGCGGCTCATTGCCGGGGTTCTCACCGGCTATCCGGAGACCGTCTTTAATTTCAACGCGTTTGAGAAGATCGGGCTTGCCCTGCTTAATCGATTGCCGGTTTCGGTCGCCCGTACGGTTGTCCGCCAGCAGTTTCGATGGACAGCACTCTCTCCCCTTGAAGCAGAAAAACTCCAGGTAGAACAACTCGTCGCTGCACGCCTCGCTGACTATGATGGAGTCGATGGAACATTTGATACGATCCTTGTAGGTAGTGCGATGGGTGGCGCCACGGCTCATCTCGCAGCGGTGCTCGGTGCCCCATTCCTTCCTCAGCCTTTTATTCTTGGCTTGCGAGGCGGGAGCCCCGAAGACGAAGTGCCCCCTCACCTTGCGCTCACTTCGCGTGTAGCAGAGCGGATCCTAGACAGGAACCCGGAAGTCATGGCCATCGGACACTTCGATCCGATCCATGATGGATGGCTCACGCGTGTCGTCACTCATCTGCGGTTGAAGCTGATTGATTTGCCGCGAGGTTATCGGGAATTTCTTCAGAATAGGCTCAAACCGGGAGGCACAATTGTCTATCTCGATTGCGAGGCGCGCTGGCTGCACTACAAACAAGGCGCTCGACAGGTCTACCAAATCGGCGGCTGGGGAGGTATTTCGCCTGAGGAGTTCATTGAAGGAAGTGAACGCATCGATCGCGCGCTGACGGAGTCTGGCTCAAAACACCGTGGGGGTTGGGGAATCCCGGATCAAGACCCCGTCGAGGGACCTGAATCGGAGTGGGGAAGTGAGCCAGGTCTCGACCAGGCATTAGAAGTCTTTGCGCGCGAGCAGGGATACGGTTTTGAGCGTATCACGTTCGACGACCCGCAGGGGTTTTCGCGCCTGGCATTCCTCGCCCATGAGGAACTTTACCGCCGGCAGGGCCGCGAGGCAGAGGGTGTCGTGGTGGAGACCTTCACCCAGTATGATCCTCAACTCGTGCTCTCTTCGGGTCTGTTGCCTCTATGGTTGATCTTCAACACGAAAGATAGCCGCGAATTTCTTGAAACACAGACCCAATTCTTCCCCCGCGGGAAGCCTGTCTATTTCAGCGGTCTGGTCACACTCTCACGCACACCCGATATGGTGCCGTGGGAGGGGTGGGCGCAGGCTTTGGAAGGTTTCTCCTGGACCAGCATCGGCGCCCGTCCCTCGCGATACCCCGAGGATCTAATCTCTCTGTGGCGATGGTCGGAACGCCTCCGTGATCTTGCGCCACCCTTAGAAGCTGTCATGCCCTCAACTTTGCCGCTCTCCGCGCTGCTCGATCTTATCCCCCAGATCTAATTGACATACACATAAGCAGGGATCAACCTGCATTTCAGACTATATTTGACAAATATTATCTAATAAGATATATTATAACTAGACCCACCCCCGTAGGGGGGGGATAAGATGGGAGTGCATGATGGATCGCGAGGACACGCTTCACCGCTTGAAAAACATCGCCGGCCATATTCGCGGGATTGAGCGCATGGTTGAGAACGATGCCTACTGCATAGATTTGCTCAGACAAATCCAGGCGGTGGAAGCGGCGTTAAACAAGGTGAGTTCGAATATATTGAACGATCATCTACATTCGTGTTTGATTACCGCGGTGCGGGGCGATGACCCGGAAGAGCGCGAGAGAGTACTCAAAGAAATCATCGAAGTCTATGAGACAGCAACAAAAGTATAGAGTCACGGAATCCGAGAAAGTATTCATGGAGGTATAGGATGAGCACAGTTTCGTTTGAAGTACCGGGGATCTCATGTGGTCACTGCACGCACACGATCCAAACAGAAGTAGGGGAGCTCGAGGGAGTGAAGAGCGTTAAAGCCTCACAAAGTGACAGGCGAGTGACGGTGGAGTTTGAGCCCCCGGCGACGGAACAATCAATCGTAGGCTTGCTGACGGAAATCAACTACCCGCCAGTATTGTAGTGGTCAAATCATCACCGTGGGATAGATGATTTGTTAAGCATAGAAGCGCAGCGGAGTGACGTCATCTATGTCACTCCGCTGCGCAACTGCCTAACAACAGCTCTCTATTTTGTCTACACGAGGAACGCCGCGATCAGCCAACTCCATGTTGACCGACCAGCGAACGATTTATTAGTAGAACTAAAGAAGAGGCAATGAGTAGCATGGAAGAAGCGAATAAGACTCTCACCCTTCCGATTACTGGAATGACCTGCGCGAACTGCGTGGCCGCGGTCGAGCGCAACCTGAATAAACTCGATGGAGTTCAGACTGCGAATGTCAATTTAGCTTCTGAGCGAGCGAGTGTGGAATTCGATCCCGCCAAGGTGGATCAAAAGGACATCATCGCCCGAATCAAACGAACAGGATATGACATCGCCCTCGGTGAAGCAGACTTCGTTCTGAAGCGTTTGGGTGACGTCAATGACGCACGCCGGCTGGAAGAAGCCCTGCTTGTAACCGACGGCGTTGTCGGCGCTTCGGCGAATCTGTCTTCAGAGCGTGTACGCGTCCAATACATACCGACCGTCGTGAGTCAGTCAGATCTCCGTAAAGTGATCCACAACACGGGTTTTGAAGCACTCAAGACATCCGATCGAGTGGAGGATGTCGAACGTGCGGCACGAGAGAAGGAGATCAATCACCAGAAGCGATTGCTTACGGTGGGGTTGTTTTTCACGATCCCCTTGTTCCTGCTCTCGATGTTCAGAGATTTTGGGTTATTACCCGCGGGTCTCGCTGATGCGAACTGGCTCCCGTGGCTTATGTTCGCCCTGGCAACACCGGTTCAATTCTACGTGGGCTGGCAATACTACGATGGAGCCTACAAGGCGCTGCGCAACAAGTCAGCTAACATGGATGTTCTAATAGCTATGGGCTCCTCAGCTGCCTACTTTTACTCCATTCCGGTGATGCTTGGCTTAATCGATGGGCATGTATACTTTGAAACTTCGGCAGTTATTATCACATTGATCGTCATGGGGAAATTCCTGGAGGCGCGTGCGAAGGGCAGAACGAGCGAGGCCATCAAAAAACTACTTGGTCTTCAAGCGAGGACGGCGCGCATTGTCCGCGATGGGCAGGAAATCGACATACCCATTGAAGAAGTCGAGGTGGGCGACATCGTTGTTGTCCGCCCGGGGGAGAAGTTCCCTGTTGATGGCGTCGTGATTGAGGGCAAAACATCTGTCGATGAGTCGATGCTCACCGGCGAGTCTCTGCCGCAAGAGAAAGGACCTGGAGATCCTGTAGTCGGCGCTACGGTGAATAAGCTAGGCCGGATCAAGTTCGAAGCGTTAAAAATTGGTAAGGATACGGCCCTGGCGCAGATCATTCGCCTGGTCGAGGATGCTCAGGGAAGCAAAGCACCAATTCAACGTCTGGCAGACCAGGTCTCGTCGGTCTTCGTTCCAGTTGTGATCGGGATTGCCTTAATTACATTTTTAGGGTGGTTTTACCTTGCCCCTCCTCCGACGGGCGATATCTCTAACTTTACCCGCGCCCTGATAAATACGGTGGCAGTTCTGGTCATTGCTTGCCCTTGTGCGATGGGCCTGGCTACTCCAACAGCAGTGATGGTTGGGACCGGCAGAGGCGCCAATATGGGGATTTTATTCAAATCCAGCGGGGCGCTTGAGCGGGCGGGAAGTTTAACTACGGTCATCTTGGATAAGACGGGCACAATCACTCGCGGCCAACCTACGGTCACTGACATCATCGTGAATGGATGGGATGGGAGCGAGAGAGATTTACTCAAGCTCGTCGCGAGCGCTGAGCGTGGTTCCGAACACCCATTGGGAGAGGCGGTTGTCGAGGCGGCTCTAGATCAGGATATTCTATTAGATGAACCGGATGGTTTCAAAGCCATTGCCGGTCATGGAATAGTCGCCAGCGTGGGAGAGCGGGAGGTTGTCATCGGTTCGCCGAAGCTGCTCGCTGAACGCGGTATGGGCATCAATGGCCTTAAGGGGGAGATAGAGCGCTTGCGGTCGCAGGCTAAAACAGTGATCGCTGTTGCAATAGACGGCAAACCAGCCGGTATTTTAGGCATCGCCGATACGGTGAAAGAAGGTTCGGTTGAAGCAATTAAGGACCTCCAAAACATGGGGCTGGAGGTCGTCATGATAACGGGCGATAACCTGCAAACGGCCCAAGCGATAGGTTCTTTGGTCGGTCTACACTCACAAGATTCCCAGGGGAACATTCTGATCCGCGCCGAAGTGCTTCCGGCAGAGAAGGCAGAAGTCGTTAGAGATCTTCAAAGCCAGGGAAGGGTCGTTGCCATGGTCGGGGATGGGATCAATGACGCTCCAGCGCTCGCACAAGCGGATGTTGGGATTGCCATTGGAACCGGTACGGATGTGGCTATTGCCGCCGCTCCAATTACGCTTCTAAGCGGGGATCTGCGCGGCGTACCGCGAGCGATAACTCTATCACGTAGAACCCTGCGTACCATCAAGCAGAACCTATTTTGGGCGCTGATTTATAATGTACTTCTCATTCCGAGCGCAGCACTCGGTTTCCTGAATCCCATGTTTGCCGCCGGGGCTATGGCTTTCAGTTCGATTTTCGTTGTAACAAACAGCCTCAGGTTGAGAGGGTTGAAGCTCACCTGATTGTCTGCTTCACCCGGTTGAGAGCAATTTTTATTTGCCACCTTGATCGTTGGGGGCGAAGGGGGTATGCTTCACACATTCAGGATGTGATGAAACCACAATAAGGGGAATTCTGGGTGGAGGAGAAACGGATTCGATGGATCTCAGCGGCCTCACTTTAAGTCCATACTGGGTTGGCATTGCGACTCTTGCAGGATTGTTATCGTTCTTATCGCCCTGCGTCCTCGCTCTCGTACCAGCCTATATCGGCTATCTCGGCGGGCGATCTGTATCGCCCTCGGGCGATGTTATCGCCAATCGCTGGACCACCTTCTCGCATGGGGTGGCTTTTGTCTTTGGGTTCAGCGTCGTATTCGTGCTGCTTGGCGCCGCCGCGTCTGCGATTGGTTTCATCTTATATGATCTGCGCACCTGGATTGCACGCATCGGTGGAGTGGTCGTGATTATCTTTGGACTTCACACAATGGGTGTGATCAACATCCCTTTCCTGAACTACGACACCCGGCGGCAGGTGCAGGCTAACCCGGGATTGGGTTACTTCTCATCGGCGCTGATGGGCGTTTTCTTCGCCGCTGGCTGGGCGCCGTGCGTTGGACCAGTCCTCGGCGCCGTGCTTACCCTGGCGATAAGCAGCGCTCGAATTATCGAGGGCGTTATCCTCCTCAGCGCCTATTCACTCGGCCTGGCGATCCCCTTTCTTCTGATGGCTTTGGGGATAGGACAAGCGGCGGAACTCATGCGTAAGTATAGCAACGTCGTCCGTTACATCTCGATCATCACCGGCGTTATCCTGGTCATTGTTGGTGTGTTACTGCTCACCGGTAAGCTCGAGCAGCTAGCGCGATTCGGATTCTTCGTCGACTTCGGCCTTTAGGTACAGCATGCGTTTGGGATCTTCCTCTCGCATTGTCGCATACCTCCTGGTGGGCTTTCTCGTTGGGATCGCTTTTGCATTAGCCTTATTTCTCGGCTTCCCAAGTGCAGAATCAGAAACTAGTATCAGCGTTCTATCAACCGCCGCACCGGAAGCGGACGAAACACTAGAAATAGGAACGGTAGTGAGCAAGATTGCACCAGAGATCGGTGCACAAGCTCCAGACTTCGCGTTGCGCGATCTGGAGGGAAATGAAGTCCGCCTGAGCGATTACCGCGGAAGAACGGTACTCCTGACCTTTTGGGCGACATGGTGCGGTCCCTGCCGTCTGGAGATGCCAGCATTTGAAGAACGCTATCTAGAGTTAAAGGACGATGGTTTCACCGTCCTGGGGTTAAATTACGATGAACCTGTTGAGGATGTAAGTGGTTTCCGTGACGAACTCGGGTTATCCTTTCCTCTTCTTCTCGATCCTGGCGGGAGTGTACAACGGCTTTACCGAATCCGCGGCTATCCATCGAGTATCTTCGTTGATCCCCAGGGTGTGGTCCGTGTAGTCCATATAGGACTTATAACCGAGGGTCAACTGAGCGATTATCTGGTAGAACTTGGGTATTCCCTATGATACGTGTGACGCTTTTTACTAAAGAAGATTGCAGCCTTTGCGAGGAAGTTAGGTCCTACCTGATCTCACTTGAGAAGGAAGTTCCTCATACCCTTCAAGAGGTGGACATCAATTCCGATCCGGCACTTCTTAAGCGCTACCTCGAGCGTGTTCCTGTTGTCCAGATCGGACCATACACACTCGAGGCGCCCATCTCTGAGATCGATTTGAAAGTCGCGCTAAATGCGGCGGCGGATGGGCATTCTAGTGTTGAGCGTTCTTCGTCAATATCGCGAGAGCAGGGAGTCAGGATGAATAAAGCGCTCCTTTTCTTCTCACGCCATTGGCTTGCCATCTTCAATTTGATCGTTCTTCTCTATATCGGCTTACCCTTCGCTTCTCCATATTTAATTAAGGCTGGTATGACGACTCCTGCTCGTGTGATATACAAGATCTACGGCCCTCTATGCCACCAGCTTCCTTTCCGTTCCTGGTTCCTCTTCGGAGAGCAGCCTGCTTATCCATTGGAAAGAGCAGGTTTGGACATGAAGAGTTATGAGGAAATCGCGGGTGTCGACTCTATCGATTTGCTGCGAGATCGAGCCTTCATCGGCTATGAGAGTGTGGGATATAAGGTAGCGCTTTGTCAGCGCGATGTCGCGATTTATGGGAGTATTTTTCTCGCTGGTGTGGCTTTCACCTTCCTCCGGCACAGGTTAAAACCGCTGCCGATCTGGGCATGGTTCATTATCGGCATCCTCCCGCTTGCACTGGATGGGGGATCCCAGCTGATTACGTCTCTACCTTTCGTGCCCTTCCCATGGCGTGAGAGTACGCCCTTCTTCCGTTCGCTCACGGGGGTGCTTTTCGGCGTGGCGAATGTATGGATGGCGTATCCGTATGTAGAGGAAATCATGGTCGATACCCAAACCCTTGTGGCCACAAAGCTTGCTGCCGCAGGTGAGATCAAGTGATCGATGAACCCTCTTTTTAAATCCACGGAGAACAGCAGATAGGATTCTTGAAGACAAACAACCTGCCTTTGTCTTTCTGCTTGCCATGGTAGACTCTCACAATGGTTCGCACACAGATTGAATCCCTTGTTTATTATCAATTTAAGTCCCTATTGCAGCAGGATTTGATCCATGGTGTTTTTACGCGTCATGGCGGTGTGAGTCCCGATCCCTGGCATTCGCTCAACCTCGGCGGTACTGTTGGTGATGCCCCTGACAAAGTGGCAGAGAATCACCAGCGGTTATTTTCCACGTTGGACCGTCCATTCAGTTCGGTTTTCGATGTCTGGCAAGTGCATTCTGCCGATGTAGTTGTCGCCGATGGACCACGCAACGACCGCCCTCATACCAAGGGAGACATCATCCTTACAGACGATCCCGGTGTGACCCTCCTGATGCGGTTCGCCGACTGTGTACCCATTTTTCTTTACGATCCCCACCGGAGAGCGATCGGGATTGCTCATGCAGGCTGGCTGGGAACGGTACGCCGGGCAGCAGAATTCGCCGTCCAGGCGATGGTGCAAACCTTCCAGTCTGATCCTGCCGATATTATGGCTGGACTGGGGCCTTCGATTGGACCGGACCATTACACGGTGGGAGCGGAAGTTGTCGAACAGATCGAGGCGAGCTTCGGACGGGATGCCTCTCACCATCTCGATCGCAGAAATGGGAAGACATATCTGGATCTCTGGAGCGCAAATCGGGCTTTATTACTGGAGCAGGGGGTGGTTCAAATCGAAGTAGCCCAGATCTGCACAGCCTGCCATATCAATGATTGGTACTCACATCGCGGTGAGGGAGGGAAGACGGGCCGGTTTGGGGCTGCGATCGCCTTGAGAGGACAATAGTGGAACAGCAAATTGACGCGAACCTGCGGATTCTAAAAGCGCGGATTTCCGAAGCTGCAAAAAAAAGCGGAAGAGGAGTTGACGACGTCGAATTGGTTGCCATCTGCAAGGGGCAGCCAGCTTCAAGCGTGAATGCCGCATACCAGGCTGGACAAAGGGATTTTGGTGAGAACCGTGTTGCAGAAGCACGTGAGAAGCAGACTGAACTCACCGATCTAAGCGAAATCCGCTGGCATATGGTGGGGCACATCCAGAGCCGAAAAGCGAAAGATGTCGCCCCGCATTTCTTCATGGTGCACTCCATAGACCGTGTGAAGATCGCGCAGAGGCTCGATCGTTTCGCCGCGGAATCTGGGCGGATCTTACCTATCTTGATCGAGTGCAACACATCGGGGGAGGCGTCGAAGACCGGCTGGTCGGCATGGCAGAAGGATGATTGGCCGGGCGCCCTCGAGGATATCCGGACGATCCGCGAGCATAAGAACCTGGCTGTTCGAGGTTTGATGACGATGGCGCCCTGGGCAGCGGACCCCGCGGTCCTTCATTCCACGTTTCAGGGTTTGCGCGCATTCCGGGATTTCTTGGAAGAGGAACTCTTGACGGATTTACCAGAGCTCTCGATGGGCATGACGGATGATTACGAGATCGCGATTGAAGAGGGGGCGACGATCGTACGTGTAGGGAGAGCGATCTTCGGACCGCGCCATACTGATGCCTGATAGAGTTGCGGTAAAATAGTCCTTGAGGGAGAATCCCTCATTGTGTAGAAATTGCTGACAAGAGAGAATGTGTTTAGGTATCTATTTAAATTAATCTAAAGGAGCACCTTTGACGAGCCTAGCGAATGCAATCTTGATCATTACAAGAGCGTTCACATTAATCATCCTGGCGGATGTGCTGGTTGGATATTTTTTGGATGTATTTCACCCTATACGCCAATTCCTGGATTCGATTGTTCAGCCATTTCTCGCGCCAATTCGCAAGTTATTACCATCTGCGGGAGGTCTTGATTTTAGCCCGTTGGTGTTGTTTTTTCTCGTTGAGATGGCCGGTAGAGTGTTAGTGGGGATACTCGTTTGAATCAACAGATAAATAACAGGGAATTTAAACTCTCTAATGGGAAACGGGGGGCTGCACTTACGGTCCGCGTGACTCCACGATCCCGAAAGACTGAATTTGGAGGCATCCTGGAGGATGGAACAGTGCGGATTCGTGTCGCAGCACCGCCGGTGGAAGGGAAGGCGAATCGCGCCGTTATCGCCTTCCTGGCAAAGGCGCTGGGTACTCGGAAAAATAAAATCGAGATCGTTGCCGGTGAGCGTGG
>CBDTTY010000005.1:0-31690 GCA_965363875.1 uncultured Anaerolineales bacterium
CACCAACCCATTTGACCAGGTGCATGGTCGCCGTCCAAAGGATGAGCCCTGCCAAAACCACCAGAGGGTAACCCCATTGCGGCAGATAGAAGTATGCGCTGCCAGTCTGTGCGATGGGTACGTTGAAAACCTCTTGCAAGATAGGTATGGCAATACCTGAAAGAGAAAAAGCGAGAATCGTCACCAAAACCACAAAATAAAGAGTGCCCAAGGCAAATTGCAGAACCATGTAGATGAAAGATAGCCAGGTATGCTTATCTGTCGTCAACAACTTAATACGCTCTTGCCATTTTATATTTTGCGGCGCAAATAATGGACGACGCGGCATGCGTACGCCCAACAACGCCTCGACCAAACGCCCTTCCAGCCATGCTATGCCACGTACTGATAAAAGGAATAGCAACATCACTGGCAGACCAAAAATGAACAAGGCAAAAGAAATCGAGACAGAAATCCCGGTCACTGCCCATACGAAGTAGATCACACCAGTGACAAAGGTGATCAACATATACAGCAACGCGCCCCAAGCCTTAGGGTCTGCGTAGACGCCGAAGAAACGTCCCAGCACAGATCGTTTATTTTTGTTCACCGACCGCGCCAAATTGGGGGATGTGCGCCGCTCCACTTCCGCATAAGCAGCGGCGGTCTCTTCAGGGGAACCATACTGCTCAATGATGGCAGGGAGCGCGGAAGCGGCGTCCATTTCAGGCTGTCTTTCGCGTGAGGTCTCCAGGGCGGTGCGCAGGTGCTCTTCCGCGTCAGTCAAGGCATCCTGCATAGTCGCGCTATCAATGCCTTGCATTTCTTTTTTTAGTGCATGGAGATATTCTTCAACGGTTCTAAACATGACTTTCTCCTTCAAGGATACTATCTACAAAACTTTTCATCTGACTCCATATCTCGGTCCAGAGAGTGAGCGTTTCGCGGCCATCAGCAGTAATGGTGTAGTAGCGGCGCGGTGGCCCAGAGACCGAAGGTTCAACATTGCTGGAAAGAAGACCGTTCTTTTCCAGTGAACGCAGCACAGGATATAAGGCTCCCTGCTTCATCGCGAGGGCATCCTGTCGGTTTTCGTCCAGCAATTTGGTGATTTGATACCCATACATCGGATCTTCACTTTGAGACAGCACACTTAACAAAACCAGAGAAGCAGTGCCCGAGTTCATCTCCTTCTGAAATTTTTTGGTTGGCATGTTTTGATCAACCACGTGAGCTCCTTTCTTTTACAAACATCATCTAGTTCCGTATATAACACACTTCATAGTATTACTAACTTCATAATACTAGTAATTTACTAAGTTGTCAAGCCTTAATGAAACCAAGTCCCTTGGATGTGGGGCCTTGAATCAAGCTGTGCAGGGAATCGATCTCTTTTATAACAAAGAGACTGACCATGTCGGACTACACCTGCCCCACCACAGGAGCGTTCCGCCTGCCTCACAGTGATAGCGCGAAATTGCATGGGTTTGTTCACGTCACGTCATCTGGTGTAAAAATGTCCTCAATGGTGCTGCCCAAAAGTTTCGCCATCTTGAACGCCAGAGGCAAGCCGGGGTCATACATCCCTGTCTCGATAGCGTTGATCGTTTGCCGCGAAACATCCAGTTCTTCAACCAATTTGGCCTGAGACCAGTTCCGTTCTGCACGCAAGATTTTTAATTAAAACAAAAGAGACTGGCTTGTTGGGCCAGTCCCTTATGTTTTGTCAATATCTCTTGAGGATTATTGTTCCCGTACTTGACGCCAGTTCACCATTACGAAGTTCTTGTTGCATTCTGTAGATGTGCTGAAGAATACATGGTCTGAGAGAGAAGAACCGCTCCCGTCGTGGACGTAGACCCAGATGGTGTCGACGCTGCCAATAGGGTGATCTCCCAGATTGAACACGTAACCTGAAGGTCCAATGTCCGGCGCGCTTCCGGTGATTGTGTCAAGATTGAGTGGGTTGCCTTCTAATTCGCCCTCAAGATGGATGCCAAGATTTACAATCGGTTGGTTCTCCATGTTAAACACCTGACCGCCAACGCCCATCCAGTCGCAACCATCGTCATTGGCGATGTTAGGAATTTGAACGGGATTTCCAGGTTGCACCGCGAACGGTGGAGGCAGCTGCGTTCCAGTTGGAACTGGAGTAGGGGTATCGGTGGGCGAAGGAGTCGATGTGTTTGTAGGCTCGGGAGTGGTCGACGGTGTCGGCGTCCAGACATCTGGCAGAGGTACGGCGGGTGTGTGAGTCGCCGTGGGAGAGCCGAGAAGCGCAGGCACAGTCGGTGGCGGGAATGGATTGTAGAAGAAACCAACATCGATGTAGGGATTCACGAAAAGGGCCGCCGCAGCCGCACCTGCACCGAGAATCGCAATCAACACAATGAAGGTCAATAGATTAAAAAAGATACTCCCGATAATACTGGGTCGTTTCCGGGGGACTGTTTGGAAATTCTCATCCATGGTCTTCTTCTCCTGCCTTACCCTTATTGCGTGATGAAGGTTTGAATATCAGCGGACACGCGCTCCGTCGATAGCCAACTCTCAACGGCGCGCTCACCAAGTGCTTGTCTAACGCTATACGCTAACAGCCGGTCTTCACGACCTATGATTTCTAGGATGTGGTATCCAATTTCGCTCTTGACAACCGAGCTGATCTCTCCTGGCTGGAGGGAGAAAGCTGCCGCTTCCACCTCGGGCCATAACAAGAAGCCCTTGGGAAACCATCCCAGGTCGCCGCCGGCTGGTCTTGTGCTGGCATCGATGGAGTATTGTCGAGCAAGTGTGTCAAAGTCAGCTCCGTCTTGAAGCCCTGCTCTCAATTCATCTGCCTCAGCCTCAGAGGCGACCAGGATATGCCGGGCGTTCAATTGTTCTGTGATATCGGGCACCTGACCGGCAAGATAAGCCACCATCCAGGCGGCTTCTATCTCCTCGGCCAGTGCTGTCCGCAGCGTCTCCTGGGTGTAGCCGTTAAGCTCCATCCACAACTCGAATTCCCCCCTATCCTCGGCGCTTTCGATCATCAGATTCAACCTGTCATCGATCTCGGTTTGTTCGACGTTAAAACCGTTTGCCTTTGCGCCCTGCGCGAGAAGCACTAAATCGATCATGCTGTCGAGCAGTTCGCTTTCGTATGCGCCCAAGGTTGCAAGGTCTATGCCAGAATCGGTTTTCGAATATTCAAAGCGAATAATTTCGAGATTGAAGTGCTCAAGCAGAATGCCTTCGCCATTTACGCTCGCAGCGAGGGGTTCGGGCGTTGGCGTCGGGGGCGCTGGAGTAACTGTGGGAGGAGGAGGGGAAGGATTGAATATGGGCAGGGCGATTCGCCCGCACCCTGCTGCACCCAGCAGACCTATGGAGAGTGCGACGAGCGCTTTGCGGTGAACCATGACGAAAGGCATTATACCCACCCATCAATCCCGTGCAATGGACGAGTCTTTGTTTTTCTCACCCGTTTCTTGATATGAAGGCGAAGACCATCGGTTTGCGCTTAGTTTCCGTGAAGAAGAACCGGGAAAGCTCATTTTCAATGCGGTCTTCCAGGCCTTCATTTATATCTTTCTCGGCGACTTTTAATACAAGTTCACGTGCTTCGTCGAAAAGATCCACTGCCTCGCGCACGAAAACGAATCCCTTTGAGACAATCTCCGGCTCGCCAACAACGCGATTCTGGTCACAGTCTAGATTGACATGGATGATAACGATGCCCTCGCGCGCCAGTGCCTCGCGCTCGCGCATGACTTTCGGGCCGATGTCACCCACACCACTCCCGTCTACGAAGATATACCCGCCGGGAAAGCGTTCACCGATCTTCATTTCTCCGTTAGAAAATTCGATCACGGTTCCATTCTGCACTACCGCGATTCGCTCCTGAGGGATGCCGATCTCGCGGGCAAGGGCGGCGTGTTGTTTTAGATGCCGCAGCTCGCCGTGGATGGGAATGAGGTGCTTGGGTTTAACCAACTGCATTAGGAGCTTCATCTCATCCTGGTTGGCGTGACCGGACACGTGCACGGGTAGGATTGGATCATAGATCACTTCCGCGCCGCGGTCGAAGAGGCGATTGATCGTCCGATGAACCCCTTCCTCATTCCCTGGTATCGGCGTTGAAGAGAGAACGATCGTATCCCCAGGGATGAGGTCGAATTGACGATTACTCCCGTTTGAGAGACGACCCAGGATGGAGGAAGGCTCGCCCTGTGTACCTGTACACATGAGAGCGACCTTCGATGGTTTCATCTTGAGGGCTTGATCCAGGGGGACGACAAGGCTGTCCGGAATATCAAGATATCCCAGCTCGCGAGCCATTTTTGAGTTGTCGACCATGCTCCTTCCGACGAATGCGAGTGACCGGCCATGTGCATGTGCGGCATTTGCAACCTGCTGCACGCGCGAGATCAGGGAGGCGAAGGAGCCTATTAATATGCGTCCTTTCGCCTGGCGGAATACCTGATCGAAAGCCGGGTCAATCACGGTTTCGGAGGGAGTCCAGCCTGGTTCGTCGGCATTGGTGGAATCGGCCATCAGGGCGAGGACGCCCCGTGCGCCTAGTTCCGCTAGTTTACCGAAGTCCGGGGGCCAGCCATCTACCGGTGTATGATCGAATTTGTAATCACCCGAATGAACGATCAGTCCCGCGGGCGTCGTAATTCCCAGTCCGACCCCATCGGGGATGGAATGGCAGACGTGAAAAAACTCAATTTTAAAGGGACCAAGCTGTAATTCATCTCCGGCCGAGATGGTGTTAAGCTGTGTTTTCTCAAGCAACCCACTCCGGCGGAGCTTCACCTCAAGCAAGCCGCGGGTGAGTTTTGTGGCGTAAATCGGAACGTTGAATTCTTCGATAACGTGCCGAATTGCTCCGGTGTGATCTTCGTGACCATGGGTGATGATGATCCCGCGTATTCTGCTCTTCTTGTCTTCCAAGTATTTATAGTCGGGGATGATATAGTCGATCCCTAACATGTCGTTCTCTGGAAACATGATGCCCGAATCGATGATGAGGATATTATCCCCATATTCAATCGACATCATGTTCTTACCTACTTCCCCCAATCCTCCCAGGGGGACAATTCTCAATAACTTACTCATATGTAATACATCCTTTTCACTTTGTTAAGTGGTTGTTTAATAAAATAAATCCCGTCGGGCGTCAAGCCTGGCGGGGTGTGAGCCATAACCAAGCAGATTGGGGGGTCAATTCAAGCGAGTGACATCGGTGGCTTGGAAGCCGCGAACCGTGTTCTCGAGATAGAAAGCGACCTTCTCGCCCTTGCTTAGTAATTGAAATCCCTCACCGGCGATGTCGCGATAGTAGACGAAAACATCTTCCCCATCTCGGGCATCGATATACCCGTACCCTTTGGATCCGTCAAAAGACCGTACGATTCCAGTTGTCCGTTTTGGCACGTACATCCTCCAAGCAAGCGTGAATTCTATCATACAGGCTATACGCTGGTCAATCAGACTCGTAATTATTTAGGTTGCCAGAACCAAACCCTGGTAATTGCACGAATACGGCCTATCTCCCCGTAGAGATCTTCAATAATCCATCACTAAAACTTATTTAGGAGGGAAAACGGACAGAACAATCCTGACCCGACCCGATTCGCTTGACCGGGTCTCCCCACAGGGATATACTGCGTGCTAACAATCGATTATGGGCGAAGGTGGTCTGTTGCCCGGAAGCACAGACCGCCAAGGGGAAGCCGGTGACCGAAGATTGCACCTCGGAAGTCCGGCGCTGTCCCGCAACTGTAAGGACGGGTTTATGCCGTCCAAGCCAGGATACCCGCCTTCGCCCGATGTTCTCAGCTCCTTCGCGGAAAGGATGGGTTGCTTATGACTGCTCCAACTTGAGGCCTTCCCGATAATCTCACAGGGGAAGGTCGATTTCTTTTCACTTAACGTCACCCATATGAAGAACTATGCGCATTGCACCGGTGCGACGAAGAGAGGAAGTTACGATGTTTCTAAAGGATTCAAGTAAACGCCCCAAAAAGGCGCTTGCTCGTTTGATTATCACGATTATTGCGGTAATGATCATGGGGCTCGTGGTTTCGGCTTGTGGTGGTTCTTCTGCGCCAGCAGAGGCGCCAGTCGAAATATCATCCCCAACTCCCGCACCAGCGGAGATGCAAGAACCCACTGTCGAACCGACGGAGGATGATTTCCCGCTTACGCTCGTTGACGGCATGGAGCGCGAGGTGGTTCTTCCGGGCCCAGCGCAGCGGATCGTGTCCATTGCGCCATCCAACACTGAGATACTCTTCGCTATCGGGGCGGGAGATCAAGTTATCGGTCGGGACGAAGTCTCGGATTACCCTCCTGAAGCGCTCGAGGTCGCCAGCATTGGCAGCACCTATGGTGAACTCAACACCGAAGCCATTTTAGCCCTGGAGCCCGATCTTGTGCTTGCGGCGACGATCACCAGCCCGGAGCAGGTGCAAACTCTCGAAGTCCTTGGTATTCCTATCTTCTTGCTCCCAAACCCGGAGGATTTCTCGGGCTTGCTTGAAAACATTAGAATAGTAGGTGTTCTAACCGGGCATGATGCCGATGCTGAAGCTCTCGCAGAGCAACTTGATACGAGGATACAAACAGTGACTCAGAAGACGGCAGACGCGCAGAGCGCAAGCGTGTTTTATGAAGTAGACGGCACGGATCCGACCGCGCCGTGGACGACGGGCGCTGGAACTTTCCAGGACGTACTCATCGGTCTCGTCGGTGGTGAGAACATCGCCGCCGACATCGCCGGGTGGGGGCAAATGAGTTTGGAGGAAATCGTCACCCGCAATCCCCAGGTCGTCATCTTCGGTGAAGGACCGTGGGTCCCGACGACGGTCGAATCCTATTCGGATCGTTCCGGTTGGGGGGAGATCGCTGCTGTCGTAGATGGTCGTGTCTATGGAATCGACACCAATTGGGTCGATCGTCCCGGGCCGCGGCTGGTGGATGCACTTGAAGAGATGGCTCTAATGATCCACCCGGAGCTCTTTGAATAAACATGGGAGATTCGAGAGCGAGCGCATCACCGGAATCAGTGAAACCGCAGAGCGTTAGGCGTTATTTGCCTTGGATATGGTCGGGATCGGTGTTGATCGTTATGCTGTTCGTAAGCGTGGCGATTGGTCCGATCTCGATCCCCCTGCCGGATCTCGGGCGGATGCTGTTCGATCTGTTACCCGGACTGCAACTGGAGGCGGACTGGTCGCGGACGTTCGCGACGATCGTGTACCAGATCCGCCTGCCGAACACAGCCCTGATGGCCTTGGCTGGCATGGCTCTTGGCGGAAGCGGAGCCGCATATCAAGGGTTATTCCGGAATCCACTGGCTGATCCTTATATCATCGGTGTGGCCTCAGGAGCGGGTCTTGGGGCGGTGTTAGCTATGGCTGCAAATTGGCCGGGCAGTCTGTTAGGGATGGCAACGGTTCCGCTTGCTGCTTTCGTCGCCGCTCTGATCACGGTTGCCATTGTATACGCCATCGCCCGCGTAGGCCGCTCCACGCCGGTGACCACCCTTATTCTCGCCGGAGTAGCGGTCAGCTCCTTCGCAACTGCGATGACGAGCTTAATCATGCTGCTGTCGACCGATGAACTTCATCGAGCGGTGAATTGGATGGTTGGCGGATTTGCATTGGGCGGCTGGGAGCCCGTTTTGGCATCTTTGCCTTACCTTCTCGTTGGATTGGCCGTACTGGCGCTCCTCGGACGACAGCTTAACGTACTCCAATTTGGCGATGAACAGGCGCGCCAAATGGGCCTGGATGTCGAACGCTCCAAGCTGATTATCGTAGTGGCGGCATCATTGGTCGCGGCGACGGCGGTGGCTTTCTCAGGCATTATTGCATTTGTGGGACTGATCGTGCCTCATGTTGTGCGCCTGCTCTGGGGACCGGATTATCGGCGCACCCTCCCGCTTGCAATCTTGGTGGGTGGTAGCTTCTTGTTGGCGGCTGATGTTGTGGCCAGGGTGATACTTGCACCTCGAGAGCTGCCGGTGGGGGTTATCACTGCCGTGGTCGGGGCGCCATTCTTCCTTTGGCTCCTGTACCGAACAAAAGGGAGGGGGCGGGTCTGGTGAGAAACGAACTACGCATCGAACGGGCAGACCTGGGCTACGGAATGGAACCTGTCCTACAGGATGTAAGTCTATCGGTGCAACCGGGCGAAATACTTGCCATTGTAGGACCCAATGGGGTTGGCAAATCGACGTTGGTCAAAGGCGCATGTGGGAGCCTGCCGTTGATGAACGGTGAAGTCTTGATCGGGGACCAAAACCTGAGAGAACTCAAGCCAGACCGGCGGGCCCGTATGGTCTCAGTCGTTTCACAGGCCGTGAATCTCCCACCCGCATTCTGTGCCTTAGAAGTTGTTCTAATGGGCCGCACACCCTATCTCGGCTGGCTGGAGCAAGAGAGCGATCGCGATCGCCAGATCGCGTTGGAGGCAATGACACGTACCGAGACGATCGACCTCGCCGCGCGGCCCATCGGTGAGTTGTCCGGCGGTGAACAGCAGAGGGTTCTCATCGCCAGGGCGCTGGCCCAGTCGACCCCCGTAATGTTGTTAGATGAGCCAACAGCACATCTTGACTTGAGACACCAGGATAATTTACTCAAAATCGTGCGTGATCTGGCGTTCGTCGATAACCTGGCGGTAATGATCACGCTCCATGACCTGAATCTTGTAGCGCGATTCGCGGATCGAGTGGCTTTGCTATCGAATGGTCGGGTGCGAAAAATTGGTTCCCCGGCCGAAATTCTAACTCCCGATGAACTGGCTGAGGTGTACGGGATTCGCATTCACGTGATGCCCCACCCGTTGGATGGTAAACCACTCGTTCTATCCGGTTAATTCACAACCTAAGGTTCAAGGAGTCGAAAATGCCGACAATCGACCAGGCCAGAGATTGGTATGATGCCAACGACCCGGTCCATGGGTTAGGCCACATCCTGCGAGTTCTGGCCTTGACCGAAAGGATGGGCGAAGAACTGGGCGCCGACCTTGAAGTGCTGCAGGCAGCTGCCCTTCTTCACGATGCCTCGGGAGCGCACCCAGGTGAGGGTGCGGATCGCCAATCTCACGAGCAGACGTCGGCGCTTTTTGCCGGAGAGGTTTTAAAAAAAGAGGGCTGGGAACAAACACGAATAGACGCCGTCCAGCATTGTATTCGCGCTCACCGTTTCCGCGGCAACGAATCGCCAGAGACTTTGGAGGCGAAGATCTTATTCGATGCTGATAAGCTGGATGTAATGGGGGCATTCGGAGCAGCGCGCACGCTCGGCTATGCCTTACAGGCTGGGCAGCCTTTCTTCGCTGAGCCATCGGAACATTTTCTGCGCACCGGTGAGACCGAGGAGGGTGAGGCTCACAGCGCTTATCATGAGTACCTCTTCAAATTATGTAAGGTGAAGGACCAGCTTCACACCGGACCAGCGCGGCGCATGGCCGAAGGACGGCATGCCGTGCTGATGACATTTTTTAACCAATTGGCCGTCGAAGCTCGTGTGGTGAGTTGATTTGTTCGTAATCTGTATGGGTACGATGCCGCGAATTGACCTGCTAACATTCACCTGTTATTATCCGCGCCGTGATGACAGATAACGAGCGCCCCCTAATCCTACTTACCAATGACGATGGAATCCGTTCCCCCGCTTTGTGGGCGGCCGCTGAGGCACTTTCAGAGATCGGGTTCGTCACCGTTGCAGCTCCTCGGGAGCAGTCATCGGGCGCGGGGCGCAGCATGCCGGTCACCTCGGATGGTAAATTACTTGAAGAACAGGTTAATGTACGGGGGAAGAATTGGAAAGTCTATGCCGTTGGCGGTTCGCCTGCGCAAGCCGTGCAGCACGGCATCCTGGAATTGTTGCCGCGGCGACCGGATCTTGTGGTCGCAGGAATTAACTACGGCGAGAATCTCACGACCGGCATCACCGTCTCCGGGACGGTAGGGGCAGCGCTCGAAGGGGCATCCTTTGGTGTGCCTGCGCTCGCAGTATCACTTGAGGTGCCTGCCGAGTTTTACTTATCCCATTCAGACACAATCGACTTCCGCGTCGCTAAGTATTTCACAGCATATTTTGCTAGAGTTCTCATAGGGATGAAACCCATGACGGACGTTGATGTGTTGAAAGTGGATATACCATCTGATGCGTTGGAGACTACCGAGTGGTGCATGACAAGACTCTCGCGCCAGAAATATTATGTCCCGGTGGTATCACCAAGGGCGCGGCTCGAAGATCCGGCCCATATCCAGTTCGAGATTAAGTTAGATAGGGATAAAATTGAACTGGATTCAGACGTATTTGCGCTGCGCATTGATCGTAAAGTATCCGTTACCCCAATAAGCCTCGATACAACATCTCGAGTGAATTTCGCTGAGCTTGAAAATCACCTGAAAGCTAAAGGATCGCAGGGTTAAAGAACGCAAACCCGGTTCATATCTTTTTTTTACTTCTTCGCCGTGTGGGAGCAGTCAGGGGATTAATTCTCGTGCTGATCCATAAGCGCTTCTAATGTGCGCAGTTCGTCCTCTATCTGATCGCGCTGGAATTTTGTTTGTGCCAGCAGCGCCTCGAAAGCGGGGCGTTGTTCAGTGGGCACTGTCTCCACCAGGCGCTGGGCACGACGGATCTGATTCTCTTTATGGAGCAGCTTCTCTTGTAGGCGATCGGAATAGCCTTTTTGGAAGGCTTGATCGGGGAGAGGTTTAGGTTGCACAAAGGGTTCGCCTGTAAGAACTTCCGCTACGGATAGAAGCAGCTCGGAAGCCTCAATGGGTTTTTCTAAAAATCGAACTGCGCCCAAGCTCATGGCGAATTCTTTATCTTCAGGAGTAATGAAAGTTGCAGACAGGAAAATGATTGGAATGTCGCGCGTTTCTGGGTTGCTGCGCACTTCCTGGGCGAGTGCATATCCATCGAGTCTTGGCATGAGGATGTCTGTAAGAATTAACGCTGGCTTTTCCGTTAGGAGAGCATTGAGAGCCTCATCGCCGTTACGAGCCGTGATTACACCATAGCCTTTAAACTTCAGTGTAACCTCGAGCAATTCGAGGATGTGAGGGATGTCTTCTACGATGAGGATTGGACCCTGCCGTTGGTTCATATCGTTGATTGTAACCCGAGTTCCGCGGAAGGCAATCCCCTGAGAGAGGGGGTGCCGAAAGCTGCGCGTCTAGAAACAGGAGGGCGGTAAGTCTCGTCTAGATGGTCCAAAGGGATATGGTTTCGATGTGGAATGTCTGGGGGAACAAGTCGATCGGGGTAATGCTCTCCAGTGAGTATCCGCCTGCTCGCAAACGCTTCCCATCACGGCTGAGTGTGGCGGGATCACACGAGACATAGACGATACGAGAGGGGGAGCGCTCGAGAAGTGCATCGAGCGCTGCTCTTGACAAGCCGGCGCGCGGCGGGTCGATGAGCACAGCGTCGGGTTGGGGCTTGATCTGAGGCAGCGCAATGCCGACAGCCCCTTCATAGAGATCGATGTGTGTGAAATGATCAAGGTTGAGGCTGAAATCACGACATGCGTGCGGAGACTCCTCGACAGCTACAACATGAGCATCGGCTTCTGCGATGGCAGCGCTGAACAAACCCACACCCGCATAAAGGTCGAAGACGGTTTGTCCAGGCTGGATGGATAGCAATGTTGTCGCCTGTTGAACGAGTTCTGGAATTATCTTCGAGTTCACCTGGAAGAACGAAAGGGCGGAGACGCGGAATTGATGTCGGTTGAGGTCAAAATAAAGATGATCTTGACCGGCGAGAACAAAATCCCCGTGGGGGCTGGTCCACACTACGGAGGTGGGGGATCCGATCGAGATCTCGAGATCCGGAGCATCCGTCCCGTGAATGATGACCATCTGCTCGCCCTCGCCTCCGCTGCGCAGGGAGATATTTTCCATTGCTCTGGTGGGGTCGAGATCAAACTGAGCCCAGAGATCGGTTAATTCCTGTTCGGGCAGGTGGCACTCCTTGACCTGGAACACCCGTTGCTTATCAAAGGTGACGAAGCCAAGGTCGCCATCCTTGGTTAGGTGAAAACGCATGTTGTTCCGGTAATTCCATGGCTCCGGCGAAGCGATGGGTGATCGCACGGGAGGATCCTCGAACCCACCGATCCGTACAAGTTGATCGCGCACGACATCTGCCTTGATCTCCAGTTGAAGCGCATAGGGAATGTGCTGGTAATGGCACCCACCACAGGTTCGAAAATGCGGGCAGCGTGGCTCAATTCGTTGATCTGATGTTTCGACCCATTCTTCGGGCAATCCTCTGGCCCAATGCTTATGTTCTTCGATCGGGCGAACGCGCACCACTTCCCCGGGGATGGTGAAGGGTACGAAGACCATGCGCCCATCGACATCGCGGCCGAAGGATTCGCCCCCGTATGCGTTGCCGGTTAGTGTGAGTTCAATAGTTTCTGACATTAGTGCACGTTGGAAGTGTATCTTGTTTTGGTGGATTCGCGCCAACAGTTCAAGAATTAGCATGCCGAAAATGACGCCTCATAACAAGGCGCGAAATAGCCCCGCCCGCACACGCTGTAGATCGCCCAGGACTACGATTCTATGTTTGCAATATGCAAGCGAGCTCTGGCCGCAGTGGAGTGAAGGGTTTTATACCCCTTTTGCCAGCAAATTCAATAAAACATATAAAAACCTCAATAATATTAATATGACACTTGACAATTATTAAATATATGCTATTTTGAAGCGAGATAATTGAGGATCATTGCTAAAATTTAAAATGGAGTCCCAAAATGGACAACACATTTTATTTGAAGCTACTTGCTGAAGTTCATCAGGGTTGCTTATTGGAGGATGGGATGCAGATGCATCTCCACTCCGGGCAACCGCGTATAGCCTCCCCTACATTAAGAAAAGCGATCGTGACGGGTGGCAGCTTCTTGATCCGGACTGGCGAGGCGCTAAAAGGAATCGGCGTGCCCGGTGAAACATCCGCGTTCTCATCGAATGGTCCGAGCGCATCGATAGGGAATAACTCATCTGTTGACATCTAGTGAACGGCGAAGGATTTCCTTGAAGGAAGTGGTGAGAAATGAATCAAATGCTTACGACCTGTCCGGTCTGTGATGAACGCCTCTCGATTACACGTTTTCACTGCCGCAACTGCGATACAACGATCGATGGACATTTCGATATTGGCCGCTTCGGGAGATTGAGTGCTGAGCAGATTAGCTTTCTTGAAGTCTTCGTGCGCTGCGAGGGAAAGCTAAGTCGAATGGAACCCGAATTGGATATGTCGTACCCTACACTCAGGGCACGGTTGACAGAGATCATTCATTCGTTGGGCTTCCCGGTAGGACCTGAGACGAAACTGATTAATGATGAGGAGCGGCACAAGATCCTCGACGACTTGGCAAGCGGAAAATTAACTTCTGAAGAGGCAATGCAGCTTCTGGAAGTTGACTAAATTGAAGATGTAGACCAGGTAAGTGGGAGGAGGTTGGAACTGTGGAAAAAGTGACGCTTGAGATTGGCGAAAGCCCACTGGTGAAAATCACGACGATCGGCGGGGATTTGCGACTTTCAGGACGGGATGAGGCCATCCTGGAGGCACAGGCGCCGGATAAAGGGAAGCTTCAAGTAAATGAGATTGCAGATGGAGTAGAAATCAGTGCGAACTCTGGCTGCATCATTTTCTTGCCGAAAGACGCGCGTCTCGATGTCGGCGAAGTCGGAGGGGACTGTCGAGTTACCGATTTGAGTAACGAGTTCATGATCCGCACGATCGGAGGGGATTTGAGCCTGCGCAGGGTTGGCGCGGCGACCTTTGAGATGATCGGCGGAGATTTTCAGGGCAAGCAAATTGAGGGGGATTTGACCGTCGACAGTATTGGCGGAGACGCCGTGATCCAGAAAGTCAAGGGTGATATCCATCTGCGAGGAGTGGGGGGGGACCTGATGCTTAACGATGCCGCCGGTCAGGTGAACGCATTTGTTGGCGGAGATGCTTTAGTCACTTTGGCGACCCCTGAAGGCGCTCACTCAAAAGTGCAGGCTGGCAGCGACCTCTCCTGCCGGATATCTCCTGAGTCATCGGTGAACCTATCCTTATCAGCAGGTGGCGACCTGGATTATCCATCAGGAGTGGAGACCAAAAAGCAGGGTGAGGGTGTCGCTTTTCAGCTTGGCGATGGCGATGCGGATATCGAGCTTTCAGCCGGGGGAGATCTCTGCCTTCAAACGGGTTTGAGGCAGGATGATTCAGAAGAAGATTGGGTTGGAGAGATACTAACCGAGGTAGACGCGAAGCTGGCAGAAGTGGAGGCGCGCTTTAATGTTATGGGCACGGGGATGTACGGCTTCGAAGCAGATCGAATTGGTGAGCGCGTCCGCCGTGCGGTTCGACGTGCAGAGCGTAAGGCAAGTGGAAAGGCAAAGCGCAAAGCGGCAAGGGGAAAAAGGAAGATGGGCTCGTCCTTCTCATGGACAGCGCCTGGATTCGATGAAGCCGTAGAACCTGCAACCGATGAGGAGCGTTTAACGATTCTGCGCATGGTTGAAGAAGGCAAGGTTTCGGTCTCAGATGCCGAGGCTTTACTCAAGGCTCTGGAGGGAGAATCTTGACCGCTGCCGTCGCCGCGGGCAAACCGTTAAGACACCGGGGCATCCGACTCGTAGAACCGCGCCGCGATATGGCCGCACTAGCCGGGTTGATCGAACAAGCGTTTTCCGAGCGACTAGATGTTTCCGGACGGCGGATGATCTTGGGTATGAAGATTTTTGCACGGGCGGGGAGCCTCGGTTGGTTTTTTGGCCGTTGGTTTTTACCCCCGGCTGCCTACCCTCAGGGATATGTTTGGGAAGAGGACGGCGAGGTGGTAGGTAATGCAAGCCTGCTTCCAGTGAGTGGATTCCAGCAACGCTGGGTGATGGCCAACGTTGTGGTCAAGCCGGAATACCAGCGTCAGGGCATTGCACGGGAACTGATCCTGGCTTCGATTGAGCATGCACGCCGCAGTGAGGGCAAGCGGATCATGCTGCAGGTTGATCGTGATAACCAGGGGGCCAGGACTCTGTATGAGAACCTCGAGTTTAAGACTCTCTCAACGCGAACCACTTGGTTAAGAAAAGGGAACGGAGAATGGCCACACGCTGATACTATGGGTCAGGTTCGACCGCGGACAAGCAGCGAATGGCGCGGGCATTGGGCGTTGGCAAAACGGCTGCATCCTGAAGGGTTGTTATGGCCCTTCCCTATAGTTGCGAGCATTTTTCGACCATCAGGATTTGAGAACCTGTTCGGATTGGGGAAACCCAAGCACTGGGTATGGCAAGAAGCCGGGAGGCTCGCCGGTGCGGTGAGCATCAGGCCTGAACTAGAGCGCCGTACGTTGCGCTTGATGATGGTTGTGGAACCTGAACGGCGTGGAGAAGTAGAAAGCCGCCTCCTTTGTAGAGTGATGCAGGAATCGGCACCATTGGCTGACAACTTCATCCTGGATTATCCGTCTGATGTCGCCCGGGAAAAAATTGAAGGACTGGGCTTTAAGGCCATTCGCGAGCTGACATGGATGGGAATGAAGCTCGATGAAAGCGAAAATTGAAGGATCGAAGAGTTTTAAAAGTGGAGATCCGCAATGAATGAAGATCAAAGCAGCATGGATATACTCGATCAGCTTGATGCTGGTCAGATTGATGCCAGTGAAGCCGCCCGCCGACTTTCAGAGGAAGGTGTACCACCCGAGCAGCAGGCTGAAGTTCCAAACCTTCCCAACCGCTGGCGATATTGGTGGACAATCCCACTCTCCATTGGGTTCGCAATGTGTGTCACGGGGTGGGGTCTGAGCCAGTTAGGTGGCTGGTGGTGGGTCTTTGCAGGACCGTTACTGGTGCTTGGAGCCGTCGTTATGATCTTGTCCGCGGCCACGTATAATTCCCCCTGGGTCCATGTACGAGTAAAAACTGGAGAAGATAAATGGCCACGCAGGATTGCGATCAGCTTGCCTATTCCTCTTAGTCTCACCGCACGCATTCTAAGATGGCGTGGTTTGTCCTTTGGCGGGTTAGATGAAACCGCGATCGACGATCTGATACTTGCGCTCGAAGCAAATCTGACAGCCGGCGAACCGATCTATATTGAAGTTGATGAGGGTGAGACGGGCGAAAAAGTAAAAATTATTCTGGGTTAGACAAGGAGACCTATGAGATGTCATCAAAAGAGCGATTAAAAATTCTAAAGATGATCGACGAAGGAAAGATCACGGCGGAAGAAGGCACGCAATTACTTGGAGCCTTGAAGAAACAGGAGGAGCACAGGAGCGGCGCAACTGAAGGTGGAGCGCAGTGGTTGCGTATTCGCGTCAGTGACTTGAACTCTGGGAAAGAGACAGTTCGGGTTAGCCTTCCGATAGGCCTGGTTAATATCGGTATGAAGATGGGGGCTCGCTTCGTCCCGGAGATTGAGGAAGAGGCCGTTATGGAAGATCTTGCCGAGGCGCTAACTCAGGGGGTGGCTGGGAAAATCATCGATATCGTGGATGAAGCCGATGGTGAACGTGTCGAGATATTTATCGAGTAAGCAGCGTCATCTCGACCCGAACAATTTTGCATTCGAGCAGCATCCGAGCCCCGATCATCGGAGGAATGCAGTCGTGGTAAGATTTCCATGAGAGGATTGTAGTGAACAAATTTGGATTGCGTCTAGCGATTAACGCCCTTGCACTTTACCTTGCTGTGGGCACCGGCTGGATCCCTTACATACACGCAGAGAACACACAATGGTGGGCATATTTCGTCATGGCCTTGATCTTCGCGGTTGTCAACGCAGTGTTGGGACCTCTGCTGAAGCTGTTGACCTGTCCGTTGATTTTTCTTACGCTGGGATTGTTCACGCTGGTCATCAACACATTGCTTTTTTACGTGACGGGATGGCTTGGCAGCTTGATCGGTAGTGGCTTCGGCTTCGAAATTGAAAAAATCTGGGCAGGTTTTCTGGGTGCGTTGCTGGTCGGGATCGTCAATACTGTCCTCACGCTGGTTTTCCGGAGGGGGCTAAAAACAGCGTAATTCTAAATTTGTCAATCAAGGATTTATTATTTATAGCGCGCCGTCATGGTGGCGCGTTTTCTTTATTGACAGCACACTCACGCTGTCATTAGCAGGCTTGCAGCGAGGAGCCTGCGCAAGAAAAATAGCCTGAGATCATGCGATTAAGTCGCTCGATGTGGCTTGAATAGGTTGTGCCCTCAAAACACTTGGACATATCATCTGCGGCAAGCGGAACTTATGTAATGTAGTTTCAAGCCGGAATGCTATGCTATACTCAAAAAACATGAGTGAACTGATGAGTTTGGAGTGCCCTGAATGCGGGGAGCTTTTTAATCATGAGCAGCTTCAAACCGTATGTATCAAATGTGATTCGCCGCTGCTCTGCCACTACAATTTGGCGGATTACGCCGATAGCTTAGACAAAGAGCAGATCTCTAGCCGCCCTAGAGGCCTGTGGCGCTGGCATGAACTGCTTCCGGTACATAACCATGATTTTTGTCTAACGCTGGGGGAAGGCGATACAGCCCTTCTACCTGTGCCTCGGATCGCGGCTGAACTGGGAATCGGATCGGTCTTTGTTAAGGACGAAGGGGGCAACCCCACCGGCACGTTTAAAGCTAGAGGGCTTGCAGTTGCAGTCTCGCGAGCCAAAGAACTCGGGGCTAAGGCGCTCTCGATCCCGACCGCTGGCAACGCTGGAGGCGCTTTGGCTGCTTATGCCGCACGCGCTGAGATGGAAGCGCATGTCTTTATGCCCGCGGATGCGCCTCTTGTGTATCAGATCGAAGTTGCTGTGCACGGCGGAGAATTGGTCCTTGTTGACGGGTTGATCGATGAAGCGGGTAGGCAAGCCGCACGGCAAACCGAGGAGAACGGTTGGTTTGGGATCTCGACTTTCAAGGAACCCTACCGCGTTGAGGGTAAAAAAACGATGGGGTTCGAGTTGGCGGAAGCCTTCCATTGGGAGCTGCCAGAAGTCATTATTTATCCCACAGGCGGCGGTACAGGGTTGGTTGGAATGTGGAAGGCATTTTCTGAGATGGAGGCGATGGGCTGGATCGGTGCGGATAGACCACGGATGGTGTGTGTCCAGCCCGAAGGCTGTGCACCGGTCGTGAAATCGCTCGAGAGAGGAGAGCCGCGTATCACACCGTGGGAGAATGCAGAGACGACAGCACATGGGATACGGGTTCCTCAAGTCTACGCCGATCGATTGGTTCTGAGCGCAATTCGTGAAAGCGGCGGCACAGGAATTGCTGTAACTGATGATGAGTTCATTCAAGCTCAAGCCGAATTGGCTCAGCAGGAAGGTATTCATACTTGCTTGGAAGGGGCGGCTACACTAGCTGGTTTACGCCGTATGGCAGCCTCCGGGGAAGTGGATCCATCTGAACGGGTTGTCCTTTTTAATACCGGCACCGGATTGAAACAAATGAATGTGATCTGAAGTGATCTGTGACTGAGCGTACGAAAGCCTCGCTTGACCTCTTATACTCGATCAGCCGAGAGCTCACTGAGCAGCTCGATCTGCGTGAGCTGCTGCAGCGCGTATTGCAGCTTACACTCGAAGCTGTAGGGGCACCCGCGGGAAGTATCCTTGTGCTCGATGAGCATGGAGAGGTGACAGAAGGGGCTATCGCCTATGGGGGGAAGGTACATGACCATTCGGCTGAACAATTACGAGATACCTATGAACAGGGTCTGGCTGGATGGGTGGTGGAGAACCGCCAGGCGGTACTTATACAAGACACATCCAAGGACGAACGGTGGCTGCATAAGCCTGATGAAAAGTCAGATGGAGCCCCGCGTTCCGTGATAAGCGTGCCCTTGCTTGCAAGGGAGCATATTGTCGGTGCATTAACGCTGGCGCGGCGCAAGCCAAATGGATTCACTGAAGAAGACCTTGCCTTAGCAACGGCGATAGCGGATCAGGCAGGGGTCGCCGTGAGCAATGCGCATCTGTTCAGGGCGGAGAAAGAACGGAGGCGGTTTGCTTCTACGCTTCAAGAGATCGCGCGAACGATCAGTTCGTCATTGGATCCCACCAGCGTCTTCGAGCAAGTCCTCGAGCAACTGCGCCGCGTCATTGAGTACGATAGCGCCAGCATATTTTTGGTTAACGACGACCATTTACAACCGGTTGCCGCGTTCGGATTTACTAATACTAAGGAAGTGCTTAACCATTCGCTGCGGATTGATGAAGGTGGGCTGGGAGTCGAAGTATTTAAAGCGGGCAAGATCATGGTCGTCACGGATGTCCGACAAGAGTCGGCATGGGTAGAGCGTGGAAGCCTTCAGGAATCTGGAATGATCAGGGGATGGATTGGCGCTCCGCTTATTGTGCGAGACCGAGTTGTAGGGGTGTTGAACGTGGACAGTCACCGTGTCGGCGCGTATGGCCTTAAGGATGGCGAATTGGTTTCTGCTTTCGCGGATCAAGCGGCAACGGCTGTTGCGAATGCCCAACTCTATGGCGAGATTCAGAGACGTGTCCAATCCATGACGGCGCTAACCGAGACGGCACGCTCGGTAACTGCCAGCCTGGATCTTGACGAGGTTCTGCAGCGGATTACTGAGCGCACCATGGACAGTCTCGAGGTTGAGGCTGCGTCATTGGCTTTGATCGATGAAAAGACCGGTGAGCTTGAATTCCGGGTAGCTAGCGGAAGGGGCGCTGAGCAGATTGTTGGTTTTCGCCTGATGAAGGGCCAGGGTCTGGCGGGCTGGGTTGTTGATCATAAGGAAGCTGTGTTTGTATCAGATGTGCAATCCGACCCACGTTTCCATTCCCACGTGGATGAACTTATCGGGTATACAACTCGGGTCATGGCAAGCGTACCTATTCAGGTTCAGGATAAAATAATCGGTGTGATCGAAGCGATCAATCCCCGCGGGGATGACCTGGCGCCTGAACAGGTCGAGTTATTGAGGGGGATCGCTGACCTGGCAGGTACGGCGATCGTTCGAGCACAACTTTTCAAAGAGACTCAAGCCGCCCGTCAACGTTACGCAAGTCTGTTCGAAGACAGTATTGACACCATCCTGATCACGGACCTTGCCGGTGAAATAACCGACGCAAATAACCGCGCCGAGACAATGCTAGGTTTACCGCGTACCGAGTTGCTCGGATTGGATATCTCCAATCTCCACACGATAGATAAGGATTTCCTATCTGCTGATTTGAGTGAACTCTCTCTGGGAGAAACGATTTCCTACGATAGTCAAGTTACAAATGAACAGGGGGAATACCTGCCCGTTCAAGTGCATGTTAAAAGGATTGATATTGAGGCGGTTTCCTTCCTTCAGTGGATCCTGCGTGATATTTCAGAACGCCTGGAGCTTGCGAAGCTACGCTCTGATCTGACTTCGATGATTTTTCACGATTTACGCTCACCGCTGGGGAATATCATTTCGAGTCTTGAATTACTGAAAGAATCTCTAATTGGGGACGACGAGACAGTTCAATCGGTTCTCTCGATTGCTTCGCGCTCCAGCCGCCGCGCCTCACGACTGGTAGAGTCGTTGCTTGATCTCGACCGCCTGGAGACGGATCAAGCTGTCCTGAACAAATCCGAGACATCAATCGGGGCTTTGGTTGCAGAAGCCGTCGAAGAGGTACATCCGACGGCAGAAGCGAAGGGCCAGCTGCTGCGGATGGAATTAGCCCCCGGGCTGCCCATGGTCCTTATGGACGTGGACATGGTCCGCCGCGTGTTAATTAATCTGTTGGAAAATGCGATTAAATTCTCCCGGGGAGGAGATTTGATCCAAATTTCAGTGAGGCAAGTTGAAAGTTATTTACAAATAGCAGTTAAAGACAGCGGGGTGGGTATTTCGTCGAGAGATCGGGAACGCATCTTTGAGAAGTTCACCCGCCTCGGGGGGCAGGATCGCCCCAAAGGTCTTGGACTTGGCTTGGCTTTCTGCCGCTTAGCGGTGGAGGCACATGAAGGTAAGATCTGGGTTGAGAGCGAAGAGGGGAAGGGTTCGACATTTACCTTTACGCTCCCGGTATAATGATCCCTGCAATCGAAGATTAGGGAGCCGGCATGCAAAAGATAGCCCCAAATGTTTATCTTGAGAATAAGTATATCGGCATGAACTTGGGCCTGGTAGTCACAGGGCAAGGCCTCTTGCTCGTCGATTCACCTCTTCATCCTGAAGATGTAGAAGAATGGTTTAAGGTGGTAAGCGAGCGCGGCCGGCCTAAATTTCTAATATTGCTTGATTCTCACCCTGACCGTGTGTTAGGTTCGCGAACTTTGGCATTGCCAGCTATCGCCCAAGACCAAACCCTACAAACCATCCGCGAATGGGCAGATACCTTCAAGGGTAATGCGCATCCGATAGGGGCTGAAGCGGATCAATTGAAAAGAATTACTGGGGTGAATAATGCCATTCCAGAGATAACCTTCTCCGAGAGAATGGTCATCCATATGGGAGAAAAGGAAATTGTTTTTCTGCACCGACCCGGACCTCGCCCTGGCTCCATGTGGATGGTAATCCCCGATTTGTCCGTTGTTTTTGTTGGGGATACTGTAACCATAGATGAGCCCCCCTATGTTGGAGTCTCAGTTCTTGAACCATGGTTGAATAGCTTGGATGAACTGCGCGGGTCCGATATGCAATCGTATACCCTAATCTCGTCTTGCGGGGGGCCAATCGATCGTAAGGATATCAACCATATGGCTCGTTTTCTAAGGAAGGTGCAGATTCGAGTCGAGAAGCTGGAGAATGGCGAGAACCGCAATGAGGAGATAGAGCGCTTGGCGATAGATCTCATGGGAGATTTCAGCATTCGGCCTATACAAAAAGATTTGATACTCAAGCGTTTGAAAACCGGACTGCTTGACCAAAGTTTGCTGCAGTTCCCTGATGGCGCTTAGATGGATAAAGCTTTCCACTTAATTTGCGTTGGCAAAATACCCGGAAGCACTGCAATGGATGAGTGATCAGCCGATGGTGGACATCCTACGGGGCGGTATCGTCGAGTCATCCCACCAGTTTGTCGCAGCTGTGACGAATGTTCGCGGTGAAATTCTGGCTGCGTGGGGAAACGCAGATCTCGTTACCTTTCTCCGCTCAAGCGCCAAACCATTTCAGGGAATGCCGCTCGTTGAGAGTGGGGCTGCGGCTCATTTTGGGCTCAGCGAACAGGAATTGGCGGTTGCGTGCGCCTCGCATTCCGGCACTGATGACCACATCGAAGTTGTCCAGTCTATCCTCAGAAAAATCGGACTCAGCGAGGCGGATCTACGCTGCGGCACACATACCCCTTACGACACGAAGACTTCAAAGAAGTTGATAATGGCGGGTGAAACCCCCTCCCCAATTCGCCACAATTGCTCCGGGAAGCATGCAGGGATGCTGGTTGTGGCACGCTATCTCGATGCGGCGACGTCGACGTACCTGGAACCCGATCATCCTGTCCAGAAGCAGATCTTGCATAACTTTGCCGATATGGTCTCGATGGCTGCTGATGACATTGTTGTTGGCATCGACGGCTGCTCGGCGCCAAATTTTGCCGTGCCCATCCGGAACGCTGCGACTGCTTATGCCCGCTTGATGGATCCAGGGCAATTCTCAACAGAGAAAGCGGATAGTTGCAGAACGATCGTGAGGGCAATGACTGCGTATCCCGAGATGGTCTCGGGCGAAGGGCGTTTTGACACGCTTCTCATGCAGGTGACTGCCGCCCAAGTGCTCTCAAAAGGCGGGGCGGAGGGTTTTCAGGGGATAGGGATTCCGCCCAATTCTCTTGGCTCCGGATCTCCCGCGTTGGGAGTTGCGCTTAAGGTACTGGATGGGGATCTAGAAAGTCGTGCGCGGCCGGTCGCTGCAATCGCAGTGCTCGAGGCACTGGGCGTTCTATCAGCAGAAGAGCGTCAACAGCTTAAGCAATTTGACTCCCGATCGATACAAAACCAGAGCGGTCTGAATGTTGGGGAAATCCGATCGCCCCAAGAAGTGCGGGACGTTTTTAATCTGACCAATGAATGAGTCCGATGCGTTCTACCAAACCGCTATCGATCTATTGGGTGTAACCCTCACTTTCCACCAGATCGAAGCTTTTCAGTGGTATGCGAACGAATTACGCAGTTGGAACCAACGCTACAATCTAACCGCGATTACAGATCCTGACGAAATTAATATCAAACACTTTATTGATTCGTTGTCATGTCTTCAAGTTGAGCGATTCCGTCCACCGGGGAGCGTTATCGATGTCGGGACCGGCGCTGGTTTCCCGGGCATCCCACTCAAGATTGTCTATCCTCAATTCAAGCTGACGCTTGTAGAGTCCATCGGTAAAAAGATGGAGTTTTGCCGTCACGTGATAAGTTCGCTTGGCTTGGATGGCGTTGATTTTGTCCAAGCCCGGGCGGAAAACTTAGGAAAGAATGCGCAACACCGAGAGCGATACGATTGGGCAATTGCCAGGGCTGTAGCGATCCTGCCAGTCTTATTGGAATATCTCCTCCCTTTCATAAAATTGGGAGGTGGTGCTATCGTGCAGAAGGGAGAAACGGGTCCCGCTGAAGCGCATTCGGCGGAGAAGGCGCTGAGCGTCCTTGGGGGAGAGATCAAGCAGGTTCTACCTGTAGAGCTACCACGAGTTACGGAACCCCGCTATTTGATTCTGGTCGATAAAGTCGCTCGCACTCCGGAGAAGTACCCCCGCAAACCGGGGATCCCCGCGAAGCGGCCGCTCAAGTAGTCCCCACCCCCTGACAACGATCGATTCAGTTTTATGTTTCAAAGGAACGTCTCTAAGTAACATTTAGACGTGCTCATGGGATGTATATCGTGGTTGCACCCACGTTGGCGAAGGGTCTCTCTGCTGGGGGTTTACGTGGATCGAGGAGCGATTGTTCCTGCTTCGATTTTCCATATCGTGGCCTGGTCTTGGAATGGCTCGGTGAACATCGAGAGGTCTGCGGTTGTCAACATGGATTGCGTTACGGAAGTTATGTGAGAGAGTAAATCTTCTCGCCGTTCGAGATCCAGTTCCGCTAATACCTCGTCCAATAACAAAATTGGCCAATCGCCGGTTCGCTGCTTGAGCCATTCAATTTCCGCAAGTTTCATCGCCAACATCGCCGTGCGATTCTGGCCTCGGGAACCGTACAAACGAAGATCGATGCCATTCGACCGGGGCCGGAAATCGTCCCGATGAGGTCCCTGCAGTGTTACCCCTCGGGCTAATTCGTCACCCCGATTGCGCTCAAGCGCCTCCAGCATTCCCTTTCGTATCTCTTCTCTACTGATCCCTGTGCGATCCAGGGCCGTATTGATCGGCAATCCTAGCTGCCCGTCCGGCTGAGGTGCGGGGTCAAAGGACGGTTGGTAATCGAGCCGCAAAGTTTCTTTATTCCTGGTGAGCTTTGAGTGAAGCGGTGCAGCGAGCTGATCCAACTCACGCAGTGCGAGTGCCCGGCCGCGAATTAGGGATGCAGCTAAATCACATAACTGCTCATCCCAGAAGGTCAACTGGTCCAACGGGCTGCGGCTTTCCTGAGATTTTTTAAGCAGCGCATTTCGCTGGGTGAGCACTTTTTGGTATTCAGAGAGAGCAGCCGCGTAGGTCGGATCCGCCTGTGCAAGGCTGGAATCAAGGAAGCGGCGGCGATTGCCGGGTGCGCCCTCGATTATCTTCAAATCTTGTGGGAGAAATAAAACAGCGGTGAAGGAGCTGGCCAACTCGCGCATTCGGCGCTTGAGCCCGTTGACTAGCACTTCCTTGCGCACGCGGCCTTCGCTGGATTGAGAATTGCTTTCGATTACGATGCGAATTTCGATGCGCTGGATGCGCTCCTGTGATTCGATCTCGGCGACAAGACGGGCGAAGGGTATCGGTTCCTCAAGGGCGAGGAAGTTAATCAGATGGCGATCGCTTGTGGTGTGGAAAGAAGCTGCACCGGTGAGGTAGTGAATCGCTTCCAGCAGACTGGTCTTCCCTTGCCCGTTACCGCCAACCAAAATTGTAGAACCCGCTGCAAAATCCGTCTCAAGGCGGATAAAGTTCCGAAAATTTGTGAGGGATAAGTGTTTCAAATGCATGGCTGTCGAGATTGTAGCATAGCTCGCAGTATGGAACTCGAGACAGCGCTAATTGAAACCCCTCCATTTGGAGGGAGTGACAAAGTAGATTTGGACAGCCCCCCACATCAATAGATGGTAAGGACCGATCTATGTGTCGGCCTGCTGCCTTCTCGCATCCAACCTCCCGCAGCTTCTTAATCTAAGGGAGGTTTAACCGGCGACCCTCAAGGCGCAGGCTGTGCATGCGGCCGGAAGCAGATCTCCCTGACTTAAAAAATGGGAGTCACTCAAAATGGCATCATCGCCACTAGTGATGTTGGTCTCATTCAGCTGTATTTGGAGGAGATTCGGAATAATCCGATCGCTGTCCATATGTGCCAAGGGTAGCGTGTGGGAAGGGGGCGATGGATAAGAACTGAAAGTGAGGCGGGCAGCAGATTACACGGGTGTGGGAAGCTCTTCATCCTCCTGTTCTTCAATCCGCCAAACCTGAGTAGCGCGGTCGATGTAGAGGATGCCTTCAATGTGGTCGATCTCGTGTTGGAAGATACGCGCCAGCCATCCGTTGGCTTTTAGCTTAAAATCCTGGCCGTGTCGGTTCAAACCCTTTACGGTGACTCGCTCGTACCGCTCGACTTCGCCAAAATACCCCGGCAAGGATAGGCAGGCTTCGTTTCCAAGCACCCTGCCCTTTGATGTGCGCGTGATCTCGGGATTGATTACCGTATAGAGTTTCGGAGGTTTTTCCGGCGCGTCCTCATCCTCGCTACCCTCAGCATACTCGACGACAATCACCCGCAAACCGACGTCTATCTGGGGTGCGGCCAGGCCAACGCCTGGAGCGACTCGCATCGTCTCAACTAAATCATCGATGAGTTGAGCAATCTCAGGTGATATTCGGTGGACCTTCTGAGCGCGTTGACGCAGGGTCGGATTAGGTGGGGTAACGATCTCGCGAATTGCCATAGTGCTGCGAATCTCCGTTTTCGTCTTCGGAGTCTCCTTGGGTGTATTTGTCGTGATAAATATCAAATAATTCTACCATTTCACTCTGCCGCTTGAAGCGTGCTTGCTCTGCTTTACGAAGCATCAGGGCTTCCTGCGCTTGGACGATGTCCTGTTGAATTGTGACCGGGTCGAAAACCCCCCGGAAGACAAACTGGGCCGTGCCAACATTCGCAACTACATCGCCATAGTTAAACAGGATGCCAAACAAGCCTTTGCGATCGACTTCCGTGCCGAGAATGTTCTCAATTGGAGCCACTTTGCGCTGCTCCCGGGCGAGAGGCTTTTTATTAATATCGATGATTTGCTGAGCGGTGATTTGGTAGATGTCATTCGCCCAATCTGCGTATCGGTATAACCACCAAGCGCAAAGCGCCACAATCGCGGCGATACTTATGGGCAGGAAGATATTGGGAGAGAGCAAGGATATCAAACCACCAAGACGCGCTCCTAAAAACCCGATTACAACAAGAAATAATATCGAGGGAATACTGATCTCGCGCAGCAAGGCGGCCCAGTGTTTTCGGTAAGTGATTGTGCCTTCATCCTCAAAACGGAGTTTAAACCCCCAACGGTCCACCCCGCGAATAGCAGAGGATTCGATTTCATCAGGTAGCGATATAAGGGCCTCTTCAACGATCTGTGGTTCTTCATCCTGCAGACGATGGTCAAGCGCTTCGACCAGTGACTCGCGGTCCGTTAGGTCCTGTTTTGCGCGCTGACGCTGCCAGTTCATTCCGATCAAGGCGGCGATAGTTGGGGCTTCGCCGACATTGCGGAAAACGACTTTGCCGGTATAGGTACGAATCACGACATCCCCGAATCCCATCATGCGACCCGTGACGTCTGTCCCGACGCTGATGGAGAGGATTGTATGCAGTGGCGCCTCGCGGCGACTGTCATAGATGCCAATCACCTTCTCTAACCAGACAGCGCGGCGATTGGTCACGATATAGTAGTCATTGGTCCAATCCAACCACTGCCAAACACCGAATAGGATTCCGGCTAATCCAAGACCAATTCCGCCCCATAGGGGGAGAGTGATGTCGCTCAGAAGCGCCCACAGGATGAGTGCGGAAGCGCCGCCGATCATGAGCACTGGGATGGTCAACCGTTGAAAGAGCACGAAAGAATGTTTGCGGGCAAGAGCGTAGATCACCTCGCCCTCTCTGAGCCAGGAGAAGCGAAGCTTCTTTGCGAGTTTGTGGCTTTGGGCGACGAATTGCAGGCCTTTCAGCGCCACCGGCTGAGTCTTCATGAATTGTGTAAGGAGGAGACGATCCCAGCGTAGAACGACTGTGGCCTCAACTGACCGGACTGTAGCCGGGCGCGGCTGACGGTAGATCATCTCGAGCGCGCCAATTGTGTCTCCCGGAACCAGGTTTCCAAGGGAAATCCACTCACCTTCTTCATCGCCATGGAGAAGTTCAACTTCACCCTCCATGATGATATACAAGGAATCTGGAGGCCCCCCTTGTGCGACGATGGTTTCACCCACTGCATACTTCTCGCGCGGCAGCACTTCTGCAAGCTCGATACGATCTTCGGGCGTCAGGTGGCGAAGGAAGTGGACACGATTGAGAAGATCCGTTGGCTCGGAGTACACCATGCTTAGATTTTAGCATGGTGCGCGAACATTTGCGGGCCGCTATGCTATAATCGCCACGCTTGGAGACGGAAGTGGCGAAAAAAACATCCACTCGAAGTCAACGAAAGAATACCTCGAGGTCAAAGAGCCGAAAAAAAACGGCGAAAAAGCGCACCTCGGGGAATTTCATTACCTCGTTTCGCAATTCACTTGGCGAAGTATTTTCACTTCAGGGCATCCTCACACGTGAACGGAAAACTAACCTGCTCGGGCTTTTTCTGCTCGTCGTCGGCTTCTTGACGATTCTGAGTCTGCTCACCACCCATCAGGGTTTGATCGGAAACGTGTGGGTAAATTTGCTTCAACAGACCTTTGGCTGGGGGATGTTCATCGTGCCTCTAGCGCTGATCCTTGGTGGGGCAGGGATACTATTAAGGAAACTTCGTGGTCGCTTACCGGGGCTTGATCCAGAAAAGATTGTTGGAGCAACCTCATTCTTCCTGCTCGCCTTGGTTCTCATGCATGCGCTGCTTGGGGCGACGACCTTTCCGATAGGAAAGGCTATTGCTCAAGAAGGACGCGGCGGAGGGATCATCGGCGCTGCGATCTATGCTCTTATGGTTAGCAGCCTGGGCGTTGGCGGAGCGATTGTTGTTATCGCGGCATGGCTGCTCGTTTCCATCACTTTCATAATCGGGATTTCGCTTCCTGATTTGGTAGATTACGCGCTGAGGGGTTGGAGCTGGGTTCTCCAGCAATTCACGAGTATCCCCTCGTTATCTCAATCCAGGACGGAGGTCCGAACTACAGACACCCCTCCACAACCCCTGGATACCGCCCCATCGATCCAATCGGAAGCGGTCCAACCTCTGCAGGGAATGGATATGCCCACATCTCTCCAGACCGAAGCGGTGGAGGTTAGTTCACAGCGGCAGTGGACGCTGCCGGAGGCGGCAGAGATACTCGAGCCGGGAGCGGAAAGACGGGCTGATGAAACATTCGACCGTGAACGTGCCCGATTGATCGAGGAAACGCTGCGAGTATTTGGTGCGCCCGCGCGAGTTGTTGAGATTAATCGCGGCCCGGTGATTACTCAATTTGGAGTTGAACCGGATTTTATCGAAGGACGTGGAGGGCGGCGCACGAAGGTTAAAGTGAGCAAGATTTCATCTCTGGCGGATGATCTTGCTCTAGCGCTTGCTGCACCCTCGATTCGGATTGAAGCGCCCGTACCGAGCAAGGGTTACGTTGGCATCGAGGTCCCCAACACTGATGTTTCGTTAGTTGCGCTGCGTGATGTGATCGAAGCGCAGAATTTTGAGAAGATGCGCACCAGGCTGAAGCTTGGGTTAGGGATCGATGTGTCGGGCGGGTCAGTCATTGCGGATCTCGCGGCCATGCCGCATCTGCTTATCGCCGGCACGACGGGCTCAGGCAAATCCGTATGCGTGAATGCCATCATCTCCTGCCTGCTGCTTCAGAACACCCCCGATGAACTTAAGTTTGTCATGGTCGACCCGAAGAGGGTTGAGTTGACATACTATAACGGCATCCCTCATCTTATGGCTCCCGTGGTTGTTGAATTGGAGCGTGTGGTGTCAGCGCTGCAATGGGTCTCGCGCGAGATGGATCGTCGCTATCATCTCTTCGCCCAAGTGGGTGTACGAAATATCGGTGACTACAATCGGCGTGTGCATCAATCGGGGGGGCGATCGATGCATTACATCGTCGTCGTGATCGATGAGCTAGCGGACCTTATGATGCTGGCTCCCCATGAGACGGAGATGGTGATCACTCGCTTGGCGCAGCTCGCACGGGCGACGGGTATTCATCTGGTCATTGCCACCCAGCGCCCTTCCGTGGATGTAGTCACCGGCCTGATAAAAGCCAACTTCCCGGCACGCATTGCCTTCGCCGTGGCATCCTCCGTCGACAGCCGTGTCATCCTGGATCAACCGGGCGCCGAACGACTTCTAGGGCGAGGGGATATGCTCTTTCAGGCACCAGACGCGTCGGCACCCATCCGTATGCAGGGAGCGTATGTCTCCGAGGATGAGTTAAACCGATTAATCCAATATTGGAAGATCGCCAACTTGGGAGAAGAGCTCGAGGAACAGCCCGTGACACCTGTTGAAAGTATTCCGCCAGGCGTCGATCTGAAACAGGCACCGCTATGGGACGAGATGGCTGAAGAAGATGAAGACCTCGACCCACTATTTAGCGAAGCTGTTTCGGTCGTTCGTGGGGTGCGGCGCGCGTCGATCTCGCTGTTGCAGCGCCATCTGCGGATTGGATACACACGCTCCGCACGGCTCGTGGATCAACTTGAAGAGCGCGGCATTATTGGTCCCGCGAAAAGCGGCTCTCAACCAAGAGAGGTCCTTGACTACGGTGATCTCACACCGCCAGATGAGCAGGGGTGATTATCGCTCATCGTCACTGCAACAACCCAATGAATCATCGTACGCGTGAGTGGTGATTCGTTGCAACTGGCGATGTCTCATGCTATGATTGTGAAGGTCACAAATCTAACGTAACACTGCGGCAATGTTGGAGTTTGTGAAAGGGGTGATTTGGGAGAAGAATAGATGGTTCGCGCCGCTACATTCAAATGGAGGAATGTACCATGAAGAAGAAGTTATTAGCCGTTCTGTCGCTTCTTATCATCGCAGCGTTTGTACTTGTTGCGTGTGCTCCTGCAGCCCCCGAGGAGCCCGAGGCGCCCGCGATAAAGGCCTGCCAGGTAACGGATACTGGCGGTATCGACGATAAGTCCTTCAACGCCACAGCCTGGAAGGGTGTCGAAGACGCAGTGGCCGAATTCAACGTTGAGGGCAAGTTCCTCGAGTCACAGCAGCAGTCCGATTACGAGAAGAACCTCAACGCCTTCATCGAAGAGGGCTGTGACCTGATCATCCCGGTCGGGTTCCTGCTGGCAGACGCCACTGTAGCTGCAGCAGAGGCCAATCCGGATATGCTCTTCTCAATTATAGATGTTGGCTGGTTGGAGGCCCCGAACATTCAGGGGCAGGCTTTCCAGACTGATGAAGCCGCATTTATGGCGGGCTATCTGGCGGCCGGCGTGAGCAAGACCGGCAAGCTGGGAACCTTCGGCGGGATACAGATACCGACCGTCACTATTTTCATGGACGGCTTTGCCTTGGGCGCAGCTCATTACAATGAAATCCATGGGACGAGCGTGGAAGTACTGGGCTGGGATTTTGGGACGCAGACGGGTCTCTTCACCAATAACTTCGAGAGCCTCGAAGATGGACGCCTCATGGGCGAGCAGCTCATGGATGAGGGCGTGGATATCATCATGCCCGTCGCCGGACCGGTTGGCTTGGGCACGGCTGCCGCTGTGCAGGAGCGCGGTGATGCTTACATCGTCGGTGTCGACAACGACTGGGCGGTAGTGAATGAGGCGTACGCCGACATCACGCTGACCTCGGTCATGAAGTTCATGGATGTGACGACCTTCAACGCCATCAAGTCGGTCGTCGACGGCACCTTCGAAGCAGGCCTGATCATGGGCACACTTGAGAACGGTGGCGTGGGACTCGCCGACTACCACGAGCTGGCAGGCATGGTCTCGGCAGACCTCCAGGCGGAGATCGACGGCCTGGCGGCACAGATCATCGCGGGTGAAATCGCGACATCCCCTTAACCGGCGGAGTAATTCGCACGAGAAGTCACGATTACTACGAATCGCTGGGGCAGGCATAGGTCTGCCCCAGCAATTTTCATACGGTAGTCGAAGGTCTCGAATCTCGGGTACTCTGAGATTGGGACGACAGACGTAGAAGTTTACACAGTACCTGCGAGCGGAAGAGGGGAGACTACTGGTTTGTGCATCTGGGTAAGAATGGTAGAATCACACCTCGATTGCCCCTCCTAATTATAGCGTTATGGTGAAGTGATCATGGAGCCTGTCCTCGAACTTCGCGGCATTACGAAAAGATTCCCTGGTGTCCTTGCAAACGATACTATCAATCTGACCCTTGAAGAAGGAGAAATTCACGCCTTGCTGGGAGAGAACGGCG
>CBDTTY010000006.1:0-30245 GCA_965363875.1 uncultured Anaerolineales bacterium
TACGACGATGAGTACAAATATGAGCGAACCACTCGATCCACTCCAGACTCATTCCCGCGCCCGCCGCAGGCGAGCCCGCCGCATGCTCACCCAGCTTCGTGCCGACGAACGCGAGACATTCCTCGAAAATCTCGCTCAAATCGTCTCGCCGAATGTCGGCTTCTTCATCTTCGCGCTGCTGGCAGGGCTCCTGATCGGCGTCGGTTTCCGCTTCGAACAGCGAGCCTTACTCTTCGCCGGCGCGCTCGTCGCCCATCAGATGGGACCGCTCATGGGCCTCGCGCTGTCAGCGGTAACCGGCTCACCTCGTTTCTTCCTGCGCATGCTCACCAGTTTCGCCGTCGCCGGGTTGCTGGTTGCCGTAACCGCCGGCCTTGCGGGCGGGCTGGGAACAGGATCAGAGTCGCCTTTCCTGCTCGCCTATGGGCACACAGAACTCAACCTGATCGACTTCGGCCTGGTTATGCTTGGCGCAGGCTTCCTCGCATATTTTCTGGCGCGTGAAGAGCGATTAGCCCCTCTTGCAGGAGCGGCAGTCGCTTACGAATTATTCCTACCTCTCGGCGCCGCCGCCATCGGGCTGCTGCGCGCTGAGCCTGAGCTATGGCAGGGCGCCGCGCTTACCTTCGCTCTGCACCTGGCATGGGCGATCGTCGTCGCCGTCGCTGTGCTAGCCGCCCTCGGGTTCCGACCCCTGACCGGCGCTTCTCGTTCTCTGGTCGCAGCCATGGCGCTCATGGGTCTGGTGGCAATCCTCAGCGCTGTCGGTTTGGGCGCCTCGGTGATGGCGATTCTCCCCACGCCCCCGCCTACGCCGACCGCTACATCAACCCCCACCGAAACGGCCACCATAACCAGCACACCAACGATCACGCCCACGGCCACGATCACCGGCACACCCACCATAACTCCGACGCCCACCGTGACCCCCACCGCCACCCCGCAGCCTGCTCGCGTGTACAACACCGGCGGCACCGGAGCGGTTGTTCGCGTTGTATCCGACCCACTGGGCGCTCATATAGGCTTTGTGGAGGAGGGCAGTTCCATTCTCCTCCTCGCCGGCCCTAAACAGGTCGGGGATTTTTCCTGGTGGTATATTCGCTTCACAACGAAGTTCGGCGAAACTTTTGAGGGGTGGCTTCTGGGCGACTACATCTCAACGGCAACCCTTACTCCATCACCGACACCCTGACGGTATCCGGTTTCCGCAATCCATACGCTATATAAACAGGCGAACCAATCTTTGGTTCCTTTGTTGGGGCATCCTTTCACCTTGATGGTTTCATTGAGCGAACGCTGATCTCGGCGGGTGAACCAGGATGCCTTGTCATACATTCGCATTTCTACAACGACAAGTGCCCGGCGCAGCCCATTCGCCCTCCACTTCGCTCTTGACCCCCCGTGGCCATCCTGATAAACTCGTTATTGAAAATAATTTTCATTATGACAAAACCAAAGTCATCCAGGCAGATAATGTCAGACTTGAAAAGCGCGGGGTATCGACTCACGCAATCGCGCGCTGCGGTCGTGCGCGTCATCGATGAAACCAATGGATGGCTGCGGCCCGAACAGGTACACATGCAGGCAAAGAAATACTGCCCCTCGATCGGGTTGGTGACGGTATATCGCACCCTGGCGCTCCTGGTGGAACACGGCTACATCCGTCGCATCCACTTCAATGACAAATGCCACGGATACGCCAGAGTGGAATTAAGTCATGGCCACCATCTGGTGTGCCGTGGCTGTAAGCAGACGATCGAGATCGCGGGGACAGAAGACCTTAAGCCGCTTATGAAACAGGTTCAAAATGAGACCGGATTCGTCATTGAAGATCATCTGCTTGAGCTGGTCGGTTTGTGCCGCGAGTGCCAACCCATTCCAACACGACAACGCAGCCGTCATGGTTGACCGAGGTATTCAATCCATGCTAAATCAGAAGAGCGGTTTGAAAACTCATCCATCGCTTTTCGCAATGTACACACATACATAGGGACTTTAGACAATGCTTTCCCGGAAACGACTCGCTCGCTCGCAAATATTAATTTTGATTTTCGCCGTCTTTCTGGCAGCGTGCTCGGGCGGGGCAGAAAACGCTGCCAACGGCTCTACGTACCACACTGATCTCATCCTCACGCAGCCAGAAGCTCTCAAAGCTGCCCAAATCCAGGGCGGCGGTCCTTTACAAGTGGTGGCGACAACCAGCATCGTCGCCGATGTGGTCGCCAACGTAGGCGGCGAGGCTGTCGAACTAAACTCGATCATCCCGCGCATGACCGACCCACACGGTTACCAACTTACACCGGGCGACCTGCGAATGCTTCATGACGCGGATGTGGTCTTCATCAATGGTCTAGGGTTGGAAGAGTCACTGGAGCAATCGCTGGCTCAACTTCCAGAAGACATACCCATTGTTTCCCTCTCGGAGGGGATACAACTCCGTGAGTTCGGCTTAGAGCGAACAGGTACAGACGCGGATCGTGAACAGGAAGCCCACGCGGCCGTCGGGGTTGACCCCCACGTCTGGTTCGATCCACTGAATATAAACGTCTGGACCGATAACGCGGCGCAATCCCTGTCCGCACTCGATCCTGCGAACGCGGCCACCTTCCTGGCAAATTCCGATACCTACCACGACCAACTCGAAGATCTCGACAATTGGATTCTGACCCAATTGGAAGAAATTCCCCTGGCCGACCGCAAACTCGTGACCGATCATCTGTTTATGGGTTATTTTGCCCAGCGCTATGATTTCGAAATCATCAATGCTCTGCTCCCCGCCTTCAGTTCTGCGGCTTCGCCTTCAGCACAGGAATTGGCTGACATCCAGGATAGTATTCGCCAATCTGGCGTCGATGTGATCTTCATTGGAATAACATCTAATAGGAAAATCGCAGAGCAGATTGCCGGGGATACCTCGGTGGTCGTGGTTCCACTCTATACGGGATCCCTCAGCGAACTCAATGGACCTGCCGACACTTACCTTTCATTCATGCAGTACAATGTGCGCGCGATCGCCAATACTTTGAAATAGCTCCCAAAGAAGCAATCGCGATCTGGGACTCAACAAATGACGAATATAATTAGCCATTTTCAAGAACATGACGCCGGCGCATCGCCGATCCACCTGCACAATGTCTCCCTTCGCTATAACGGTATCAGCGTGCTTGAAGAGATCAATGCAGACATCCCCGCCGGTGAACATATCGCTGTCGTTGGACCAAACGGCGCGGGTAAAACCACCCTTATGAAATTAATCGCCGGCCTCATCGAACCAACACATGGCGAGATCAATATCTTTGGACATGGACCGGGCGGCCACATTTGCATTGCCTATGTCCCTCAACGCAGCCAGGTCGACTGGGATTTCCCGGCTAATGTTGCTGAGGTCGTAATGATGGGGCGCATCCACCAAATCGGCTTTTTTCATTGGCCGACGAGCGCGGACTGGACCATCGTCCGCGAGGCGCTGGAGCGTGTCGATATGAGTGCTTTTTCCGATCACAGGATCGGGGAGCTCTCCGGTGGACAACAGCAACGAGTCTTCCTGGCTCAGGCATTATCGCAGGAGGCGGAAGTCGTGTTGCTCGATGAGCCTCTCACAGGTCTCGACATTCTCAGCCAGAATGCTATTTTGCGCATTCTGGACGACCTGCACCAAGCTGGTGTAACGGTACTCACCGCCACGCATGACCTTAACCTCGCTGCAAAGCACTTCGATCAAGTAATGCTGTTGAATCGGCGCTTAATAAGCTACGGACCGGCAGTAAATGCACTCTCTCAAGAAGCGCTTATCCAGGCTTACGGCAAACAGGTTCATATGCTTCCGGGCGCTGACGGCGCGCTTATCCTCAGTGATACCTGCTGCGAGGGAGAGGATGAGGCAAGATCATGAACGAGCTACTCTCTTTCCTGGTCGAACCCTTTCAATATAGCTTCATGTTGCGCGGCCTGTGGGCTTCTCTCATCGTCGGAGTCGTTTGTCCCATTCTCGGTGCCTATGTCGTGCTGCGCGGTATGGCTTTCTTCGGCGACGCGCTTGCACACATTATTCTGCCTGGCGTGGTGATTGCTTTCCTTCTGGGGTGGCCATACGCCGTTGGGGCATTGATCTTCGGCGTGCTGGCCGCACTTCTGATCGGGTTCATCAGCAGGCGCACAGACATCAAGGACGATACGGCGATCGGCGTGGTTTTCGCTGGGGCCTTTGCCTTGGGTATAGCTCTCATTTCACTCCAACGAAGCTACGCCGTTGACCTGACTCACATTCTCTTTGGTGACTTGCTCGGAGTATCAACTTCTGACCTGATGCTGATGGGCATATTGGGTTTTTTAGTCTTGCTGACTGTGTTTGCTTTCTATAAGGAGTTTCTTGTCCTCTCATTTGATCCCACATTGGCAAAAACGTTGCGTTTGCCGGTGACTTTCCTCCAGAACTTGCTGCTCGTTCTGCTCGCGGTTGTGATCGTGATCTCGCTTCAAGCAGTTGGCGTTGCCCTCGTCTTGGCAATGCTGGTCACACCGGCTTCGTCCGCATACCTTCTCACAAGACGCTTGCCGAACATGATGCTTCTGGGGGCATTGATCGGTGCTCTCTCCTCTGTCCTCGGACTCTATCTGTCGTTCTACATCAACGTCGCCTCCGGGGCGTCGATCGTCCTGGTAGCGACTGCGATCTTCGCTATCATCTTCGTAGTCGCACCTCAACGCGGCGCTCTCTGGTCCTGGCTCAGTGCGCGTCGGGAAACGTCTCAAAACCGAGAAATCGAAGGTTGATTGCGAACAGACACACCCCTGTGCACCCTTTAACGACCCCCTACATGTAAAGCTCAAATTTAGGGACCATCCATTTAACTTTCTCGGATTGGCTTGCCACCAGTTGCATTGAGGCGTTTCGAGATTATCATAAAGGCGATGTTCGCTTCCCTGAAGTCACCCAGCATCCGTCAAGTATGGACGTCGTGGGCTTTTCGAAGCCTGCTGCTAATAGGGGCGCTCTTCGTCGCCGGCTATTTTGGTCTGCTCAACTCAGAGCTAACCTTTCTTTGTGGTGGATGGCTGCTAATCTCCCTGCTCGCCAGTCTGGCAATGGTCAATGGCCGGCACGCGACTATCGTCTTCCGCCTTAGCGGATTTGCCGATCTCGCCTTCGGATTATTCTTGATCGCACACAGCGGAGGGGTACAAAGTCCGCTATGGTGGACACTAATCATCGGGCCTCTCGGTTTCGCTGCCGTCGACGGAATCGTTCTTGCTTCGCTATGGACTGTTGGGGCATTGGCGAGCGCTTATATTCTGCCCTTTGTTTTACCTGGTCTGGATCCCTACCCCTTACGAACAATGCTTACTTATGCGCTGATTTTGCTGCCCTCTTCAATGCTCCTGGCGTGGTTAGAAATTATTCTAATTGATGGTTTGCATATTCCTGCCAAGGATACTCACCCACTGGCGGAAAGAGTCCGCCGTGCGGAGCGCTCACGGGCCAACGAGCTCGTCCGCATGGCCGTGGAGATCAACTCCAGTCTCAATGTTGGCGAAGTCCTGGACCTCGCTCTCGACTTGTCCACACGAGCCGTTATTTCGGGGGATGGCCATGAACACACACTGCGAAGTGCTTTGCTGCTCCTGACCGATGATGGTTTTGAAGTCGTTGCCTCCCGGCACCTTCGACCGGAAAAACAACAGATCGTTTTAATTACAGATAATGGTGCGCTCAGTCGGGCGCTCGTTCGGGGGGATTCGCTTCTCGCGCGCAACCCAGATCAAGACCCTGACCTCAAACAACTCCCTGGACTCTGGGAATGCTGCGATGTCTTCGTCGCCCCGTTGACCTATCAACTAGAGACCTATGGAATCTTACTTTACGGCCACCCAACGCTTCGCTTTTTCAACAAAGAGCGTCGCGATCTGTTAAACGCCATCGCACAACAAGTGAGCGTCGCCTTGCACAACGCCCGTCTCTATGAGGGTCTCGAGACCGAGAAGAAGCGCATCAGCGAATTAGAAGAAGAAGCCCAGAAGAAACTCGCCCGAGACCTTCACGACGGTCCAATCCAGACGATAGCCGCGATCACGATGCGGGTGAATTTTGCCAGACGCTTAATTGCGCGTGATCCAGAAGAGGCTACCGAGGAGTTAATGCGCGTCGAGGACATGGCTCGCCAAACAACCCGCGAGATTCGCCACATGCTCTTCACCATCCGACCCCTGATTTTGGAAAGGAGCGGGTTGGTCGCTGCGCTCTATCAACTAGCTGACAAGGAGAATGAAATCCACCATCAAAATGTCCTGATCGAGACTGATTCCGAGCTGCCTCATGAACTCGATCTCGGGAAACAGGGCGCTCTCTTCTACATCGCCGAGGAGGCGGTGAACAACGCTCGCAAACACGCAGAAGCCGCTCATATCTGGGTTCGTCTGCGCGGCGAAGATGATCAATTCATCATCGAAGTAGAAGACGATGGGGTAGGTTTCAACGTCGGCAGCGTAGATGCCTATTACGAACAACGCGGCAGTCTAGGATTCGTAAACATGCGCGAGCGCGCCGATCTCATTGATGGAATCTTGCACATCGAATCGGCGGAGGGCAAAGGAACACGGATCACGCTTTCTGTACTGCTCGAACCATCCCAAATTACTGAGAACATGGCGGAGCACCCCTGATCACAGTTGTACGATAAGTGCCTGACGCAACAGGCCAGACAATTGGGTCATCGAAGGAGTAACAATTAGGATGCCCTGGGAAGCGGCACTTTGGTCCCTCGCGTTAATTATCTCGCCCACCGTGGCTAGCTGGGCCTGGCCGCGGTTGCAGGAGAGCTTCGGTGACTGGCGAGAGCCGTTGGAGGCCGCAGCCCCCTGGGTACACAGCCTTTTACTGCCGTACCTCGCGCTACTCACAGGATCGATCATCGGTCGTGATGCAGGACTTTACGGTCACTCGCCGGCGGGTTGGGTGAGTGGCGTGGTCGCCTGCGGATTGGGGCTTGTCGCTGCCGCTCTTTTTCTGCGCCAGCGTCCTGTCAAATTACCTTGGACTCACACGCTCTCTGAGACAATTCGCGAAGAGACTCGCTGGGCGTTGTACCGTGCATCCGCCGCTTTATGGGTATCATCTTTCCCCGCAAGCGTTGCGATCGGTACGGCCCTTGCCCTTGCTGAGACGGCGATCAGAGTTCTTCAGGAGGAAAAAACAAACCGATTCACGCTCGCTAACGGCGCAAGTTTACTGCGGGCGCTCTTTTCCGGTTTGCTTTTTGGATTGACAAGGAACTTCTGGCTCACTGCGGCCACACAAACGGCAATCGGGGTGCTGTTCAACATGCCCTGGTCAAAAGGAACCAACAAGCCCGCACCCAATTCTTCGGTAATTACTACGTAATATTCCCAACAGTTATGCGCATCTATAGGTTAGAGTTTCAAGCTGCAGGTGCTGAGCGCGGATGCGGAATCTCATGCAGATCCGGGAGTTGTTGTTATTTTAAACCTTAATCCATTGCCCGGCGCAAAGGGTTAGCTTACAATGACAGCGTGCTTCAGGAGGCTTGAGGCTGCTCGCATGTGACCCATAATGGTGGCTGCGCTGCGTCGTCAAGGAATTGACAAACCGCCTCTGTGACCATTAATTCCATCCCGAATACTGCTTGTGAGGATCGTATGCAAAAAGAAAAAGTCATTATCATCGGATCAGGTCCTGCGGGCCTGACTGCCGCGCTTTACACGGCACGTGCCAACCTGAATCCTTTAGTGATTTCCGGGAACCAGCTTGGGGGGCAAATTTCGATCACCAATGAGGTTGAGAACTACCCCGGCTTCCCAGAAGGCTCCAGTGGTCCTGAATTAGTCGAATTGATGCAGAAACAGGCCGAGCGCTTTGGCGCTCGTGTCCTTATTGACGAGGTCACCGAAGTGGATTTCAGGGAAGGCTCCCCCTTCCACATCAAAACCCACGGAGATGAATTTGAAGCGGATGCTGTGATCGTAACCGTCGGCGCTTCTCCGAATCGTCTCGGGATCCCCGGAGAAGAGGAGCTCATCGGCCGCGGCGTCTCGTTCTGCGCCACATGCGATGGTTTTTTCTTCCGCGACAAGGACGTGCTTGTGGTCGGCGGTGGAGACAGCGCAATCGAGGAGGCACTCTTCCTGACGCGGTTTGTCAATCGCGTGCGGGTTATCCATCGCCGGGACGAACTGCGCGCCGGCGAGGCGCTCAAACGGCGTGCGTTTGAAAACGAGAAGATCGAGTTCGTATGGGATTCGGTCCTAGAAGAGATACGCGGGGATGGAAAGGTAGAATCGGCGCTCGTCCGCAATGTCAAAAAAGATGATGCCGTTACTTTGGACACCGATGGGGTTTTCATCTTCATAGGTCACCTTCCAAACTCTAGTTTTTTTAAGGGGCAGTTGGATTTGGACAAGAAGGGTTATCTAATAACGGATGACCGCATGATGACCAGCGTGCCGGGTGTATTCGCTGCCGGCGAGATCCAGGATTCCGTCTTCAGGCAGATCACAACTTCTGTCGGCCAGGGTGCTGCAGCGGGCATGATGACCGAGCGTTGGTTAGAGGAACAGGAATAGATGGCAGGCGCCATACACTTCAGCGACCACGGTGGAGATCTGAATGCCGGATCTCCGCCGCTTGTCTTAATCCACGGTTCGGGAGGAAGCCGGCTTCACTGGCCGCCACAACTGCGACGCCTTCCGAATTATCGTGTCTTCGGTTTGGACCTCCCGGGGCATGGCGACTCACCCGGTGAGGGAGAGACGACAATTGTGGGTTATGTAGGGCAGGTTGTCGACTGGCTTGACGAGCAGGGGATCGAGCGCGCGGTGCTGGCCGGGCACTCGATGGGCGGCGCCATCGCGATGACCGCTGCGTTGGAGAACCCGGACCGCGTTGCCGGGCTAGTCTTGGTCGGTACTGGCGGGCGTTTGCGCGTCAACGGCGAAATCCTTCAGGCTGCCGCCGATCCAATCCGGTTTGAAGAAACCGTGGAAGTGGTCATCACGTGGGCTTTCAGCGACCAAACCCCTGAAAAAATCGTTGCCCTGGCAAAGATGCGTATGCTGGAGACTCGGCCTGCGGTTATCCACGGGGATTTTGTGGCCTGCAATCAATTTGACATTTGCGACAACCTGCCGGAGATACGGGTCCCAACGCTAATTCTTTCCGGCGAACAGGACCGCCTGACACCCTTGAAGTATGCCCGTCACCTGGACGAGGAGATTCCCGAATCCACCCTGGTTCTCCTTGAGGGTGCCGGCCACATGGTCATGCTTGAACGACCTCTGGAAGTTGCCGGGGCGGTTGAAAAATTCCTGGGAAGTTTGTAACGGTGTCGTTGAGAGCGTCATTTTCAAACAGGTGAGGCGCGCGAGCTGAGGCGATTAATATTTGTTGCGAGATTCTCCTCCCACACCGAATTTGGAAGCCTTATTCCTGTCGAATTTCGCTAGCACCCTAAACGCTTTTTCAGGGTGGGCAGCAAAGCCTGTACGGCGCGCGCCCGATGGCTTACTCGATTTTTCTCCTCCGGACGGATCTCTGCCATCGTCCGCCCCGTTCCCTTGACCAAGAAAACCGAATCGTAGCCGAATCCTCCATCGCCGCGCTCGTCGGGGATAATCTCTCCCTCGCAGTCACCCTCAGCCAGGTCGATTCCCCCCTCCGGCCCGGCGAGAGCGACAACACAGCGGAAGCGTGCCGTCCACGGGCGCGGATGTGACCCCAGCAGGGAGAGTAAGTGATTTCGACGCTCGACGTCCGAACCGCCCGGACCAACTAGACGAGCCGAGTGCAATCCCGGGGCGCCTTCGAGCACATCGACCTCGAGACCCGTATCGTCACCGATTGCCCAGATATGAAAGTGCTCGGCGAATATCCTCGCTTTCAGGCTTGCATTCTCGGCGTAGGTCTTCCCGATCTCGTCAACCCGCACTTCAGTCGCCAGCTCGATTACATCGATGATTTCAACACCAAGGGGTTGAAGCAAAACGCGCATTTCACGGCATTTTCCAGGATTTCGGGATGCTAGCAGAAGCTGTTTCATAGGACCTCTCTTATTTGACTATTCGCACAGTACCCCATCACCACTCGTGGCATCACATCCTGTGTTACCCCCTAGATATTGGGTTATTTTACTCCGGATCAGTAAATTATGTAACGTACAAGCGCGTTTTCTTGCTTTCAACTGCTTACTATGCTATAATGCGAGCGCTTTTTAGGGAACCTTATTGCCAGGCGGTGCAAACCTGACTAAGTACCACCCGTTGCGGCTTAACGTCGGATTCTTGCTTAACAAGGATGTCGGGTTCAGTCGCAACTTTGACTTTGAGGAGCCCTCTCTCCTCATTGGAGAAGACTTTTTAATTTCTGACCTGCATGGTTCAGCCCGATTGTCGCGAACCGGCCAGGGCATCTACATCGAAGGTCACCTTCAGGGAAATATCGATCTCGAGTGCGTCCGCTGCCTCGCGGAATATTCACAAGTCCTGAGCGCAGAGCTCAACGACCTCTTCGACTACCCCCCCGAGAAAGATAGCGACCCCCACCTCACCATTTCCGAGGATGCAATCCTAGACCTCGGCCCGATTCTGCGCGAGAGCTTTCTTCTCAACCTGCCAATTCAACCCATCTGTCGGATCGAATGTATGGGTTTATGCCCAGTGTGTGGTGAAGTAATTACAGAAGGACACCAAAGCCACCCAGAGGAGGATATTGATCCACGGCTTGCGGTGTTAAAGACATTGCTTTCGTAATCTCGAGGGGGATGGCGACGAATCAGTTCCACGTTCCGACCGCGTTAAGACCGCATCTTGCGGAGTCATCAGGAGAGTGTGAATGAGCGTTTCGAAGGATCGCTGGGATAAACGGGAAGCCTTTGCCGCCCTGATTGAAAAGGGGGACTTCCAAGGCTACATCATCACAGAAGACATCGCTACCGTGTTTCCGGAGGTTGAAGATTCGGAAGACCGGCTGGAGCGCTTGCAAACCTTCTTTCGCACCACGGGCATCGAGGTCTATGAAGACCTCGCTCAAGTCCCCGCACATCTGCTTCAGGAGGTCGTGGCGGATGATGTACAACCCTTCGATCTCAGCGCTATCTCCAGCGACGACACCGTTGGGCTCTACTTGAAAGAAATGGCGCGCGTTCCACTGCTCACAACAGAGCAGGAGGTAGACCTCGCGCAACGCATCGAGCGGGGCAATTTCTCCGAAGATGAATTACGTCAGCCCACCGGGAAACTTAACGCTCAGAAACGCGCTGAACTCAATGGCTACATCCAAGACGCTCGCGCGGCGCGCGATCACCTTATCAAAGCCAATACCCGTTTAGTGGTGAGTATTGCCAAAAGGTACATGGGGCGCGGCGTACCCTTCCTTGATCTGATCCAGGAGGGCAATTTGGGACTTATGAAGGCAGTGGAAAAATTCGACTACCATCGCGGATACCGCTTCAGCACCTACGCGACCTGGTGGATCCGCCAGACGATCACCCGTGCGATCGCAGACCAGGGCCGAACAATCCGCGTTCCGGTTCATATGTCTGACCGAATCCGACGCCTATATAAGATCGCCAGACAACTTGAACAAAACATCGGCCACAAACCCACGCCAGAAGAAATCGCCGAAGCTATGGAAATCGATCCGCGCAAGGTTCAATGGATGATGCGAGTATCCTGGCGTCCACTCTCACTCGAAACGCCTGTTGGAGAGGATGAGGACACCGAGCTGGGATCCTTTGTCGAAGATGATTCTGCCCCGACGCCGACACAAATGGCCTATCAGAACCTGCTGCGTGACAAGATCGAAGAGGTCCTGGCAACCTTGAGTCCACGTGAAGCGCGCATTCTGCGGCTGCGTTTCGGCCTGCACAGCGGCCGCCCCTGCACTTTGGAGGAGGTCGGCCAGAAATTTGGGCTAACCCGGGAACGCATCCGCCAGATTGAAGGAAAGGCTCTGCGGCGTTTACGCCACCCGCGTCGAGCCCGTCAACTACGGGATTACTTGAATTAGGGTTGATTAGCTTAAAGAGTCGCCGGGCACCTCTAACGAGAAGTACCCGGTTTGGTTTTAATCTTAAATTCTTGAAAGCCTGCTTCTAATCTCAAAAACGATTGTTTACACAGCCTGTCGACTACGCTCGAATTCCGCTGGGCTGCGCCCCATGCGCCAATTCCCCTCATCTTCGTTGTAGGTGATCTCAAACACCTGCTCTCCAGATGTCATAACTAGAAAGTGGCGCGACGAACCCTCCTGCCACTGTCGTCCCAGGGCAAGAACAGCGAAGCGGCGCTCCTCCCAAACGAACACTAAAGGAACAACCTCACCATCCTCCCGGAAGCGCGCCTCAACACGAATTACATCACTCAATCTCCATCTCCAGCACCTTGAGCAACAGAGCCAGAGCCCCGACTGCGGACGCTGATTTGTTGCCATCCCGGTCGCCATCCCACACATTGCGCTCAACCCAATAACCATCGCGCGCACTCACGGCTGCCCAGGTTAGCCCGACTGGCTTATCCGGCATACCTCCCCCAGGTCCGGCGATTCCCGTGACTGACAATCCAATATCTGCGCTGAGCGCACTGCGCGCTCCGCGCGCCATCTCCCGGGCGGTTTGCTCGCTGACCGCGCCGAAATCGTAGAGCGTTTTATGACGAACGCCCAGCAGCCGCTCCTTTGCTCCATAGGCGTAAGCCACGACCCCGCCACGAAAGTACTCCGATGAACCAGACACATTTGTAAGCAGGTGCCCGACTAACCCACCGGTGCAGGATTCAGCCACTGCTAGGGTCAGTCCTTTCTCGCGCAGCAATCTCCCTACTTTAACCTCAATCTGTTCTTCCATGACTCCAAAACTCCCGTTGCTATCAATATAGGCATCGTCACCACAATCTACTGTTTCATCTCTTTGCGGTACGGGCATTATACCTTCATGGTTGACAGAGGGTTCTGGCTGGCGTATCCTCCGTCGCGCCATGGAGACGCTTACGAATCTCTTCTCCTCAAAGCCAATTTGGACCGTTGGCGATCTTACGCTCTACATCAGGCAGGTGCTAGAGAGCGATTATCGCTTACAGGATATGTGGGTCACCGGAGAGGTCTCAAACGTCTCCCGACCTTCTTCAGGTCACTTATATTTCACCCTCCGTGATGAAAACGCTTCGCTTCGTTGCGTGATGTGGCGGCCGCGAGTTGCTCATCAAACGCACTCCCCGCGAGATGGCGAAATGCTTGATGTCCTTGGGTACATCAGCGTCTATGAGGCTGGCGGCCAGTATCAACTTTACGCCGAAAGCCTGCGCCCAGCCGGTGAGGGTGCCCGCTTTGCTGAATTTCTAGAGTTAAAGGCTCGCCTCGAGGCCGAGGGTTTATTTGACCCGGAGCGTAAACAGCCGCTCCCGGAGTGGCCAAGAACCATAGGCGTGGTCACATCGCCAACCGCTGCTGCGCTGCGTGATGTCGTGAACGTGCTGCGCCGCCGCTTTCCACTCGTTACCTTGCTTTTATCGCCAACTCAAGTGCAAGGGGACGACGCGCCTTCCGGCATCGTTAATGCCTTGGAATCGCTCAATAAGGACGGCCGCTCCGATGTGCTATTGCTTGTACGCGGTGGTGGTTCCATGGAGGATCTTTGGACCTTCAACCACGAGGATGTGGTGCGTGCCGTTGCGCACTCCACGGTTCCTGTTGTCACCGGAATTGGTCACGAGACGGATGTCATCCTGGCCGATTTCGCCGCGGACTTGCGTGCACCAACGCCCTCTGCTGCCGCGGAGGTCTCAACACCAGACCGAGCGATTTTGCGTGAAGATCTCGCTTTCCAACGCTCCGATCTCAATCAATTGTTCCGCGAGTACCTTCACTTGCTTCATCAGGCGCTAGAAATGTGGTCTGCCCGCCTGAAGTTGGCCTCACCGCGCGCCCACATCGCCAGCAAACAGCAAAGACTCGATGAGCTCACATCCCGCGCTAGAACTGCAATCCAACACAGAACGGATCTCTTTCGGGCCGCGATCACAGGCTTAGAGAAAACCTTGCACGCTGTCGGTCCGAGCACCGTTCTTTCCCGTGGCTATGCCGTCGTTACGCTGGCAAAGAACGACCAGGTAATCCGCTCTGTCACACAGGTTAGAGGCGGAGACCCTTTGCAGATCCAGGTGCATGATGGGACGTTCAACGCGGAGGCCCAAGACCAACTTGATGAATAAGTGTTAGAAACAAAAGATTGGCTAATGCTGCCATATCGCGCCTTTGATCAAGCCCTACAAGACCCAGTCCCGCCGTCCTTCAGGCGAGGAGGAGAAATGCCAAAGAAAAAATCGATTGGAAAGATGAGTTACGAAGAAGCCTTTATGGAATTGCAGTCGGTCGTTGAGAAAATGGAGAGCGGCGAATTGCCGCTAAAGGATTCCCTGGCTCTTTTCGAGCGAGGCCAGGCTCTGAGCGTTCGCTGCAGCGAGCTCTTAGAGGAAGCCCAGTTAACGCTGCGGCAGCTCACAGAGGACGAATCCGGCGGACTCATCGAGACCGACCTGGAACTAGGGGACCTATAGTTGAACCTGTTGGAGATCTTTCGGAATCAAGTCCTAATCGGCGCAGTGCTGGCATGGAGCGGCGCACAGACTCTGAAGCTGGCGATCGAGTACAAACGCACGCATTCTTGGGATTGGTCTCTGCTCTTGCGCGCCGGAGGCATGCCCTCATCGCACTCCGCACTCGTTACTGCAACCGCACACGGCATCGGGCTCACCAGCGGTTTTGATACACCCCTCTTTGCCATGTCTGTCGCCCTGGCAATGATCGTGATTTACGACGCGACCGGTATCCGGCGTCAGGCCGGCCAACACGCTAAAATCATCAACGCCATCATTAAGGATTTTATCGAGGGACATCCTGCCCGCAGCCAGGAGAAGCTCCGGGAGGTTTTAGGTCATTCACCCATGGAGGCTTTTATCGGTGCTGTGTTGGGGATTGTCATCGCTCAGATTGTCTTTGTATTATGGGCGTCATAACCACCGGCTTAAAACCATCCGCGGTAACTGACGCGCCTCAGGAACACCCATAGCGAAAGCTATAGCCCAGTACAAACTCGCCCCCAGAAAAACCCCGCCCACTCCGCTCAGCCATACGCTTGCTCCAGCAGTGATCCCCATCCAGAGCCATAGCCCTCCAGCCATTACCACGGAGGCCACAGCGGAACCTATGAGCCCCCGCCGGAGGTGCCGCAAACCAAGCCCGCCCAATCGTTTCCTTATGAGCAGCAGCAGAGCGGCCACCTCAAGCGCCGTTGCTAAAGAATTCGCCAGCGCGAGACCGCCGTGAGGGGGCAAACCGAGGCGCGAAAAACCCGCCGCAAAAACCAAACTAAAAACTACATTCAACGACATCGCTATCACGCCGACGATAACAGGAGTCCATGTATCGTACATTGCATAAAAGGCGCGCACGACTACTTCGAGTATTGAGTGCCCCACTAGGCCGATCGCAAACCAGAGCAATGCCCACGCGACCAACTCCGTCGATTCCGCGGTAAAGAAACCGCGCTCAAAAAGCATCGCCACGACCGGTCGCCGCAGTAAAACCAATCCGATGCTGGCCGGTAACGAAAGGAAGACTACCCCCCGCAAGGTGTTGCCAAAGGTATTCTTCAGCGCGTCCATCTCGCCACGCGCTACCTGGGCTGAGAATGTAGGCAGAGAAGCGACTCCGACTGCCTTGGCGATGACTGTGTGTGGCATGAGCATAAGTGTGAATGCGAACGTGATTGCCGCCAGGCTGCCTTCAGGCATCCCTGAAGCGAGGATTGTGCTGACGAGAAAGTTAACCTGAACCACGGCTTGCCCCAGCAATCGCGGGGCCATTAATCGTCCAACCTGACGAACCTCGGGAATGCCCAGACCAAAGCCGCGGAAGAAACGCCCGCCGAGAGAGAGCAGCCCGGGAATCTGGACAACCAGGTGTAGGCAAGCGCCTAAAACCACACCCCAGGCCAAACCGAAGATTCCCATCCGCGGGCTCAAAAACAGCACACCAATAATCAATCCCAGGCGGTAGCAACCCGAGGCGATGGCGGGTAGGAAGAACCGTTGATAGCCATTCAGAACACCCATCAACAGACCGCTCAGGCTGAAGATCACGGGAGAGATCAACATCACCCGCAACAGTGAGACGGTCAGCGTCTGCTGCGGACCATCGAACCCTGGTGCAAGGATATTTTGAACCAACCACGGCGCCGCGATCCAGGCCAAAGTGCAAGCAACCCCAAGACCGACAAAAAGCAATGAGGCGATTGAGGAGGCCAGTCGCCAGGCTCTTTGCGTCTGATTTCGGGTGAGAAAGCTGGTAAATGTGGGCACAAAGGCGGAGGCAAGCGCCCCGCCAGCCATGAGATTGAAGATGATCTCTGTTAGGCGGTTTGCAGCATTAAAGGCATCATTCTCTGCACTCGTGCCAAACGCCCGAGCTATCAGGGCTGTGCTGATCAACCCCATCAGACTCGAGAAGATGAAGCCCACCATGACCACACCACTAGCGCGTGCGATCTGACGGCTGGCTGATGATTCGGATTCGTCCACGAGACGCGATTATACAGTGGTTTAGGCAAATGACAGCTACCCTGATAAATCAGTGTGTCTCGCGAATCTCACGCTGGCACTTCAACAAGATCGGGGTACACTGTTGCAAAGATGCCCCTTATCTGGGAAGCCTTTTCTCATACACCCGCCTGATCACCGGGAGTCTTGCAGGTGGAAAAAATAAATGAAAGATGAAACCGAAAGCTTTCTTGGTGAACTCCGCCTGAGTCGGCACCTGCAAAGCATAACCCAGGTTTCAGCGCTTGGGCTGGCCGTAGCTCTGGGCTTATCTTTCATCATCCCCGCTCATGTCGTCTTCGAAAGCGGTATTCAATCCGCGACGCCCGCCCTGCTCGCCATTCTCGTCCTGGGATTGACTCTCCTAAATATCCATGAACTTCTTGGAGGAAGCGGCGAGCGCGGCGGCATCCACGCGCTAATCCACGAATCACTGGGAAAGTCGAGCGGCTTTATTGCCGCTTGGTCCTCCCTTGCCGCTAATTTGTTGCTATGTGCTGCTCTTCTGAAATATGCGTCCGGATCCCTTGCCGCTCTATTTCCTGAAATTGAAGCCTACATGGCGTTGGCCGCAGTGGGTATGCTCATCCTATTGGTGCTAATTAATCTCTTCCATCTCCTACCTCGCCGAGGGATGCTCCCGTCGGTTTTGTTGGTACTCCTCGTAGCATTTGTGGCTCTTCTGATCAGCGCCATCCCCTCTTGGGAACCATCCTCAACTTCCACTTTGTCCGACTCCTCGGCAAGAAACTACCTTCTTGCCATCGCCTCTTCAATAACCCTTTTCGCCGGTTTAGAGGCAATCACCTCTTCCAAGCGACGCATTCTCATGCCCAACATCCGTCTGCCCCAGGGCTTGTGGATAACGCTCCTGGTGGGCGGCCTCCTGCTGATCTCCGCCCAACTCTTAATTCCCGCACTGCCAATATTTTCCATTCTAGATGAATCAACGGCCGCAACCCGCTCACTCGCCGGTGCTGGGGTTTTTCGAACGTGGTTGACCGCTGGTGTCGTTTTCTTCGCTCTCCTTCTCGCGGCAAGTGAGTGTATGCTCACCAGCGCCCGCGTGCTCTATTCGCTCAGCCGCATGGAGGCGCTGCCGCGCATTTTCACCAGAATTCGCCGTCCCTTCCGTCTGCCTCCCTACATCTTCATAACCTTGACCCTGCTGGGCTCATTGCTGATTTTATTCATGCCGTCTGCATGGTTGATCGAGATATCCGCCGGCCTATTCCTCACCCAGGTGATTCTTGTCAACTTAGCAGCAATCCGCAGCCGACAAGCGGAGCCTGAGCGGCGAAGGACCATCGTCATCCCCTTCTTCCCCCTTATCCCGCTCCTGGCGCTCACATTCAGCATCGTTCTCTTCTTTGGATTAGTGCCTGTGGGCTTGTTGGGTGCTGCCGGGTGGATCGCCATAGGCTCAGTGCTCTTGTTCGTATACGCGCGGCCCCACCTTCTCGAGGCTCAACACGGAGTAACTGTATTTGGCCAAGACCCTGAGACCATAAGAAGAGAGGGTGCTTTTCGTATCCTCGTTCCCCTCGGCAGCGGAAGGGAGCGTCGATTCGTCTTAGGGTTTGCCAACGCCCTCGCTCGTCAAACCAACGGAGATGTCATTCCACTCCAGGTCATTTCCACCGCCGATCCTCTTGCCATTCAGGAGGGGCGGCGGATAGCCGAGGAGCGAAATACGCTTTTCAAATGGTCTACCCGCGAGGGTAAGGGAAACAGCGTACCGACATATCCCATCACCCGCCTGGCCAGCAGTGTCGCCCAGGGTATAAACGACACCGCAGTCGAAGAAAAATGCAGCCTGATACTCATGTCCTGGCCGATGGAGACTCCTGAGGCGGGCACGCGAACAGGAAGAATATTGGATCCCGTGGTGCACTCTGCACCCTGTGATGTTGCCGTGATCGCCTATCACCCCGAGCGATTATCGTCGCTGCAGGTAGAAGAGGGACAAGTTGACGGGGACATAGCGAGTCCGCCCTTCCAAATCAAGCGGATATTGATTCCCACCGCTGGCGGTCCTCATGCTCCCCTGGCGATGCGACTTGCTCTCTTACTCGCCCGAGAATTCGATGCAACAACACAGACGGTGTACGTCACCCGACCTGACGCTACCGAGAGTGAACTTGAGGGGGGCAGGCAAAGGATCGAAAGCACGATCGAGGCGCTGCGGGAACAGCTCTCGTCGCTTCCACAGGTCGATGACTCATCCGCCGATATGAGCCAGTTCCCCATCGAAAGCCGTGTTGTGCGCGCCCACACCGTCGTTGACGGAATCGTTCAAGCCGGATCTGAAAGCGACCTGGTGATCATGGGAGCCTCTGAAGAAAGCCTGATCGACCAGGTCCTTTTCGGTGCACTTCCGGAGAAAACTGCCCGAGCATGTCCAACACCCGTTGTTATAACCAAGAGCTTTCGCGGTTTGCCTCGTTTTTGGCTCCGCCGGGTTTGGGACGGTTTTTTCCGATCGCTTCCCAAGCTCACACGTAGAGAACAAGCAAAGGTTTATCGAGGAGTTTATCAAGGCGCCCAACCGGACACAGACTATTTTGTCATGATGGGCCTTGCGGCGATGATCGCCACTTATGGCCTGCTCCAAGGAAGCACCGCGGTCATCATCGGAGCAATGCTCGTGGCGCCTTTATTTACTCCCATCCTCGCAATCAGTTTGGCTATTGTTCGGGGAGATATTCGTCTACTGAAGATTGCCTTTGAATCTGCTTTAAAGGGGATTGCGCTCGCGATCGGGCTGGCGGTTTTACTCACCGTTCTTTCGCCGCTGCGCAGCGTCACGCATGAAATTACAGCGAGGATTAATCCAAATCTCTTTGACCTGGCGGTGGCGCTTGTCTCCGGTATAGCCGGAGCCTACGCCGTTGCCCGCGAGGACGTCTCAACAGCACTCCCGGGTGTGGCGATCGCGGCTGCACTCGTGCCCCCGCTTGGCGTCATTGGTATCGGTATCGCTATGTGGGACGTCAACATCGCCGGGGGCGCAAGCCTGCTCTTCATCACCAACCTTATCGCCATCGCCTTCGCGGGCGCCATTACGCTTCTCTTGCTTGGTTTTCGACCTACCCCGGGAGCCGAACAGAAGGCGAGACTGCGTTTCGGGTTATTAACATCCCTGGTGATGCTGATCGCCATCATGATCCCGCTGGGGATTGTCTTCATTAACACCGCTCGCGAATCTCAAACCTACCAGGTTGTTGAAACAACTCTCCAGAATTATGTAGAGACAAATCCCAGCCTGCGCTTGGTTCAATTTGACGTCAGCGAAGAGGATGACGAGGTCAACGTAGATGTGACCTTCAATTCCCTTAGCTCATTCTCGGAAGAGCTGGCTGAAAATCTTCGCAATGATCTTGTGCAGGCTCTCGAACGCCCAGTGACGCTCCACATCGTCTCTATACCTGCTGAGGACATCACCATCCCGTCACCCGACTGAAGACCCATCGCCAGCACAATGGAACAAACAACTTCATTATTAAGATAAAAATTAGGAAGCTCGACCAACGTACTGAACTGACTCTACTAGATTGAAAACTCAGAAGAATCGTGAGAGCCGGGGACGCCTACCCCGGCTCTCTCTTAAGGAGGAGAAGAAGAGATATTGCCCTTCTTCCTATACTATATATGAATCAACACCAGAGACGCGTGGCTGATCCTACACGACTGCCCTACGGAATCCCTACGCCGTCTAGGACTGAACGGCTAATGTAGGTCAATTTCCGCCCCAATTCGGCGTCCGGCGAGAAAAAGTGAAGGAATCCTCGTTGGTCTGCTTATTACTAGAGGCAGACAACCAACCCAGCCGACCCCGCCTTCTCCACCTGACTTTCGGTCCCCGTGCTCCATGCTATAATCGCCATCGTCTCCGAAAACAAGCACATGCTCATTGACTGGCTCCTCGCCCTGCTCCCTATTCTGGTAATTATTGGATTGATGGTCGGATTCCGTTGGGGGGCTGCCAGGGCGGGTCCTGCCGGGTGGTTTGTAGCCATCCTTGTGGCGCTCCTGCGTTTCGGCGCCGGGATAGACCTGATCGCCTTGGCCCATGTTAAGGCCCTGCTATTAACCAGCGATGTCCTTCTTATCACTTGGAGCGCATTTCTGTTATATCGGGTTGCAGATGAAGCGGGTGCGATTCAAATCCTCAGCCATGCCATTCCGGGACTGACAAATGACCGCGGCCTGCAAGCCTTGCTCATCGGCTGGGCTTTCGCCTCATTTCTACAGGGTGTGGGAGGTTTTGGTGTGCCGACGGCAGTCACCGCACCACTTCTCGTCGGACTCGGATTTTCTCCTTTAGCCGCAGTAATGATCCCATCCATAGGTCATTCCTGGTCGGTGACCTTTGGCTCGCTAGCTACCTCTTTTCAGGCGCTCATTGCCTCCACAGGATATGCGGGGGAGATATTGGCGCCTCCCGCGGCTGCATTCCTGGCGATCGCCGGCCTGGTCTGCGGCTATCAAATCGCACACATCTCCGGAGGCTGGGATGCGGTACGCCGATTGTTCTGGCCGATATTGATTCTTGGCATTGCCATGGGGGGTGCACAATTCTGGCTCTCAACGCACGGTTTATGGGCTATTGGTGCACTCGGCGGCGGATCAGCCGGATTGATCGTTGGTTTTGTCATCGCCCGTTTCCGAGGCCGTCAGGCTAGCGAACGAAATACGTCCGGAACGAAGACGCGAATGCTCCTACTCGCTCTCTCTGGCTACATTGCACTTGTCGTCATCACGCTTGCCATCCAATTCATTGCTCCGCTGCGCTCAGCGCTCAGCTCTATCGTCATCCGCGTCCCCTTCCCGGCAGTCAGCACCTCGCTTGGGTACGCAACTCCAGCCGGCTACGGCCGCGAGATTCCTCTCCTCCGCCACGCCGGAGCGATCCTCGCATACAGCTCTTTTATCGCATACCTCCTCTACTCTCGCGCCAAGCTTTACGCCCCTGGCGCTGGGCTGCGCATCATAAAGACTACCATCCGGCGCATGTTACCCTCCAGCCTGGGCATCACCGCCATGGTCTCTATGGCCGTCGTCATGTCACATGCCGGAATGACGGAAACCCTGGCGCGCGGATTATCAGAGGGAATGGGCTCTCTCTTCCCCGTCATCTCCCCCTGGATAGGCGGTTTAGGCGCGTTTATGACTGGCTCGAACACAAATTCGAATGTCGTCTTCGCCAACATCCAGCTTCGCACCGCCGAACTGCTCAGTCTCAGCGTGCCTATTATTCTGGCTGCACAAACAGCTGGCGGCGCCCTCGGATCTGTCATCGCTCCAACAAAAATCATCGTCGGAGCTAGCACGACCGATGCAGCAGGAAAGGAGGGCTCAATCCTGCGAAGCCTTCTCGTCTACGTATTCCCTCTCATCGGTCTCATCAGTTTATTAACTCTTCTCGCTCTCTGGATCACATCCCCATGAACGATGACAACTCTTTTCGGAATCGATACCGTTTCTCTTTCCTGGCCATCGCCTTCGCAATGATCACACTCCCGGCCATCGGGCTGTACCTATCCGCCTCGACTGGGTATACCGCTCTGACCATGCTACTGATGGGTGTTGTCGCCGCGGGGATGGGCCTGGCTATCTGGGCCAATTAAAGTCTATAGAGGGAAGGGTGCCCGTGCCTGCCACTTCACGCCGGTGGAAGGATGATGTTTCGAAGGGTCAAATCACGATAGAACGTGTAACCTTCGAGAAGACCTCTAAGAACCGAGAAGGGAACCCCTTTATCATCACGGGAAGTTACCGCCGTCCTAGACTCCGAAGATGTGCGTCAGCACGGTGGATGCCGCACCCCCAACGCTTTGCATCATCCCGATCTCTGCGTTCCGAACCTGGTTTTTACCCGCGTGCCCTGTCAATTGAAGAACAATCTCACACACCTGGTATAGGCCCGTTGCACCGATCGGATGCCCCCGCGCCTTAAGCCCTCCCATCGTGGTGATTGGGATCTTTCCTTGAAGACGAATCTCATCATCGACCGCCAAGCGCCAACCCTGACCGGGTTCGGCAAACCCGGCCGCTTCTAATTGCAGACAAGCCATGATGCTGAAGGCGTCATGAACCTCGAATAGGTGGATATCCTCGCGGTTGATGTTCGCCTTTCGATAAGCATCATGAGATGAGCGATGAGCTGCCTCGAGCTGGAGAGGATCTTCCCGGTCATCGATGCGGAAGCGGTCAGTGACAACGCTGGATGCCAGTAGCTGAACCGGCTCCGGGTTAAGAGCGCGTGATTGTTCACTTGGTGCCAGAACGACAGCTGCGGCGCCATCACAGATCGGCGAGCACTCGAATAAGCGGAGCGGGGCATGGATCACCCTCGAACTTTGAACTTCACTCGGGCTGATGGTCTTTTTATAGAGCGCAAATGGATTGGAGCGTGCGTTATCATGAGCGACGACAGGGAAGTTAACCAGTCCCTCCTCTGGGACATTGTAGCGGTCAAGGTACATACGCTTGAGTTCCGCGTTTTTGCTGATCATCGTTGCGCCGTCGGGGACCTCTCTCGCTGCATCGAGAGCCTTGGATAGGGCTGGGGTAGCAGCGCCCTCGCTCATCTTCTCCACGCCTACAGCAATCGCCAGGTCGGATTCGCCGCTCGCCACCGAAAGAAACGCCACTCGTATCGCTGCTGCACCACCAGCCATCGCCGCGCGAACTTGCAACGCCTCTACACCCAAGAGATTGGCTTCTTCCGCTATTAGGGAGGCAATGTGCTTTTGCCCCTGGAGTTCATCAGCCAGCATATTGCTGGCAAAAAGAGCATCGACCCGATCGACGCCTGCATCTTCCATTGCCCGCCGGACAACCTCGGCCCCAAGTTGACGCAGGCTGAGAGCGGATGCCTTCTCAACGGGTAATTGCCCGATACCAACGACGCTTACAGATCTCACCTGCGCCTCCTCAGCCCACGATGAACCTTCTCTCCATATCTATTCATCAGCGAAACTCTGCATTCGAGGCTGTTTGCCCTAATCCAAAAAAGCTTCTGAGAACACGCGGACAGCTTGTAAATGCTCGTCCAGTCCGTTAAGCTGGCTCCGCATTGTATTCAGCGAAATATGTGTGGCGCCAGCTAGCTCCCACGCCTTTATCTCACCCGCTAGCACGTCCAAATTTCCCTCTAAAAAGCGCACGCGTGCCTCCATTCCAAATTCATCCCAAGTTCGTCCCTCCGCATCTAAATATTCTCTGAGCTTATCAAGGGAGGGTTCTGTGTCCTCAACGCTGCTGTATGTGGGCAGCCAACCGTCCCCGAGTCGCGCGGCACGGCGCAGAACGACATCCGCGTGCCCTCCAAACCATATTGGAATTGGCTGCTGAATCGGTCGGGGTTTTAATCCCATATGGGGAATACTATGCCAATGACCGTTGAACATCACACAAGATTCGGTCCACAATTTACGCAAAACTTGGACCTGCTCTTCGCACCTGCGGCCGCGCGTGTGGAAATTCTCATCCAGGGCGATGTATTCAGCTTCGTTCCAGCCGACACCTATACCGAGGCGCAGACGCCCACCACAAAGCCGATCCAGCGTCGCTGCCTGCTTGGCGACCAATGCAGTTTGCCGCTGAGGGAGGATCAGGATCCCCGTCGCGAATTCCACCCGCTCTGTCACTGCCGCCATAAAGCTAAAGAGCGCAAACGGCTCCATAAAGGAATCTTCGATTGAATAAATACCTTTCCACCCACCCGAGCGATTCGGGTCAACCCCTAACACATGCTCATACGCCAGAATATGCGTGAACCCGAGGTCCTCCACGGTTTGTGCGAAGTCCCTGACAACAAGCGGATCCGGATCGAGTTCCGTCTGTGGATAAACAACGCCTATCTTCATCCTAACTCCCATCGCACCCTTGGCTTAGTCAAAGAGGTCTTTGAATCAGAGTATAGACCAAGCGCCCCCTTTATGTTCGTCTGGTTGCGCTCAAATCCTCGTGCTGCGCTTGGTGCTAATCCATTATCCATCCACCTTTGGCTTATGGCGTACTCCCCAGTCTGATGTAAAATGAACTTATGAGCGAATCAGATGTCCATCTTCTTTTAACTGTACCCTTCCCTACTGCGCTTTTTGAGCGTCTGCAAGCTGTCTCTCCGCGCTTGAAGATAACATCTCACCCAACCAGCGACGCGGAAGACCTTCCGGAGGAGCTGCTGCAGGAGACTGAAATCCTCTACACCCTAAGCGCACTTCCTGACGTAGATCTCGTTCCCAATCTGCGTTGGATCCAATTCCACTATTCCGGCGTGGACCATGTCATGGGTCATCCTCTTCTCGGCTCGGATTTGATGATCACCACGATGAGTGGTGTTTCGGCCCCCCAGTTAGCCGAATTGACATTAATGTTTATCCTCACCTTATCTCATCGTATGCTTAAGTTCATTCACAGTACTCCCGAGGAGCATTGGGCGTCAGGTCGTCTTAAGCGGTACCAACCACAGGAGCTTCGGGGGAGTACGGTCGGGATTGTTGGTTACGGGAGCGTTGGCCGCGAAATCGCACGTCTGTGTCAGACGTTCGGTGCAAGCGTATTGACAACCAAGCGAGACTTGAAACATCTTTCTGACGATGGCTACTCACTCGAAGGGCTCGGTGACCCTGAGTCGGAAATACCCGATCGCATCTATCCACCCCAGGCCCTGCGCTCAATGGTGTCTCTATGTGACTTCGTGATCGTCACCCTCCCGCTCACCCGGAAAACCCAGGGCATCTATGATGAGGCCATCTTTGAAGCGATGAAACCGAGCGCTTATCTGATCGACATCTCCCGCGGCGGCATCGTGGACCATGGCGCATTGGTTGAGGCGCTGAACTTGGAGCGTTTAGCTGGTGCTGCGTTGGACGTCTATCCCATCGAACCACTCCCTGAAAGCAGTCCGCTGTGGGAGATGGATAATGTCATTCTTACGCCCCACATTGGTGGATCATCTCCCCACTACCTCGAACGGGCGATTCAGCTGTTCACTTTGAACATTCAGCATTATCTATCCGAGGCGCCGCTGTTGAACCTCTATGATCCATCGCGCGAGTACTGACTGCACATGACAAAAGCGATTCGTGGGGCGATTTTTGATCTCGGCTCAACGCTAATTCGGTTCGAGGGCGATTGGCCTGTTCTCTTGCAAGACAGCCTGGATCTCCTTATTGATCAGTTCCAGGAAGATGGGTTGGATTTCGATCGAAGCGGCTTCCGCTCGGCATTCGAGCGTGCACTGGAAGCATATGACCATCAGCGCCAATCCAACCAACTCGAGCGTTCCACTGCATCGTTGCTGCAAGAGACATTGAGCACCTTCGGGTGCGAAGAAATATCGCCCGATATCCTGGGGCGTGGGCTGAGGCGTTTCTACAGCGTGAGCGAAACGCATTGGCAGCCAATGCCGGCGCTTCACGCGGTGCTTGACGAACTACAGGATGAAGGTCGAATGCTCGGAATAATCTCAAACGCCGGAGATGCAGAGAATGTGCAGCGGTTGATCGATAAAGTTGGAATTCGCGATTACTTCGATCCAATCATCATCTCGGCCGCAATCGGGATACGGAAACCAGATCCCAGGCCCTTCGAGATGGTGCTCGAACAGTGGCAGGTGACTCCTGATTCTATCGTTATGATCGGCGACAGACTTGAAGCGGATATTCTCGGTGCACAAAACACGGGGATGCACCAGATATGGCTCAAACCGGAGGTTAGTGTATCAGCTGCGACGCAAATAATCCCTGAGAAGATCACCAGGAAACTAGTGGATATTCCTGGTCTGATCCGAGAGTTCGAAACGAAAGGACAATGACATTGGGCTTCCAACAGATCAGTACCAACATATGGCGCTTGGAAATCAAGTATAAAGTCCTCGGTCTACTCTCTTTGCCGGTGTCGACCTGGTTGGTGCGCAGCGGAGCGGATTGGACTCTGATCGACTCCGGTCCTCCTGAGAGCGGAGATCAGGTCGTGGCCGCTATCGCCAGACTAACACAGAGTCAGGGACCGCGGCAGATCCTCCTGACGCACGCACATGCCGACCACAGCGGCGGGTTGAGCGCGGTTCGGGCGGCGTGGAACGCTCCGATTCTCTGCCATAAAGCGGAGGCTCCCTTCATCAACGGCGAATCTGATTATCGATTCCTCCCGTCAAAAAACCCGCTCTTTTTAGTTGCCCGCAATTTCATGCAAACCGCTTGGGGGATACCCGTTGCTAAAACCCTCGAAAGCGGGGAATCTGCAGCAGGGATGGCCGTGATCCATCTCCCCGGTCACTCGCCAGGTCAGATTGGCTTCCTACACCCGTCTGATCAAGCGATGATTTGTGGAGACGCGATTATGAATCTAAAGGATCGACTCTCCCCGCCCTTCGCAGCATTCTCTCAAGACCCGAAACTGGCCGATGCCTCGATGCGCCGCCTTAGCGAATTAGACTTTATTCATCTGCTGCCATCGCACGGCGATCCCATCTTGAACCGAGGGCGTGAGGCGATGTTGTCCTTCTTGGGCTATCCTACGCAGGACAAACCCCTGGGTAGCTGGTAGCCCAACTCTTCAAACCTTAAACCCAGAACGATGTCGATTGCGAGCTATCTGTTTCTTTAAAACCCCAGCTCTAAGAAGCGGCGCGTGTGTTCGTAGTGGACCCCCTTCCAATAGCCCTGCCCGCAGCTCCGGCAGCGACTGAGTTGGGCGTGTCGCTCATGAACCATAGGCGGGAGCTGTTCGAGGACCATCTCTTTAGACTCATCCTCAAGCATGCGTGGCGGCGAATGCACAGCTTGAAAGGAGCCGCCAAGCGGCGCAAGTTAAACCGGCGCATAACCCCGATCAATTGCTCGTATGATTGACTGGTCCGAATATAGTAACCATGGGTAACTTCGCTGCGCTTGAGCAACCCATAATCCCAATGGGTCATACGAGGAATCTCTCTTATCCTACAAAAAACTTGATATGTCTCCTTGATTAAGGGGGAAAATTTGTTAGCTATTCGCAAAGTCGTTTATGGGTCATTCTGTGTCAGAATGGTAGCGAATGATTGTCTAATAGGAGCAGGTGAAATTATGTATACGGATACGAGTGTTGAATCTTCGCTTCGAACCGTTGATCCGCGCGTCCAGGCTCTTACGGACGCTCTCGCCCGCCTCGACAACCCAGATGTCGATTTTCGCTGGGCGGTAATTGTCGATTACGATGGGTTGATGTTGTCTAGCTATCCCGAAGACCTTGAGTCGGGGTTTGACGAGGCTATCGCTTCAACTGCACACATCATGCGCCTGGGCGAGAGTGCACAGAGGGAAGTCGAATTCGGAAAATGGCGATTCACGATGATCACTGGCTCAGAGATGCAGCAGTTGGTGCTGCATATAAACAACGAGGTCGCCCTCACAGTTGGCATGGGTTCGAAAACACCGCTGCATAAGTTTTTTTCCATCGTTCGCGATGTCGTTCCAGACATGGTACGTGCCCTGGATCTGACCTCGCGCAGGTTCACCGAACCCAACACTCTGTTGATGAAGACAGATGAATTGGAGCGAATGCTTAAGCAATAACCATCTGAGCGGGCCTTGCCTATCCGCTTATCAACATACACCTCAAATTAGTCTTTGAAATACTATGCGGCGGGTAACTCCCGCCGCTGGTACATCTTCTCTATGGTGATCGCTAATCTGCATGGGCCATAATCCATTCAAGCCTACTAGAATATCTGCAACTGATGGGCTCTCCCGCGGTTGCCAGCCAGTGTTCAGATGGACGGAAGCGGTGGAGACCTCGTGCTTTTTCGTTTGAAGAAACGCCCTGGTAAAAAGAATCCGCGGCGCAATCGTGCGCCTGGCTTGTTGTTACTCGTCACTGTGATTGCCCTGGCTCTCGCCGGGCTTAGCTGCAATGCCCCACCTACACTCCTAGCAGAGTTCAATCTCAACGGGCATGCCCAAGAGCATCTCGCAGATGCGCAAGTCGCCCTGCCAGACGGAGTCGTTGGGACCGAACCCCTTCAAAACTTGGACCTGATACCCGTCTCCGACAATCGTGGCGAGGAGACCTCCTCACCAACACCTTTCCAGCCGGTGGAATCCACCACCCAAGCGTCACAAGCTGCGGAGACAGCAACAGCATCCCCAACACCCACCGGCTCAACAACGCCTTCCGCGACTCCGGGGACATCAACCGCAGGCCCCTCGCCAACCACGACCGCGGTAGGAACCGCTGGTGCAACCCGGACAATCACCCCTTCCCCTACGATCACTTGGACGTCCCCGCCGACAACTCCCCCGCCAACCTCTCAGAGCGCCTTTGCCAGCAACACACCTATCCCGCCACCGACTTCCACCAACCCATCGCCGCCTCCCTCGTCAACATCCCCGCCGCCGACTCCACCTCCGACCCATACGGCTCTCCCGCCGACTCCGACCTCAGGGATATGCAATCCTTCCGGCAATGGTGGTTTGGAGAGTTCTCTAATCCAACTTATTAATCAGGAACGCCAGAGTAGAGGCATCGGCACGCTCAGCCAGCAGAGTCAATTAGCTGCGGCAGCGCGGGTTCACAGCGAAGATATGGCCTGCAACGATTTTGTTTCCCATACAGGTTCTGATGGTTCACTTCCGTGGGACCGGGCGCTCTCCCAGGGTTATAACTACTCGGCTATCGCCGAGAATATTTTCGCAGGCAGCAGTTCAGCTCAGTCAATCTTCAACGGTTGGATGAATAGCACTGGCCACAGAAATAACATGCTCAATCCAACGTACACAGAAATTGGGGTCGGGTATCAGTACTGGTCTGACAGCACGTATAGGGCTTACACAACCGCTGTTTTCGCAAAACCCCGGTAAATATTTTCTCAAACGACGGGGGCGTCCTTTCCCTAATTATCCTGGCCAATTCGCAGGCGGCAGGCTGCGCCTTAAGATTTGCGCGCTAAACCTCCCGCTGTTTTTGAACCTGCGGGAGGTTACGTGGGTCGGGTGCTTTAGGGCGAGGAGCCGTCGCGCGGGTCGGCCTCTGCGCTTGATTAAAGAGGGCGCGGCTAACCGCGCCCTCCATTCTTCTGCCCAGTGGTCCTTAATTTCCTGTCGCTCACACCGACCTGGCGAAATCCGCCTTTACCGCGCTGGTAACGCTCAGTAGATCGGATGGCGCGAGGAGAATCTCAAGACCTTTCTCTCCGCCGGAGATTCCAACGATATCCCAGAGATCGACAGTCTCATCGATAAACACAGGATAATCACGCTGAATTCCCAGCGGTGTGACCGCGCCGCGTTCGTAGCCAGTTAGGGAGCGCACCTCGCGTTGCGGAACCATTTCCACGCGTTTGTCCCCTGAAGCTTTAGCCAACGCACGAACATTGATCTCCGTTCCGGCGGGCGCCAATGCGATCAACGGTCCGCTGCGGTCACCGCGCAGAATGAGCGTTTTAAAAATCATCTCGGGCTCATGTCCCAAGACATCAGCAACTCCCTCGGCAGTGAAGGCACCATCATCTATGTCATACTCACGGAGTTCATACGAGATGCCTGCCTTTTCGAGAATGCGAATGGCGTTGGTTTTATTCATGAACTGGTTTTCTTTCTTTGTGTTGAATTCAAATATGGGCCAGGGTAGTGAATTACTGCCCCTTCTTTATACCG
>CBDTTY010000007.1:0-29911 GCA_965363875.1 uncultured Anaerolineales bacterium
GCAGCGTTCACAACTTGGTGATGCCCAAGAAGGGGTATTTGATAACGTGGTGGCGCCCACTCATCACCACCCGCGGAGTCTACAAACGCGTCCATTAGTGGCTGCTCTGCACGCGACCAGATGTAAAGCGTCTGGGCATCGAAATTATGGGTACCAGGTGAATACAGCCAGTCGTAACCGACACGAATCAATGGCGCTCCCTCCGCCTCGGCAACACTCTCAACCACTCGCTCCGCCTCAAACTGCTGTGGAGCCAGAACCACAGGTATCCCAGACTTGATAATACCAGCCTTCTCGCGGGCAATATCAGACAAGCTTTCTCCGAGCAGATGCATATGGTCATAAGAAAGTGAAGTGATCACGGCGATGATTGGCTCGAGGACGTTCGTTGCATCCAGCCTCCCGCCTAGCCCGACTTCCACAGCTGCATATTCGACTCCTTGTTCGGCAAAGTAGGTGAAAGCCATCGCGGTGAGAATTTCAAAAACCGTCAATCCCGGTATGCTCTCGACGCTGGGCTTAACAACTTCAACCAATTCGACGAAGTCCTTGTCAGTAATTGGCTCTCCATTAATCATGATCCGCTCGTTGAGGCGTGAGAGATGCGGAGAGGTATAGAGACCGGTCTTAAAACCCGCCTCCTGCAGCACCGATGCGATCAACGCTGAGACGGATCCTTTGCCTTTTGTGCCCGCTATATGGAAAGCTTTAATTTGTGCATGCGGGTCCCCCAGTGTACCCAAGAGATCGATGACGCGTTGGAGCTCAAAAACCTCCGCGGAATAGCGGTAGCTCCTCTTAATGCTGTAATCTATATGGCTGTAGAGGTAGTCGAGGGCGTCTTGGTACGCTGTCTTAGACATAGGAGAAAACATTGTAAACGCCGCATATGAAAGATACAAGACCCCAATTGCTTGCAAGCCGTGATATTTCGCGCTAATATGGTCAAAACAGCGGACAATTAAGGAGTTGGAAGAGAGAAGAGGAGGTGGGATTATTTGATCGACGAGCATTAATAAAAGCCACAGAAGGTTCACTACGTACTCGATCTAGTTATCCCGAGTTGAAATTTTCCGAGGAGGAAAAAGTACTATGCATAAGAACCGTTTCTATCTTTTAGCCGTAGTCGGCATACTGCTCATCGGCGCACTGGCGTTGGGAGCATGTGCTAGCGAACCAGAATTGGGAACCGAGGAAAACCCCATTGTTTGGGCCTTCGTTCCTTCTGGTGAAACCGAACGCGTCGCAGCTGGCTCAGAAGCCGTCGCGGACCTGATCTTTGAGGAGACCGGCCTCTACGTGGACACTTTTGTGGCCACGGAGTATGCTGGCGTTATCGAAGCGATGTGCAGTGACCCACCCAAGGCTCACATCGGCTCCTTGGCGACCTTCGCATACATCCTCGCCTCGGATCAGGGTTGCGCCGAAGCCGAACTCGTCTCTGTTCGTTATGGCAGCCCGAGCTACAACGGGCAGATTTTCGTCCATGCCGACAGTGCGTACGAGACCCTCGCAGATTTGGATGGCGTTACCTTCTGCAGAGCAGACGCACTCAGCACGAGCGGCTGGGTCATCCCCAGCATCGACCTTGCTGCGGCTGGAGTTGAGGTCGTGACTGTGGACGCTGGCTCCCATGATGCTTCCGTCGCCGGTGTGTACAACGGCGACTGCGAAGCAGGGTCATCCTACGTCGATGCACGCGGCACCATCGAGGAAGAGCATCCGGACGTAATGGACGTCGTAAAGGTCATCCATCAATCCGTAGCCATCCCGAATGATGGCGTACAGTATACGTCGGCCATGTCTCGCGAAATGCGCGACGTGCTGAACACCGCGATGCTGGCCATCATAGCGACCGAAGAAGGCGTGGATGCATTTGACACAGCTTACAGCTGGACCGCCCTCGATCTGCATGATGACACGTTCTATGATCCATTCCGACAGCTGCTCGACGCTGCCGGCATCAACGCTGCCGATCTCCAGTAATTGTTCGTGGAGTTGATGCAGTAAGAAAGAATGTTAAGTGAGGGGGGGACAAGGTCCTTGTCCCCCCCCTCTTTTTTCGCAGGAGTGCCCGATGCTCGAAATACGTAACCTTACGAAGGTCTATGACGATGGCACGGTGGCGCTTAGAAATGTCAGCTTCACCGTGCCCGATGGAGAATTCCTGATTGTGATCGGGCTCAGCGGCTCCGGTAAATCCACTTTGCTCCGCTGTATAAATCGACTCATCGATCCCACAGAGGGTGAGATTCTCTGGGATGGGGAAGATCTCGCACTCCTGAAGGGAGCAGAATTAAGGAAGGCGAGACGTCGCATCGGGATGATCTTCCAGCATTTCAATCTCGTTAACCGGTCCTCTGTGAAAACGAACGTACTCGCGGGCAGACTGGGCTACGCTAAATCATGGCACAGCCTCATGAACCGTTTTTCAACGGAGGATACGGAAAAAGCGATGTTCGCCCTCGAAAGGTTGGGGATCACCGATCAAGCTTACAAACGAGCTGATGAACTCAGCGGGGGTCAGCAGCAGCGAGTTGGTATCGCCAGAGCGCTTATGCAGGAACCCGAGATGATCCTGGCTGACGAACCCGTTGCCAGCCTCGATCCAGTTCTCGCGCACTCCATTTTAGAACACCTGGAAGAGCTGAACCAGGAGGAGAAAATCACCATTATCTGCAGTCTCCATTACCTCGACCTTGTCCAGCGATATTCAACCAGCGTCGTCGGCTTACGTGACGGCGAAGTGGTGTATCAAGGTTCACGAGCGGAGATCCAGGCGATGACGGATGAAGAATTCAAAGACATCTATGGAGAGGAAGCCATTCGTGTTGGTCAGGGGCTCGAAGGTGAATTGACATCGGGAGGTGAGCAATGAGTGGCTCTCCGGTAATGCGTAAAGAAGGTCAGCGCGGAAGTTTCATACCACCATTCCTCGCATTCCTTGTGTCGTTCTTCGGACCAGGCATCGGACACATCCTCGCAGGTGCGTTTGGTCGAGGGCTTCTGCTTTTTGCAAGCTTCGCCACGATAATCGGTCTCCAACTAATGCGCATTAATGAAATTGCACGGCGCCAAATCTTGTTTTCAGACAAAATCCTAAAAACATATCAGCTCGAGCCGATATTAGCGGGCGTAGGCATTTTCACGTTGCTGCTCTGGCTGTGGATTGCGATCGATGCCTATCGAGTAGCTAAACGAAGAACTCGCGGCTCTAACGTACTCTTTGGTCTTGTGCTTCTTCTTTTCTTTGGCATGGGATGGCAGATCGGGCAGATTGACCTCTACCAATTCGGGACCGAAGTGACCAAAGCCGGGCCACGTCTGATGCAGATCATGTGGCCGTGGGAACGAGCGATCTCGCGCGAAGACCAGATTATCTCTGCGGATGCACCTGTGCAGGTTCCTTGTACGGAGACACTTCCTCCGCTTCCAGAAGAAGTATCCGGAGAACCTTACCTGTCGATCGAGCCTCGCTGTGGCTTACTCTCTGAACAAGACGGCACACCAGGAACCTCGGCAGTAATCTCTGGTAATTCTTTCCTGCCCAACACCGAGACCGAAATATGGTGGGCTGATCCGCTCAACAATGAATTCAGACATCGCCATGAAGGTGAGTACCTAATATTAACCACAGACGAGAATGGCGAATTTGAATTCGAAATCATCATGCCCTACCGTCTTGTTCCTGAGAGCGCCGTGGGCGCACAGGAATGGGAGGTTCAAGCACGCCAGCTCGGCATGGAAGGTGATGCAGCCTTAAGCAAGGAATTACTGCTGGTGGTCTCAAAGATGATCGAGACCATCTTCCTTGGGATGATGGCAACTTTATTCGGTATCATTATCGCACTCCCTATCAGCTTCCTGGCAGCACGCAATCTTATGTCAGCGAATTGGTTTACGCTGGGGATCTATTTTGTAATTCGGGCAATCCTAAATATCGTCCGGTCTATCGAGCCATTAATCTGGGCCGTGATCGCTGTGGCCGTCGTTGGACTGGGACCATTCGCGGGTATCGTTGCACTAACGCTGCATTCTATTGCTGCTTTGGGTAAACTGTACTCGGAAGCCATCGAATCGATCGACCGGGGCCCTATCGAGGCGATCCACGCTACGGGGGCGACATGGCTGCAGACAGTTGTCTACGCCGTAGTCCCGCAGATCATCCCCCCATTTGTCTCGTTCACAATTTACAGATGGGATATTAACATCCGCATGTCCACCATCATTGGTCTTGTGGGTGGCGGCGGTATCGGCTTCCTGCTCATTCAGTGGATGCGACTGTTGGATTTCAAGGCTGCCGGTCTAGCCGTGTGGTTTATCGTAATCACGGTTACGACGCTCGATTTCGTCAGTGCAGAAATTCGCCGACGGTTCGTCTAACCCACAAACTATTGCGCTGAGAAGAGACACGGATGAGAGCCAACGCTCTCATCCGTTGATTTAAATCTGCGGATTGCAGAAGAATACGGATATCGGCTAATCCATAAAAGTTCAAATGCAAACTCTAGAATTGTTAAACCATATTGGAAGCCCCAAACTTATACCTTTTTAATAGATTGGCCAATTAATTTTTACCAATAAAGTCAAGGTTTGCTATTCACTTTCCAGCTTATACTATTCATCAGCCTCACCACGCAATGTTATAATCCGATTGTCCATGTCGAACTTTGCAGCAGTGCTTAAAACAACAGGTATAAATAGTGCTCAGCATGGAGATAAGACTTGGAAACTGAAGCCGATCCATCTCAAACAAACACCGTTCAAGCTCGCCTTTCAGCGGCGGAAAACTCTCTAACGCCTGATCTGCAACACTCTTCGGTTCTAGCCCTTATACAACTCAGTCTTGCTGAAGACCTGACCTCCAATGCCGAATTATCGAAACTCGGCTCACACCCTGCCAAGGGAGATATCACCAGCACGTCGACGCTGGATCTAAGCGTGATATTGACAGGCCACATTATCGCAAAGGCCGATGGTGTTGTGGCTGGAATGCCAATAGCCGCGGCGGTCTTCAAATTGGTAGATACGGAAATCGCGCTACGCCAACTTGTTTCGGAAGGCCAAAAGGTTATAAAGGGACAGTCGCTGGCAAAAGTGGAGGGATCCGGTCCTGCGCTGTTGGCTGGCGAGAGAACGGCTTTGAATTTCTTATGTCGCTTGTCAGGCATTGCCACCCTTACCCGAAAGTTTGTTGATACGGTAAACGGCACTGGAGCCGTAATACTTGACACCCGGAAGACCAGTCCTGGTTCACGTCATCTTGATAAATATGCAGTACGAATGGGTGGTGGCCGAAACCACCGTATGGGTCTGTATGATATGGCCTTGATTAAGGATAATCATATTGCCGCGGCAGGCAATATCCAAGAAGCAGTCCATCGTGTCCGTCACCTTCATGGTGGCCTATTCAAGATCGAAGTCGAGGTCACTAATCTTGCGGAACTCGAGGTAGCTTTGCAGCTTCAAGTCGACCGAATTATGCTTGATAACATGGATCTGGAAACCATTCATCAGGCTGTTACCATTACCAATGGCCGGACGCCTCTGGAAGTTTCAGGTAACGTCTCGTTGAATACAGTGCATTCTATCGCTGAGACTGGCGTCGATTTCATTTCAATCGGCGCTCTCACCCATTCCGCTCCCATTCTTGATATTAGTCTTGATGTTCTTTGATACACTGCACCACAACTATTTCGAAAATGCTAAAATGATACCCAACCACCCGTCAAATTTCCGTGACTCGACATTAAGGTACGACGATCCCAACACATCCAATAACGAGGATGCTAATGTCCGCTGAAGCGTTATATCTAGAAATGAAGTCGAAGTTAAGCAAAGTCGTGCCAGATGTAGATCTGCGCTATAAAGCTGAACTAGCCTATGAAATCATCCAGCTGAAGAAGGAGAAAAATGCAATCATCTTGGGCCACAACTACATGGAACCGGCGTTATTTCACTCCATCCCGGATTTCACCGGTGACTCGTTAGCCCTCAGCCGGAAAGCAGCCCAAACCGATCAGGACATCATCGTATTTTGTGGTGTCAAGTTTATGGCCGAAACGGCTAAGATTCTGAATCCAAGCAAGACCGTATTGTTGCCATCAGAAAAGGCAGGATGTTCACTGGCTGCCAGCATCACCGCTGAGGATGTGAGGCAGCTCAAAACTCGTTTCCCAGGTGTTCCGGTTGTCACTTACGTCAACACGTATGCGGATGTTAAAGCTGAATCGGATATCTGTTGCACTTCCGGCAATGCTACGGCTGTTGTGGAATCTCTAGGCACGGATAAAGTGATTTTCCTTCCTGATGAGTATTTGGCAAGAAATGTGGCTCGAGAGACTGGCAAACATATCATCTTCCCAACGATAGCTATTCCGGATGGTATAGCAGAGTCTGAATTGGACTACCAATTAATTGGCTGGCATGGTCGATGTGAGGTGCATGAAAAATTCACTGTTTCGGACATCCAAGCAGTGCGTGAACAGTTTCCAGAAGTTATTATCCTGTCTCATCCTGAATGCAGTCCAGAAGTTGTTGATGCATCCGATTTCTCCGGCAGCACCTCAGCGATGATCAATTACGTTAGCGATACGAACGCACCACATTATCTAATTCTTACCGAATGTGCAATGGGCGATAACATTGCCGTAGCCAATCCGGATAAGGAATTACTTCGCCTTTGCATGGTACGATGTCCACACATGAATCAAATCACTATAGAAGATACGCTTAACTCGCTGAAATATAATCAGCATGTTATCGAAGTCCCACAATTGATTCAAGAGCGTGCTGTACAAGCAGTTGAACGTATGATCGCGATTGGATAGTTATCCATTTGGTAAACAATGGTGAAATGTCTCAATCGCATGACTGACCTTTGAGAGAGAAATGCAAACTGATGTCTTAATCATTGGCTGTGGTATAGCCGGTGCAACCGCTGCATTGAGGTTAGCCGCTGATCGACAGCGTCAAATTACAATTGTCACCCGGGCTGAAGACCCAATTGACTCCAGTTCAAGTCATGCTCAGGGTGGCATTGTGGGGCGTGGTAAAGATGACACCTTCGCTTTATTGGTGGACGATGTAATTCGTGCTGGCGCTGGATTGTCATATTCTCCAGCAGTGGAGATCCTTGCAGAAGAGGGGCCCAGGCTGCTCGACGATATTCTGGTTTCCTTGGCAGGTGTTGACTTCGATCGCAACGCATTGGGAGAGTATTACTTTACTCAAGAAGCTGCTCATTCAATGAGGCGCATTCTGCATGTCGGCGACACCACAGGTCACGCCATCATGACCGCCTTACTGCGCAAAGTCGCTCAGCAACCTAATGTATCTCTCCTAACCGCGCATATCGCAGTGGACCTGCTCACCTTTCCACATCATGCGCTTGATCCGCTGGCAGTTTACGACGCTCCTACATGCCACGGTGCGTACATTTTCGACCAGGCGACTAATAAGGTAATCCCCATCCTTGCTGAACACACCATACTGGCCACCGGTGGTTTAGGCCAAATTTTCCTGAACACCAGCAATCCTGCCGGGGTCCGCGGCGATGGTCTGTCGATGGCTTTCCGCGCCGGCGCTCGGATCATTAATGCAGAGTATGTGCAATTTCATCCCACCACCTTGCATATGCCGGGTACAACCAAGTTCTTGATCAGCGAAGCGGTGCGGGGCGAAGGTGGAGTATTGATAACGCCTGAGGGCAGCCAATTCATGACTCGTTACTCACCCGAATGGAAGGACCTTGCACCACGCGATGTAGTGGCGCTGGCGATCTATTGGGAGATGCTGACGAATGATTACCCATTCGTCTTGTTGGATATCGCCTCACAAAAACCGAGCGGATTTATCAAAGAGCGCTTCCCAAATATTTACAATCAATGCTTGAAGCACAACATCGATATCACACAACAGCCGATCCCTGTCGTACCGGCGGCTCATTACTTTAGTGGTGGTGTGCAGGTTGATTTGTGGGGGCGGAGTTCACTTCCAGGCTTGTACGCCATCGGCGAAGTCTCTTGTACCGGAGTGCATGGCGCCAATCGCCTAGCCAGCACTTCGTTGCTGGAAGGTATTGTTTGGGGTGACCGAGCGGCAAAAGATATTCAGAGCCAACAAGACTTGTTACCAAAATCCGAGAAAGAAGTACCCCCCTGGGACGATACTGGACTCATTTACGAGGCCGATCCAGCGCTCATCCAGGGTGATATGCAGACTATACGCAATCTTATGTGGCATTATGCAGGCCTTGTTCGCAGCGAACACCGATTAAACCGCGCCATCCGTGAGCTGCGTCACCTATGGCTAGAGATCGAAGATTTTTACCGTAAGACACGCCTGAGTGATGGTTTGATAGGATTACGAAATAGCATCCAGGCGGCATTGCTCGTGTCCTACGCAGCTCACAGAAACACTACCAGCCGAGGATGCCACTTTCGGGAGGACGATTTCCCTAGTGGAATTCCGTTGCCGAATGGCAACTACCCCCCTGAATTAAACGAAGGCTAGAGATAGTTTTTCAGGATGGGATTTTCGTTTTTGCCGGCGGCGGAGGCATCGGTTTCCTCCTTCAGCAGAACATCAACCTGCGTACCGAGTCGTCTTGTACGAATTATTAGATAACCTATGAACAACGCGCGGTTGCAGCGATGCTGGTAAACCCACAAATTATTTTCAATTAGGGGGCTGAAGGAGAACCAAGTCTGGTATATAATCATAGGCTCATGAGGACGTTCTGATATGCACCAGCCGGTACTGGTTCTGAATGCTAATTACGAGCCGCTCAATGTCTGCTCCACCAAGCGGGCAATTGGGCTATACATGACTGGTAAAGCAGAGATGCTATTGAACGGTCGCGGCTATATAAGAACGGTTCGCCAGAATTATCCCAGACCCTCGATCATACGCCTGGGATATATGATCAAACGCCCTTATCCCCGGGTCCGGCTGACGAAGAAAGAGGTTTTTCGCCGTGACGCGCACACCTGCCAATACTGCGGAGAGAACGGCAGCCACCTGACCATCGATCACGTAATCCCCCGCCACCGCGACGGGGAGTACAGATGGAACAATCTTGTAACTGCATGTCCAAAATGTAATCTGAGGAAGGGTGGGAGAACTTTGCGTGATGCAAATATGCGCCTTAAGCGCGAGCCTGCTGAACCTCGTGCAACTGCAATTTACCTCTATGGCACTTATCTAAAACAGAATGAAGAGTGGGAGCCTTATCTAAGAGGCTGGTAGCCTATAGCGTTTCAAGAAGTGCTAGCAGTCCGCCAGCAACAACCCCATGACCCCCAGCGACCACCGGAATCGGCGATTCCATAATCGCGGCCGTTAGGTTACGGAGCGCTTCGTCTGAGATCTGTTTGGTCCATCCAAGATCGGCAGCAAACCGATCAGCAGCGCTCGGCCAGGTTCCCCTCGAACCCATCCATACCCTGGTATCCCAGATGACTGCATCTGACATTTGACCCAGCCTGGCGAGAAAGCCGCTAGGCTGTAATTCATCAACCATGTCTCCGATTAACGATTGCACCTCTCCCCGAGCCAATCGTTGACTCGCGACCATCCCCCGCTCTTCTGCATAGATCCGCACCCAGATTTTTGTCCGCTCTTCCAGTTCTTTCCAAACTGCCGATGATGCTCGTCCAATGATGGATAAAGTGCTTGCTGGAGATTGGAGAACGCGTCGCAGGTTTGAAATGCTGTCCAGCAAGGGTTGGTTTGTTTGGCTGAGAAAGTCGCGACAATGTCTGCCAATTCCGGGATGACCGTGTAGAAGTAATAAATCCGCAGGTGTGTCTATATCCAGCCGAGAACTCGCAGACGGCGGCAATGCGCGGACATCGAATTGCGCTTCCTGCTGCATCACCCACCCCAACGGATTATCACTTGGCAGTCGTGACTTAATCTCATCAATGACGTTTGTGTGGTTAAAGACTGCCCAATCGGAAGAGTACAGGTTATTGACAATAGCAATTGGCGTTTTCTGCCGCATGATCTGCTCGAAGACTTGCTGCAAATCTTTTTCCCCCATCAGTGGAGCACTCGCTCCTCCAAAGTACGCGAGCCGGTCTAGATCGTATTCTGAGATTATCTCTGCTAATACATCTCCAAAGTGAAATGGTTTAACTGATGATTGAATTTGATCGAATCCCATTTCCTGCAACGCCAGTCGATCCGCCTCTTCATGAGCAAGAAGCAAGCATCGACCTGTAAGAGGATTTGCCTTAACTCTCTCAGCCAGATCACAGGCTGCAGCCAGTCGACCAGCAGCGACCCAAGCTTCCGCTTCAGACGAACCCTTGGGCGGCAGCATGAGAAGAACGGGGATTTTATCGTCCATAGGATAGACAGTAGGAGTTCACGGAGGAAACGTCGACTCCCAAGGAATTTTCGTTATTTGTTCTCAGTTTCGATGAGTCCAAGGGTTCCATCCCTTCGTCGATAGAGAATATTAACCTGATTATTTACAACATCGAGGAAAATAAAGAAATCCTCATGACTCAAGAGTTGCATCTGCTCAACCGCTTCGCTCTCATCCATCGGGATTAGGAAGTGACGTTTTCGCCGAACGATCATCTCTGAAGGAGTATCCTCCACTTCAATACGCATCGGCTCATCGGAAGCTACATCTGCGGCCGATCTGCCATCCCCGCGGCTCCTCCAATGGCGGCCCTTGTAGCGCTCAATCTGACGATGGATCTTGTCCAGCACAAGATCTACAGAGGCGAACATATCTTCCGTTCTCTCTTCTGCCCTCAGCACCACTCCCTTGCCCCGAATGGTTAATTGTGCGACCTGGCGATCTTTTGCGTTACGAGCGGTTTTCGCATGGGTCAAATCAACTTGGGCTTGGTCAATGATATCCAGATATCGATCTAGCTTCGCAACCTTTGTCTCGACGTAATCACGCAACTTGTCGCTGAGGTCCATGTTTTTTACATTGATTTCAATTTGTACAGCCATTAGCAACCCCTTTCATGTCGTTGACGTACACGGATCTGCATCTCATGCTCTTCCTACAGTTAAACAATAAACCTGCGCTGCCCCCGCGTCGAGGAGAGCGATTGCGCAGTTTTTTAGCGTTGCTCCGGATGTCAGCAAATCATCTATGAGAACGATTGATCGATCTTGAACGATGCGTGAGTCAGCCCGAAAAGCACCTTCAACATTTATATGGCGCTCGTGACGATCCAAGCCCACTTGCGACGGGGTCTCCCGCATCCGTTCAAGTGCGTTAGTGAATAAATGTAACTTCAATTCTTTTGCGAATGAAGTAGCGATCAAAGTAACCTGATTATACCCTCTTTGCCGTAGCCGCACATCAGCCAGGGGAACCGGAATCACGCAATCTACCATCCATCCCGTTCGCGGGTAAACGCTGACTAACCAGGATGCCATCTCGTTAGCAAGCGCTTGATCCGATCGGTACTTCAATTTTAATATTGCGGAACTAAGCGGTTTTTTGTAATGAGCGAAGGGTCGTACGTAGATGCGATTTGGCCAATCCTCACAATTTGAGCAAATAATTCCTTTCTCGAGGGGAAACCCACAAGCAGAGCAAGAGCGGCCTTTAGGTGGAATGATGTGATCATTGCATTCCTCACACCATACCTTGCCAGTCGCATCGCAGCCTGCACAACGCGGAGGAAAGATCAAATCGATGGTTTTCTTGAGCCAGTGCGAAAACCAGCCTAGGCTTTGATGAGGAATGGGTCGCTTCACCGGGCACCCCTCCCCGAGTCAGCAGAAGCGAGTACGGCGTCCCTAAAACATAGCCGCCATTGGGGAAGTTATGAGCAGCAACGCGGCCGGACCGAGCAGGATCAACATGATCGAGGGAAAGATAAGTAGCGCAATCGGGAAGATCATTTTGATCGGCGCACGGTGAGCTTCCTCTTCCGCCATCTGCCGCCTGCGCACACGCATCTGATCCGATTGGATACGGAGAACCTTCGCCATGCTCACACCAAGCTGTTCAGACTGAATTACGGCTGCCACGAAGCTTGTGAACTCCCCGACATCGAGTCGATCTGCCATATCCCGCAATGCTTCTCTTCGCAATTTACCGAGCCCGATCTCTTGAATTACTCGCCCAAACTCCAAAGCGAGTTCGTCTTCCCATTTCTGGTTCACCTTGCGCATCGCTGCATCAAAACCAAGACCAGCTTCAACACAGATCGTCAACAGATCAAGCGCATCCGGAAGTCCCCTAAAAACAGCTTTCTGCCTGGCCGAAACCTTGCTTGAAAGCCATAGATCCGGTAGAACGTATCCGAGCGCCATAAAGAGCGCCGAAATTCCTAAACCCTGAAGCCAATTACGCCCTGAGATCGAGAAAACCAAGAATAGACCGCCGCCCAATACTACTGCCAGAACGAAACGCAGGGCGATGAAAAAAGACGGGTCCATTTGCATGGGATTGCCAGCTTTGACGAGTTTTAACCGTGCAGTTTCTAGCGTCGCCTGCGGAGTGAAGCGGGCGGCGATCATACCAATCTTATTAAAGATTGGCAGCATAACTCGTTCATAAAAACGCTGAGAAAGCTCGATCTCCTCGAGCGTCATCGCCTCCTCGCGAACGCTGTACTCCGCCAGGCGGCTGGAGATGGGGTCAGAAGCTTGCGGCGCTCTTATCCCAGCGATAACCAGGATAACAGCCAAGACGAGGATGCCGATGATGGCTGCAATTGTCAATAAAGGCATTATTCCGCTCCTTGTCTCCCGTGACGTTTATTCAGCCGCGGCCAAAACTTTAGATGTCGATATCAACGATTTTCTGCGTGGCAATAAAACCAGTGATGATCATGACCGCTGCAAGAACGATGATTGGGATGCCGCAGCTTCGCGTCTCCGGATTGAAAAACTGCATAATATAGGACCGGTTTATCAAGAAAAGCAAAGCTGTGAGTGCGATGGGCATAGCGGAGATTACCCAGGCTGTCGCTCGCCCCTGAGCGGTTAGTGCTTGGATTTCACCTTTGATTCGTACACGTTCTCGAATCGTGAATGAAATCGAATCCAGAATCTCAGCCAGGTTACCCCCGACCTCACGCTGAACATTTATAGCGGTGATCACTAGATCGAGGTCCTCACTATTGATTCGACGGAGGAGATGATCGAGGGCATCCTCCATCATGATACCAAGCTGCATCTCCTGTACCACACGGTGGAATTCTTCGTTAATCGGTTTTGGAAGCTCGCGGCTGACAGCTTCCATCGCCTGGAGAGTTGAGAACCCGGCTCGTAAACCATTCACCATCAAGTTGAGCATATCGCTCAACTGATTATCAAATGTCTTCAGACGGATTTTCTCCTGCCGCTTAACATACATTCGCGGTACAAAAGCACCGAGGATCATCCCAACACCCGCGAATATGAGCGAGCTGCTGATGATAAAACCAATAACTCCAAAAGCGATTATCGAGATCACAATTACAGCAATGTATTCAGCTGGCCGGAGTTTCAGGTCTGCTCTAGCGAGGTCTCGAGAAAGATTTTCAAAGAGATCTGAGCCTTCACCAGCCCGTTCCAGGTAATCAGCGATGATCGAGCCACGCTGTTTTTTTGCTTCGTCACCTGTTGTGGAGACAATCTGGCCCTCAGCGTAACGGCCCAAGCGTTCTTCAACGACCGATCGCTCACCCAGCAACGTCATTGCCAGACCAACTACCAGGAGTAGAAGCCCCAGACCGCCTCCAATGATGAGAACCGTTTGTGGATTCATCGCCTAGTACCCCTTTGACCTGGTGCCTACGCCGAAGATTGCTGCAGGTAAATTAATACCACTCGCTTCAATCTTATCGATAAATCTTGGTCGTAAACCCGTTGGGCGGAGCCGTCCAATAACCTTGCCGTCCTCAAATCCGGTTTGCTCAAAGATGAAAAGATCCGTCATCGTGATCACATCACCTTCCATCCCCTGGATTTCGGCAATATGAGTCAATTTTCGAGTACCATCACGAAGTCGCTCAAGATGGCAAACAAGCTCAAGGGCGGACGAAATTTGCTCCCGAATGGCGCGGATGGGAAGTTCCACACCTGACATAAGCGTCATGGTTTCAATACGAGCCAGTGTGTCTCTCGGGCTGTTTGAGTGCGCCGTCGTCATGGATCCTTCATGGCCGGTGTTCATCGCCTGGAGCATATCGAGCGCCTCTTTTTCGCGGATCTCTCCTACGATAATCCTGTCGGGTCTCATTCGCAGCGAGTTGACAACCAGGTTTTGGATCGTCACCTCACCCCGGCCTTCGATATTAGGCGGCCTGGATTCAAGGGTGATAACATGCTCCTGCCTCAACTGCAGCTCGGCAGCATTCTCAATCGTAATGATTCGCTCATCACCGGGGATGTATTGTGAGATGATATTCAACATAGTGGTTTTTCCGGAACCAGTACCACCGGAAATAACCATATTTATTCTCCCGATCACACACGCTTTAAGGAACTCAATGGCTTCAGGAGTACACGTGCCCCACTCAATGAGTTGATCGGCTGTGATGGGATCTCGAGCGAATTTCCGGATCGTGAGGGTGGGCCCGACAAGAGATATTGGCGGGATGATGGCGTTCACACGTGAACCATCCGGCAGTCGGGCGTCAACATACGGGCTAGACTCATCAATCCGTCGTCCTAAAGGAGCCACAATACGATCGATGATGCGCATCAAGTGATCGTCGCTCTCGAAAGTCGCAGGTTCACGGAAGATTTTACCGTGTCGCTCGACGTATATCTGCTTGGCTCCGTTCACCATGATTTCTGTGATCGAGCCATCTGCGAGCAGCGGTTCGATGGGTCCTAGGCCGAGAATCTCAGCGACGATCTGTTCAAAAAGGCGCCTTCGCTCAGGTCTTGAGAGGACAATCCTCTCATCGGCCAGAATATTCTCAAATAGCTCCTCGATCGTCTGGCGAACCTCCGCTGTCTGACTGACATCCATGGAGGGATCCAATTCGCCGAGCAATTTATTTTGTACTCGAGTCTTCAAATCGTGGTATGTATCTCGCTGCCCAGAACTTGGCGGTGCAACACGACGTGCTGAGAGGCCGCTCATACGTGATGAGCTCTCAATCTCTCCCCCATCTTGATTGTTTTCTTCGGTGAGGGCAGGTACGTTTTCTTCAGCTTGGCCTTGTTCGATCCTCTTCAATAACGACACGTTGCACGCTCCTTACTCAGCGGTGATTCGCTCCACAACAAAAATATATTACCGACTGAATAACCCCGTACGTTCGGCTTCAATCTCCTCTTCATCTTCCAAAACGTCAATCAGCACACGTTCTTTAATGCTTCTGAGAATACTGAAAATACTCTTGGCCGCTGGTTGACCTTTATCGCTGAGAAGGAGAGGAGAACCGCGGTTTATTGAAGTCGTAATCGCCCGTTCATCGAGAGGAATCTCCGCATCCACAGTGCACTTCAGGTTTTCTGATACCGCATCAGATGAAATCCCCGAACGCTTATCCGTCTTGTTCAAGACAAAGAATATTCGTTCCTTCGGGAATTCTAAGACACCCAGTAAGTCGAACAGCAGTCTGGTGTCTTTAATCGAGGGTATCTCTGGAGTCGCAATGGTGATCAGCAGATCGGCAACATCTAACACTGCCAATGTAATGTCATCCATATTGGAACTTGTGTCGACAACGACATAGGCGAAATTTTGTTTTAAGAATTGGATGACATTTCGTACTTGCCCGGCGGTGACTTCATCTGCCACCTCCGGTCGAGGCGGCGCGGCGAGAACCCGCAATCCGGTATTGTGCCGGAGCAGGACCTCATCGACGAACTCTGCATCTAGTTCCTCCGCTCGGCTGGCCAAATCAATAAAACTGTTCTTCGCCTGCAAATTCAACGAGACGGCAACGTCGCCGAACTGCAGCGCAGCATCTACGAGCACTGTTGGAGTATCTGCAGTGTCTAAACCAACGGCGATGTTTGTCGCCAGCATGGAACATCCAACACCGCCCTTGGCGCTATAAACAACCATGATTTTTCCTTCAGGGCGCAGCGATCCAGTGTGTCCCCCTCCTGGACCTTGGGCTACGACAGAAGGCAGAGATTGGCTTAGTTTGACTTTCTGTTCGTGTGCAAAAACTGACAATGTCCTGATCGTGGATATTAGCTCGTCCGCAGATGGCGGCTTTGCTATAAAATCCCTGGCTCCTGCACGCATCGCCCGGCGAACGTAGTCAGCGTCATTGTTCACAGAAAGCATGACGATTTGAGCGAAGGGAACGTCTCTCACCAGCCCCTCAGTGGCTGTGATGCCGTCCATATCCGGCATATTGATATCCATGATAACGACATCGGGCTCCGTTTCACGAGCCATTTCAATCGCTTCTATGCCGGTTCGCGCAGCACCTACGACGACGACATCGGACTCAAACTGAAGAAGCTTGCGTATATTTTCTCGCGTCTCGGCGATGTCATCGACGATCAGGACGCGGATCATTACCTCCGCGTTATCTGTCATTTACTAGCTCCATTCGAACACCAATGAGCATATCTGCTACTACTGCGGCGGTGCAGGTGGTTGATCATTCGGCAGCTCAGGGATGATCAGATTATCAAGTCGGGGTTCCATCCCATAAGGCAATTTAGTTGGAACCGTGATTTCATAGGTATCGAGCAGGTATTGCAGTGTGACACTGGTAGTTTCGGTTACCTCTCCATCGTTCGGAGCGCGCAGAGTGAACGTGAGATCTGCTCCAACTTTCATAGCCCAGTTCAATGCTAAGGCTTCCTGGGGGGTGACAATCAAGGTGATGATGTCAGGAGGTTCAACGGTTGGCGCAGGTGCTTGACCCTCAGGCGCGGGAGCTCCAACACCTCCTTCAGGAACAGGAATAACCTCTCCTGCAACCTCACCTTCAAGCTGGAAGGTTCCTACATGCAAGACGATGGCGGCTTCGATCAAGCGCTGCGATACCGTGCGCGGCCGTTGACGTTCCTGTGGAATTAGATGAAATGGTTGGCCGGTTACTTCATCTGTCTCGACATTACCGAAGGGAAGGGGTGGAATGCCATTCTCTTCCACGACTTCAATAAGCGCGACGCCCCCCGTAATATTGGGAGCCGGAAACTCCGCCGTTCCGCCAGAGGCGATGAGTGGCGTCGTCTGATTCGGCAGAATTGTTTGGAAGTCAGGATCAAGGTCTACAAGCAACAGCGTAATCAGAACATCGACCACATCTCCATCCTCCATGGCAAAGGCGATGCCTGAAAGTCGAGTCATGGGAATAGCAATCGCTGTATAACCCGCTGGAATCGCCAGGGCAGCGTTTGATCCGCCCGCGAGTAGATCGCCGGAAGTCTCCGTAAGCATTGCCTCAGTGAGAGGAACTCCCCGCGCGATATCCTGGCGGGCGATGCGATCGACGATGCGCGAGCGGATTTCATCTTCATCCTGACCGCTGATCATCGTTTCGACGACCAAGTTCGCATTCATGCGGGACATAATTACACCGTCTTCAGGGATCTTCGCTCCACGTGAGATATCCTGAGCAGCAATAGCCACGAAGACGACATCGACTGGGGGTGGTGTGGCTTCACCTTCCGAACCGGTACCGCCCCCTCTCCCTAAGAACAGATAAGCGGCTGCAGCGCCTAGGAGAAGGATTATCGCAAGCAGTATGAAGATGCGGGAACGTCGCATGGGACCTCCTTAACTACACCGATGAACTTATTCTCGTGGGCAATCCACGAGTCGCGAGTATCATACGCTGATGGAAATAAAAGTCAAGTTGTGCATACTCTAACACAAGTGTGCCAGAATATTCGCTTACATTTCCCTTACACAAGGAGCCCTATTCAGGATAGGGCTCCTGGGTGATCCGTGTTTTGAGAAAACTTTTTCCCCCTCTCATTCTCACCATATAATCGATTATATGGCGTTAACGATGCCACTAAACACGTTTCCGATGGCAGGGCCGAGCAACGCAAGAATGACAATCACTACAACAGCCACTAGAACAAGAATTAAGGCGTACTCGACGAGGCCCTGTCCTTTCTCTTTTGGGGCAAATAACATAGCAGTTTCCTCCTTTCGTTAATATTTCGCCTGTTTTATGTTACAAGCTTGTAATCATTATATTCAGGTGGAATAGAAGATTCAATAGGACCAATATCCGAGGGAAGAGAGACCTATTCGTTTTTCAAAGGGTATTGGTGTGAATAAAGGCTGGGCTTCTCCTACACCTGATCCTCTGTAGATAATCGCACAACGATCCTTGCACCCTCGCCAGGTTTACTGTCTATCTCCACCATCCCCCCGAGGAGTTCAATCTGGTTGCAGAGTACATTGAGCGATCGTGATTCGTACCCCTCAGTCTCGATAATTTCAGGGTCAAAGCCTACGCCATTATCCTCAATAGAAGCTCTCGCGTTCTTCTCTTCAAGATCGATCGTGATTTTTGCCTGCGTAGCCTGCGCATGGTCGCGTATATTAGCTAGCAATGTCTGGATTGCACGGAAAAGCACAACCTCGTGATGAGATTCTAAACGACGCTCAATGCCCGTGTTCAGCACAACGACATCTAAGCCCGTTTTTTCCTTAAAAGCTTCAGCATAACGTTTAACGGTGGGCACTAACCCGAGATCATCCAACATCATGGGACGCAATTCGAAAATAAAATCGCGAATTTTTACAAAACTTGAATTTGCCGCCTCCTTGAGGTTTTCAAGCTCTTCGCGTGCTAATTCGACATCCGTGTCAAATAACCTAGCTGCAATCTCAGTTTGCAGGATAAAATTCGTCAGAACCTGAGCAGGGCCATCATGCATTTGCCGTGAAATCTTACGTCGTTCGTCCTCCTGGGCTTGAATGATTTGCCCAAATACGGTTTCCGAACCTCCCAATCTGCCTTCCGCCTCTTCTACACCAATATCAGGTTTCTCCCCGAGGATTTTCAGCGTGCGCGTCACGTACTCCGAGAATGTTTGAAGATGCTCCTCATCACTCTGCAGCTTCTCAAGCTGTCCGCGCATCGTGTAAAGGCGCTGTTGAGCATCAAGTGCGTCATCATAAACCGTGCGGATATCCTCCCGCGGGACAGTGTCGAAGTGAGCCTGAAGCTGATGGATGCGGCTTGTGATATTAGCGTTGCGTTTCGCTAACTTTTCAACCTCGCCATGGCTTTGCTCGACAAGAAGACTAATTTCCTTTACCCCCCGCTGTGCTTGCTCAAGTTGAGCGTGGGACTCCTCAAGGAAGGCTTCGAGGGGACTGAGTTCTACAGCACCTTCATTCTCGGTCATAACTGCTCCGGATTATTTCCTCGTGTCCTGTAACCGTACCCATCCGTGCCTAAGGGCATACACTGCAGCCTGGGTTCGATCTTCGACGTCTAATTTATGAAGTATAGCTGTCATATGGTTCTTTACTGTTTGATGGCTGATTCCCAACTTGGCTGCGATTTCTTTATTGCTCATGCCTCGTGTGACATACTGCAGAATCTCCATCTCGCGGGGTGAGAGCGGCGTAAAGGCTTCAATATCACCATCCAGATGTGGTCGCCGTACCGCTTCAACACCACGAGAAAGCCAATCTTCAAGACCCTCTGCATCAAATACCTGGTCGCCCACAATATAGAAACCACGGGCGACTTGCCGGACAATATCGACCAGTTTCCCCGCCTCAACATCCTTCGAACAATATGCGGAGGCGCCCGCCTTGAAAGCATGCAAGACTTGCTCAACATCGTCGTATGCAGTCAGAAGCACAATGGATGTATCCAAGCGTTCAGCTTTTATCTGCCGCGTGACCTGCATACCATTCATGTTGGGCATATTAATGTCAATCAATGCCACACGGGGGCGCAATTCACGCACCAATTGCAGCGCTTGATCGCCACTTGTCCCTTCCGCCAGAACATTTAAGTCATCCTCGGCATCAATGACGCTTCGGACCCCCTCACGGAAAAGCGGATGATCATCGACAATGATGATACTGAATTTTTCCATAATATCGCCACCTTTTATATTTGACCGCGGGGAGTATAGCATACTCAGATGATGCCGGGCAAACTCGTCAACGCCATCGGTAGATGGCCATATTTTCCCCGCCCGCTTGAGGTGAAAATTCCGAGTCCGTGGAGTAAATCAACTCGCGGCCACTGACTAAACGTGGATACCACCCCGGGAAAGTCATTAAGTAGTCAGCGTAATGTTGATCAAGGAAGGAATCAAGATCAACTTCACTGCGCATGATGGGTACCACTTCTGGCGTCACTAGGCCGGCAAGGTCGATGATCCCCCGCTTTCCAAAGTAACCGAGAGCGCCGATATCATGCGCTGCGATGGACGAATCTGATTCTGTGTTCTCCGCTATCCAACGGGAAGCTTTTACCATCTCTGTTTCAATAATGGCGACATCAAGAGCATATGCCTGAGAACCCTGCCACCAAAAAACAGCCACTACTGCTCCAAGCGAAAAGATCCAAACGCGATGGATGAAACGTTTTACCCTCGATTCCTCATTTTGTGAGTACCAAATCCGGATTCCCTCGAAACCAACAACCAGAAGAATTGGTATGGTTGGGATGGCGTAGCGGCCGTGCTGGTAGGTGGCGGGGAGTCGGAAAGCGTATGCGCCTATAAAGGCACCGGCCCAGATAATCGGTGCTAGCCGCTCCCATGAACGGGATTTTATCGCCTGACTAATATAGAATAGAATACCCGGCAGCAGAATGATTAAAGCCCCGGCGGCGATCGCATTAAGTTGTTCGAAGTAACGATAAAGGAAAGGTGACTGCTGAAGGATGCTGTACTCCACTTGCTTGGCGTAGAAAGTGCTTGGCCAAACCGAGCCTGCCACGGACCAGTTCATGGTTAAGTAGATTAGAAATGGTACGGCTATGCCAATGATTACTCGCAGCAGCGCGGCTCCAATTTGCCGGAGGTTCCCTTGATGCATGATGAAAATAATCCAGGCTGCCGGCAGGAGAAGAGTCAACGCATCTGGACGGACCCAGATGCCAACGCCAATCAACACCCCCAAGTTAAAGAAGCCAAACACCCCCTTCGCCAACATCCAAAAAAATAGAACGGAGAGAAATGCAAGAAGAATGGTCTCCATTCCTGACAACGCTGCCCAAACAAGATGCCACTCTAAAAGAAGCAGTGCCGCCAATCCAATTCCCCACACACCGATGGCACGATCCCTGGTCCTAACCCAGTCGACAGCAAGCCAGGCGGTCGCAATCAATGCAGTTACACCAATCCCATAAGTCCACCATTTGTATGGGATTTTCAATAAATATCCGAGGGCAATTAGGGCGCTCCACAATGGAGCCGTCGAACCAGCGCTTGCTTGACCCGGAATGAACGACCACTCCCCCATTTCCCCGAGGTTACGAGCGTATGTTTGATGAATCCACGCGTCGTCTAGAGGGAAGCCAAGAGTTATTTTTTGCGCGCAAATGATAAGGAATGCCCCAGCGGAGAGAGCCCCGACTGCAATGACAGCAAATAAAAATAACTTTCGATATGTGGAGCCCTTCACGCCCTCACCTATCTTTCCGCTCATTGGACTTCGAAAATCAACAGCGGCTCGTTGTTATGATCTAACAGAGTCGCCCGCTCCTCTAGCCAGGGCACCTTTATCTGGCCATTGTAAAGATCCTCAAGCCCTTCTGGGTGATTTATATCAAGTATGACCCACTCGACTGCGAAACGATCAACTACCTGGTGTAATTCAGCCTCCCCACCATTCGGTATTACGACCGAACCCCGCTGAGATGAAAGATAAAAACCCGGCGGGTTGTTGATGGCCACGATGCTGTCGTCGGAATTAAAGTTACTCAATGTTGCTGCTGCTGCATCATAGGTTCGCTTGGGCCCCATCCAGAGAAGTGTACTCGTTTGAATTCCTATCACCTTCGTTACAAAGAGACCTACAGTGAGCATGGCAGCCATTCCAAATACCGTGACCGCAAACACCCGCTGCGCCTGCGCTTCATCCCAGCGACGGAGATGACTCAGCCACTGAATAGCTCGATGAAGCCCGGCAGGAACGAGCACCCAAAGCAGCGGCATCAACGCCGCGCTGGAATGGAAGAGTCCTCCAAGAGACCCGGCAAAAGGGAAAACGAAGCTCATCGTGAGGAATAAAACCACGAGATAGATCGCAGCCAGGCGGGTTTCAAACGCCTGCCACAATTCACGGAAGCCGATGATCATAAATGGGCCCAATATGACCAAGCCATTTTCGCCAATGAGCCGTTGTAGGTTTGTCCAAAGTGCAGCGAACCTCACCTGCAGAATTGCGTATAACCCTTGTGAGAGGAAGTGCTGGAGGGTCAAAATGCTGCTAGGGTAGCTGAACAGTTCCGGATACGATCTCAACCACAGTGTTTTAACTCCCGTCGAGGGGAGCAGTGATCCCACGATCAGGTAATTTCGCAGAAACCATGGGGCCATGACAAACAAGTAACCGGAGATCATCAATACTAAGCGCTGAAGTTTCCTCTCACCTGAATAAGAAACGGCTGCAAGCGCAGGTAGGAAGAAGAGAAGTCCATCCGCGCGGGCGAAATGCGCCAGACCGATCATCATTCCTGACACAAGCCAAGCGCTTTTCCTTCCATAACGAAGACCATGCCCGGCAAAGTAGAAAAAACCCGCCCCAATAAGCGCGTAGACAATAAAAACATCTGTTGTTAGCAAGTATGGAAAGTAGAACCCTGGGACGAGAGCTAACAAGCCCGAAAACCATGCCCAGCTTCGATTGCCATGAACCTGGAGTGCAAGTGCAGCAGTGACCAGAGGAAGTGACGCACTCATGATGATGAATGGAATCTGCGCCACTCGAAATGCCTGCCCTAAGAAAGCCATCGGTAAAGCTGCGATAAGCGAGGTGAGTGGCAACCAATAAAGGTGTGACGGATGCGGTAATCCAGTCGGATCATCCAGATAATTCCAGAGAAATGGTTCGATGAACCCATGGCCTCGTGACAGTTCTTGACCCGTAGCAAAATAGTAATCTGCATCCATGTAGCCGGGGTTTTGAATCCAAATGGACCCAAGCCCTGCCACAAAAAGTCCAAGAACAAATAGCGATATCCAACGCCAGGTCCGCATCTTGAGAACTACCTCGTCAATCTCTATTAGCTCTAAAAGGTATCCCTATCTAAAAGATCAATCTAGGCTTACATTTTCTCGGCTTTCAAACCTGTAAAGGGATAAATCATCCCAGGCGGTTTGTTCAACCAGGCTATAGTGTTCTTCCAGCCATGAAAGGTGGGGATGCTTTAACACTCCAAGCGCATCATAATCGCCGAGCTCACGCCCGAACATCACGAAAAATACTTGCCCAGCATCCCCTACCGCGTGGATCGCATCCGGTTGGGCAATAAGACCCAGTACTTCTTGTGTCGGCAACGCGAGGGTATCGCTCCCTGCTCCAGGTGGATCGGCAATATAAGTATGCGGAAGTAACTCATCATAATAATAAGATGGGAGCATTGTGATTTTATTCGAGTGCAAGACAACCCCTCCCTCTTCTAACTCGGAGGTGATGTAATCATTCACATTTTCAAATGGAGCATAAGGAAATCCCCGATAGGTTTCACGGGAGAATAATCCAATCGCAAAAGCTAATGCTAAACAACCGATTATGAGGAACGACTCCACGCGTCGCCCCTCACGGGGAGCAATAACCCACGCGAGCCAGAGAAGAAATATGACGCCGGAGGGCACTAAGCCCCGCACGATAAACAGGGGCCGAATCTGCGAGACAAGAAAAAGAAGAAGAACAGGGGCAGCGCTTAAATAAATCAGCCAAATTACCCTCTCTGCGCGAGGATCCCCCTCTCGAACCGCCCTGAATGTTATAACTCCCGCAAGAACAATCACAAGCAATGCACAAAAAAGGGAGACCGGAAGCCAGCTTGCATGGATGGGGAGACCTGAAATAAATGATAGGACTGTTTGAACCAGATCCACCATCGTAGGTCTCGTTATCCAGTAAGCACGCTCGACTTTCGCAACTTGAGCAGGAAGCTGAAGTCCCCAGGGCAAATACAAAACAATCGCGATAAGCGCCGAGAGTAATGCGGATCGAAATAATTTCACCTTGCGGAAATACAGCGGTGATAACCACAGAGGGATGAGATAGAAGACTGCCAGGACATGCGTATACATCGCTAGAGCCGCAAAGATGCCAAAGGCGACCCATGGAAAATGCCTGCCTCCCTGGATGCCCCTCCACACACTTAAGGTGGCGAAAACGAGCCATAGACTGAGAAGGCCGTACATGCGCGCTTCCTGCCCGTAATGCACCTGGAAAGGCGCGAAGGAGAATAATAACCCTGCCAATACAGCCTGCTTCAAACCGAACATCTCTTCCATCAGATACCATAGCAGGGTGAGCAGTGCGAGGTGAATTAGAACTGATAGGAAGCGAACGACGATGACTTTTTGACCAACAAGCAGCATCCAAGCCCAGAGAAGCGTGTAATAGAGCAGCGGGTGCACATCCGCGGCTGTCCCGTCTACGAGCCCCAGAGTTCCCTGCAGCATTGCTTTCGGGCCTGTGCGCGAAAATAGAATAGAGAATGCCTCGTCATACCACAGTGAGCGTGAAGCTAAGGATGGTATTCGGATGGCGAGAACAAGCGCGAGAAGCGCGAGTAATATGATTTTTGTATTTTTCTGTAAAAATACTGTCAAAGATCCTCGCTTTTTTCTCTGAGCATAAGCACCCGCTCCATTAGTTCAATCCTCCCACATTGGAAGACGAGTAGAACTTATGACCCACCAACGCGACCAGAGCAGCCCAAGCAGGGTTAGGATCGGCAGAGGCAGATACATCACAGCGTGTTCAACGTTCCCCTGCACGGTTACCAAGAACAAGATCCACAACCCGACTAACAACCCCAGGAGAGTCAGCAAGGAAGCGATCAATCCGCCTTTGCCCCAACGATCTTCCCAGGTCTTGAAGATTATCAACAAAGCAGGCAGCATGACGACAAAATTCGTCGTCGCAGTCCTAAAAGCGATGAGGTTCGTGATCACAATTGTCAGCGCGGCCGCCCATTGGAACCATGGATCATCCTTGCCAGCTGCCATAATCCATTCCCATAATAAATATAGAGACAGCAGCCCGGTGAGGATCAGGTTAGCGATCCCGCCTCCTCCTGGTAGGAAGCTCGTGAGAATCGAGATCGGTGACCCCAGATCGGTGTAACTGGGATACGAAAGCAATTGGCCCAACCACCCCAACGGCCAACTCGGTAAGGCAATGAGAGAGCCGGCGATAAGAACCGTTATCACCCCAAGGAACCACCCCACGATCTTTAATCTTCTAGCGCGGAGAGACCAAATGAGGACGAAGGGGATAATTAAAAAAGACATCTGCGGCTTGGCAATCGTCAATGCCAAGACAATGCCGGCTGCCTCATCCATCTCCCTTTGAACAGCGAGAAGAGCGATCGCGATCAAGACTGCTTCTATCACCGCAAATTGACCTATGATCACAGCCCGCGCGCCATGGTACCAGAGGATAGAAAACAGGATGACGGCAGCCTGCGTGAATCGATCCGGCGACCAGCGCGCCAAACGAAGGCCTATGAGACCTAAGACAACTAGGCATATCTCAAGGATTGTCATCCAAATTGCGCGCGCTATCGGGAAAGGCAATAATCCGAAGGGTCCAAAAAACAACATAGCCGGAAGCGGGTAGACAAAATGGGCGATATCTTCACCCTTTGAAGGGTCGGCTGGTCGGCCATATATCATCGTCTGCGCGGCGAGACTAACCTCTTCATCGTATGGATTGACACCTTCGACCAGCCAGTAATGCGCGCCTGTCCATCGGGCGAGGAAATCATTGCCCCCGGGAGATTGGCGAACAAAGCTGTAATTGGCGACAAACAAGCCAATAAGAAAAACGAATAGACCAATCAGGAGGACGATTCTTAGCCAGTTTGGCAGATAATATTTCAAGCACCACCCCCGGAAACAACTCGACACAGCACACTCTTTGAGCACCGAAGGATTATTGATTCTCCTTCGATAGTTATAAGGCCCCTATTGTGAGATTCTATGAGCATCATCCCTATTGAGGAGAGCTGAGAACGACCGCAAGCTCATCCTCGTAGTCGATTTCCCAACCCTGCGATTCAAGGCGCAACCTCAGAGGAGCCCAGGGTTCAAGCAACACTATCTCGATATCCCACGTCTCAAAGACTTGTTCCCAGCCTGGTAAGCCTCGCCAGCTAACGAGGTATTCATCCAGAATCTCGTCGTCGAAGAGATCCGTTCGACCGTCTACAAAGCTAAGAAAATCGGGATGAAGCTCCCAAATAGCATAACCTCCCCAGTTATAGGTATTAAAAAGGTTCGTTTTAGGCTGGACAGAGCGTAGATATTCGACCGCACGAACCGGGAATTCCTCCTCGATTGCATCCTGGTTCACCTGAGAAGATAACGACGACGAGATCTTCAAGCCCGAAGCTACAATTAACAGTAAAAATACAGTAAGGTTCAACCACTTTGCGGCACTTTGCGGAAGCTGCAGCGTAGAACCTGAGTCGAGGTGCATTTCATCCAGAAGTTCATCAAGGTGGCGTGTGATAACCGGCGCGGCAACGAGTGCAAATAATGCGATATTCCGGCTAGCGAGAAGAGCAAGCGCTAGAAATACGAGAACAAGGATGATTTCCGTGGGATCACCCCTGCGACGAGACCTATATAAAGTCCCGATTAAAAGCAACAGCATCAGAAGAAAGGGTAAAACCTGAGCCTGATGGAAATTTGGAGATTGCCATTCCTGAATGTAATCCTGAAGAACCTGAATAGAAACCGTCTTGAATGGGTAAAGCAGCATCTGCGGCCCGTGCGGATTGACCGAAACAGCTAGAGTGCAGAGAAGACTGACCAAAAGAAGGTTGAATATCTCCCTTTTGTGCTGATCCCACGCTGATCGCCAATCCCCGTCAGCTTGAAAAGCTTCGTGAACCATCTGGACGGTTTCTCCGCAAAGATAGACACCAAGTATTAAAAAGCCGATCGCGAAACCTCCATGCACATTCACCCAGAGAATCATCGCCAACGGGAGTGACCATAACAACCACGCCCTTCGCTTCCGATGAGGATAGAGAATGAAGAGGAAATAGCCTGCAAGAACAAAACTGATGATCTGCGGTCGTGCGGACCAATACACTCCGGAAGCAGACGCAGCGAGCAGGATAACGAAAGCCTTAAGCAGGTCTCGACCTTCAAGCGTACACCACACGAACGCGAAAGCAGCCACAACCATCAGCGCAGTGAATAAATTCAGACCAGCGAAGCTGAAGTTCCGAAATGCGGTATAGAGAAGAATCTGGGCAAGCCATCCGGGGTAAATCCAAGCTGAGCCCTGACGTGTAAGCGAAAAAAGATCCGTTCGCAGGATCGCCCGATTGGCAAGCATCCACTCCCCCGCTTTTAGATGCCACCACGTATCGTAGCCTATGGAGGCACGGACAGCCATGGTGAAAATAGCCAGGAAAGTGATACCAAACACAAGGCGTTTGAACGTCATGTGTGTGCCTTCCATCTACTAATGCTGAATGATGAATGCATGCTTTTTTCCTATGGAGAACCACACTTTCCAATTTACATAGGCACTACACCCCAAATTTTCCACTTTCACCCTTGCATCTCCTGTGCCAATAGCAGAAGAATATTCATCAACTTCAATCTTAGCCAAGCTGCCTTGATAAGTCTGCTTGCTGCAGCTAATTCCCCAACCAGGCTTCGCCGATCTCCTCTGGTCGCACGGGGCGTGAGAGATAATAGAAGATTTGGTAATCCCCGATCATTTCCTCCTCCCACATTACTCCAAGCTTACGGAAACTCGCCCTGATGCTCTCATCAAGGGCTGGATGGAATGTCGTGATGTATGCAACGCGGTCGCTTCCTTCCACGAGAACCTGGTATGGTTCATAGCGATCATCCCGAGCGGTGTACCGGAAATCGAGATGGTACGGGAGCCTTGGGATATAGATCAACTCCTCGTCTGACTCAAAGGCAAGCGGATAGGAAACCCAATAGTTGGAATACCCCCTCGTCTCTCCATGTTTGGATAGAAAATCGACAAGCTGCTCATCAAACCTATGATTAACCCTGGTGACTGCATCAAATTGCGTGGTTATCCCGGGCGGATATTGGGCCGCTGCTTCCAGGTTGCTCCACAAGTTGAACGCCACAACAAATACCAGGATCAGCGCTCGGAATCGTGCGTTGATCTTGATAGCCGGCTGGGCGAAGAAATCTCCCGCGAAAATTGCCAGCGTGAAATATATAGGGAGAAAATAGCGGCCTGACGGGTCGGATCCAAATGGAGTGAGTACAAACACAAGGATCACCATACCCATTACACCTGCAATCATCCAATAAATCGCTCGTTGCGAGCTCTTATCCCGCAACCTGTGGAATATTTGGACAAGTACCAACAACCAGAAAACCAGAGCCAAGGGCACTAGCAGAAGAGCGATAGGTTCGGTCGTCCATGGCGGTCGAAAACCAAGAGTCACTGTAATTCCAAAGAGCAAAATATTTTGGATATGTTTGGCTAGCGTTGATAGGAACGCCGAGCCTGCATCGATCGCAATTGCCGACCCAAAGAGTTCTTGAAATAAAACGCTGACACCATTTTCGTAAGCCCAGATGATGAGTGGTAAAGCGCCGATAATTCCCGCTATAAAGATCAGCGCTCCTTGAACCCACCATCGACTCCGCCGTGATTTAATCAGGCTGCGTACTACGATAACGGACGTCGGTAGGATGTATGCGATGGTCAACCCAAAAGCCCAGAAACCGAGACCGGAAAAGAAACCCCACAACAGGTAGTTCTTGGTATTGTCGGGTTTCTCATCAATTTGGATCGCCAGGAGCAGGAGCAACGCTCCAATAAGGAGCGCTTCCCCATACCCGCCCAGAGAGACGGTTGTATAGAGGGTTATGTTCACAGTGGGTACGGCTAAGAGCAAACCTGTCACCAGCCCCGCGAGTTGACTCCTAAATATACGCGCGCTCAGATTTACGGCCAGAATAATCGTCCCGAGATAGAGCAGAATTTGGATGGTCCGGATGACGAAGACTTCACTGCCGAAGATCGTGAAGCCCAGCGCGATGAGAGTCGCGTCCAGGCTTCCCATGTAGGTTTGTCCATAGAAAAAGACCGGCCAATTCCCTTCCAGGATATGGCGAGCCATCAAGCCAACAATCGCTTCATCCGCGTTAAAGGGGAAAGCCCCTACGCTTAGAAGAGCTACTTTTAAGATGACAGCGAGGAAGAACAGACCAATGAGTATCCATATCAACAATTGGCGTGGTTGATCTGACTTTCCCATCACGGATAGCCTCTGTATAATGCGCGGGTGCGTTTAAACAAATTCTTCAAACCCCAATATCTCATCCCGCTTCTCGCTATTGCGCTCCGATTGATACCCGGAGCTCGAACCGTCGATGATGCTTTCATCACCTTCCGCTATGCCCAAAACCTCATTGCGGGGAATGGTCTTGTGTACAACCCGGGCGAATGGGTTTTAGGAACGACGACACCCCTTTATGCTGTGCTGATTGCCGCCATAGGTTCTATCACAGGTGGCATCCATGCTCCCTATCCTGAAATCGCATTGGTGATTAGCGCTATTGCCGATGCGATGAGCTGCTTGATTATCATCCGTCTCTCGACGAACCTCGGATACCGCCGCGCGGGAATAGCTGCTGCATTGATCTGGGCCGCTGCTCCGATGTCTGTCACTTTCGCGATTGGCGGCATGGAGACCAGCCTATTCATCCTCCTGATGTTGGGCACATTTTACATGCATTCGACCAACCAGCCAGTCCTCGCCGCCTTTATCGGCTCACTCAGCCTGCTAACCCGCCCTGATGCCCTTCTTTTTCTCCTCCCTCT
>CBDTTY010000008.1:0-27328 GCA_965363875.1 uncultured Anaerolineales bacterium
CCGGGGAGCCTTTTTACTAGTGTGCTTCCCAACTTGCTTATTCCGGAGATAAAAAGTGCAATTCAGGCTAGCAAAGCTTTCAAGGTCTTCGTCTGTAATGTAGCAACACAATTGGGGGAGACGGACCATCTGGATTGCTGTGACCACCTCGCGGCGATCGAAGCGCATATTGGATCGACTCTAATTGATCTTGTGGTTGTGAACAACAATCTGGATATCAAACTGCCAGACGGAATCGAAGCGGTAGATCCAACGTTAGACGGATCCTGCCCCGTGCCGCAATATGTGGCTGATCTGATCGATCCAGCTAATCCCACGCGTCATGACGAGCGTGTGTTAGCGGAAATACTGATCGCCTTGCTCGAAGAGCGTACTGGACCGCTAGAGCTCTTGCCAGTCGATGGGAATGGCGCTAACGGCTATTTGTAAAAATCATTAGCCACTGAGGAGAAAATAACATGGCAACTCGGATTGGGATTAATGGGTTTGGCCGCATCGGCCGCCAAGTCGTAAAAATCATGAAGGATGAGTACGGCGAAGAATTTGACATCGTCGCCTTTAACGACCTTGGCGATCTACCAACGATGGCACACCTTTTTATGTACGACACGAACTACGGCAAATATGACGGCACTGTTGAGGTTAAAAACGATGGACTCGTTATCAATGGTGACTTTATCAAAGCACTCTCCATACCAGATCCTGCACAGCTTCCATGGAAGGATCTCGGGGTAGACATTGTGGTGGAGGGCACGGGGCTCTTCCGCAGTCGCCCCGATGCCAGCAAGCACCTCGATGCGGGTGCGAAGAAGGTGATTATCACCGCGCCAGCGAAAGACCCCGACTTGACCGTTGTCCTGGGCGTGAATGACCAATCCTACGATCCAGAGAAACACAATATCATTTCGAATGCCTCCTGCACGACCAACTGCCTCGCCCCGGCGGCGAAAGTCGCTCAGGATAACTTTGGGATCGTACGCGGAATCATGACCACAATACATTCGTATACGAATGATCAGCGCATTCTCGACCTGCCGCACAAGGATCTGCGCCGGGCACGAGCTGCGGCTCTGAATATCATCCCAACGACGACTGGAGCGGCTAAAGCTGTTGCGCTTGTAATCCCTGAACTCGAGGGGAAGTTCGATGGCTTCGCGATGCGGGTTCCTACGCCAACGGTTTCGGTTGTGGATCTCACACTTACGCTTGAAAAAGAAACCACGACTGAGGCTTTCCAGAGTGCTTTCCGGAAAGCATCCGAAGGTCCAATGAAGGGCATCCTGGGTTTCTCAGAGATCCCTCTTGTTAGCATGGATTACAAGATGGACCCGCGCTCGAGCATCGTGGACGCGCAATTCACTTTCGTGATGGATGGTGTCATGGCGAAAGTCCTTGCATGGTATGACAATGAGTGGGGTTATTCCGTCCGAACGGCGGACCTGGCGGCACTAATAGCGAAGTCACTTTAATCCACGATTAACTGAGGACTGCGCCTTCGTCTGGGGGCGCAGTAATTTGTGATGAGCGATGTTCAATAAAAAAACCATTCGAGATTTGGGATTCGAGGATCGAAAAGTACTGGTCCGAGTTGATTTCAACGTCCCGCTGAAAGATGGCGGGATCGCTGACGATACACGTATGCGCGCCGCTTTGCCAACCATCCAATATCTAATCAACCAGGGCGCGAGGATCATTCTCTGCTCCCACCTTGGTCGACCGAAGGGGCAGGTTGTCGAATCCCTATCCCTGCGTCCAGTAGCCGATCATCTATCGAGCCTCCTTGGCAAGCAAGTCGCATTCTCTCCAGATTGTGTGGGAGAGGTGGCGAAAACCGCAGCTTCGCAGCTCAAGAATGGCGAGGTCCTCCTCCTGGAAAACACGCGATTTCACCCGCAGGAGAAAGCGAACGATGATGGGTTCGCGATTGAACTGGCTTCACTGGCTGACATTTACGTGAATGATGCATTCGGTTCGGCGCACCGCGCTCACGCATCAACCGTGGGTGTAGCGCATAAGCTGCCCGCAGTGGCCGGGTTCCTGATGCAAAAGGAGCTGCAATATCTCGGCGAAGCTCTGGCAGAACCTGAACACCCGTTTGTAGCCATCCTGGGCGGGGCGAAGATCTCGGATAAGATCGGCGTGGTTGACCGCCTTCTTCAAATGGCGGACCGCATGCTGATCGGTGGCGGGATGGCGAATACGTTTCTCGCCGCTCAAGGCTTCGATATGGCTGAATCCTTGGTTGAAGAAGATGCGATCACAACTGCAGCGGCGATTTTAGAACGAGCGGGCGATTCTCTACTCCTGCCTTCAGACCTGGTTGTAGCAGCTGAATTCGACGAGAAGGCAGAGTACACAACCGTAACCGTCGATTCCATTCCCGAGGGGTGGCGGGCGATGGATATAGGTCCTGAGACTATTCGTGTTTTCCGTAAAGAGATCGAGGCTGCCCGATTAGTCGTTTGGAACGGTCCCATGGGGGTGTTTGAATTCGAACCGTTTGCCGTGGGGACACAGGCATTGGCGGCCGCCGTCGCTGAATGTGAGGGTACTACGATCGTCGGTGGGGGTGATTCTGCTGCGGCAATCCATCAGGCGGGATTGACAGAAAGCATAAGTCATGTGTCTACGGGTGGTGGGGCTGCGCTTGAGTTCTTGGAGGGGAAGACTTTACCCGGTGTCGACGCCCTGCTTGATAAGGAAGTATAAAGCCGGAATTTCCGTGTGATTGTTCAGCCACCTGGGCGTCTCGACGCCCAGGTGGCTGATTTTTCATCTAGTAATACCGCGTTCTAGTCCTAATGAGTCCAATTAGTGGCACTTCACAGTTTACTTACATTTCACATGAATTTATTGTCCGCTTGCTGGCGCTCATCTATAATGAATCAATGTTTGGTAAGGAGGCCGGATGAGCTTCGCCATTGGTGAGAATGTTGGTCCGTATAGAATCATCGAACAGTTAGGGCAGGGAGGGATGGCCACAGTATTTAAGGCCTACCATGCTGCTTTGGACCGCTACGTTGCGATTAAAGTCCTCCACCCCGCGTTTAAAGAAGAACCAAATTTTCTTTCACGATTTCAGCGTGAAGCGCGAGTGGTTGCGCGCTTAGAACACCCGAATATTGTCCCAATCTACGATTTTGCGGAACACAAGGGTCAGCCGTATCTCGTCATGAAATTTATCGAGGGCCAGACTCTCAAGGCACATATGAATGAGAAACCTCTAACGAAGGAGGAAGCAGTTCAAATTGTCGATGACGTCGGCGGTGCCCTGGCTTATGCTCATAAACAAGGCGTACTGCACCGAGATGTTAAACCCTCAAATGTCCTCTTAAGCCCCGATGGCTCGATTTACCTGGCTGATTTTGGCCTGGCGAGGATGGCGCAGGCAGGGGCATCGACACTTTCGAAAGACGTTATGCTGGGCACTCCCCAGTACATCTCTCCAGAACAGGGGCAAGGGGTGCGCGATCTGGACCAAGGAACTGACATCTATTCCTTCGGTGTACTTCTCTATGAAATGGTTGTCGGACGGGTTCCATTCAATGCTGACACACCCTTCTCAATCATCCATGACCATATATACACGCCCTTGCCGCTTCCTTCCGCGGTGAACCCGAATGTACCAGAAGTGGTGGAGAGAGTACTCCTCAAGTCGCTGGCGAAGGATCGAAAGGACCGCTTTGAGACTGTGGAGCAGCAGGTTATCGCTTTCCGGACAGCGGTCCTGGAGGGTGAGGGGGCAGTTCTTGAAACGATCGCTTTACAACCGGCTGCTGAGGATGGATCAGAGAGAGAGACCAGCACGCCCATAATCCCCATCGATTTAATCGATGGGGATAAGGATGCAGTAGGGCAGGAAAAACCCCCACGCAAACGATGGCCATGGATCGTGGCGGGACTGCTTATCAGCGTAGGGTGTTTGATAGCATTTTTAGGTACTCTTGATGGTGAGAATGAGACACCGGAATTGGACCGTTCAAATCCACCTGTTGAAGTGATTGATGAGGGCATCCAGGGTGAACCGGAGCAGTTAAACCCAGATGCTCTATTTCGCCATGCGGAGTCGCTTGTTGAGAACGGGAGAGATATTCTTGCCGCCCAGGAATTTCTCAAGGCGGCCAATCTCTTCATGGAAGAGGGGGATTACGCTCGAGCTGTAGACAGCTACCTGCGGGCGGTTGAAGTTCATGCTCCCACGGTGGAGCGCAGCCGGCTCGTTGACGGACAATTCACACAGGCCCTATTCCTTGGCTCTGCTGATGAACATGTTTGGCCTTTGATTGATAAGATCGAACAGTCAAATGCGGATTGGCCAGTTATTTCGATCGTCCGAGCGCGCCAGAGTCTATTTGTAGGTGCATTTGATGAAGCTCGGGAGATAATCGATGCGGTTTTGGAAGAGGAGCCTGGAAATCCGCTGGCGCTGGCCGTACTCGCTGAATACCACATCATGCTCGACGAGTTTGATGCCGCGGCGCGCCTCATCGCAAAAGTACTCGAGCGGTCGGACGAGTTACAACCGTGGCTAGCTGAACATTTTCATGGGTTAGCGACAATGCTTCCAGAATAGCCTCTGGAGGAAAAAACCAACTCACCCGTTGATTCATGGTGAGTGTAAGAAGCAATTTGCCATCGACGAGCCGTTCAAGCTCGTCGATGATTTCTTCTGGAATCGACCATCTATCTGTGGATCGGTGTATTGTTTTGCACTCCGTTTAACGCATAAACAAGGGGCATGAAAGACCATTGTGTTCCCCAGTAAACTCAAGCGGTGCCGAATTGCCGATCACCCGCATCGCCTAGACCCGGGAGGATATATCCATGTTCATTCAATTCGCGATCGATGGCCGCGAGGTGAATGTGGACATCGGGATGTTTATTGTGGAGCGCTGATATACCCTCGGGCGAAGCGATCACGCCGATGAACTTGATCTTCTCTACGCCCCATTCTTTGAGGATGTCGACAGTCGCAATAGCAGACCCACCGGTTGCGAGCATGGGGTCGAGAATTAGACATACTGAAACCGTCGGTTCGATCGGGAGTTTGTTGTAATACTCTACAGGTTTGAGGGTCTCTTCGTCCCGGAACAAACCGATATGCCAGACCTCGGCTGATGGCATAAGTTCCCAGACTCCCTCAGTCATGCCTAGCCCTGCCCTTAAGATCGGGACCAGGCCGATCTTGTGCTGCAGAGATCCCCCGCCGGTACTCTCGAGCGGGGTCTTGATTTGTATTGGGCTTATGAGCAAGTCGCTGGTCGCTTCATAGGTGAGTAGAGCAGCGATCTCTCGGATCAGTTCGCGGAATTTCTTCGGCTCTGTCCTTCGATCACGCAGTTTGGTTAACTTATGCATTACGAGAGGGTGTTTAGATGAGAAAACATTTTTCATTTGACTACCTCGAAGCGTTCAAAATATTTATCGATCTTGATAACGAAGTGTGAGTACAGTTAGATCATCTGATAGATCTGGTTGGCCGCGGAACTGGATCACTCGTTTTACGATCGCATCAACGACATGATTTGCCTCCCAATCATCGAGACCCAACACGAGATTTCTTAGTCGCGAGAGACCGAATATCCCCCGTTCACCGCCGTATGCCTCCGTCACACCGTCTGTGTAAAGGACGAGCAATTGTCCCCGCTTCATTTCGATGACTGAAGATGAATATTCTGCATCAGCTTCCACCCCGAGGACGATCCCATGGTCGCGGATGAGGCTGCCGGCTGATTCCGGTGAAAAAAGGAGAGGCGGATTATGGCCGGCGTTGGCGTAAACCAATCGGCCCAGTTCTGGTTCCCAAATGGTGTAGAAAGCGCTCACGAAGAGGTCGGCATTTGTTTCGGAAATCAGAAGGTTATTGACCTTTTCGAGCGTAAGGGCGGGGTCAATTTGTTCAGGGGCGATCGTGTGGATCAGCGTTTTGCTCAGGGCCATGTAGAGAGCAGCAGGAATTCCCTTATCGGCGACATCGGCGATCACAATACCCCATCGTGGACCATTTTCGCCATCAGGCAATGGAATGATGTCGAAGAAATCACCACCAACTTCATGCGCAGACTGCCAGTCTACTCCGATCTCCCAGCCATCCACGTTCGGCAATTCCTTTGGCATGAAGCTGATCTGTATGCTCTTAGCCATTGCCAATTCTCGTTCTAGTGATTGCTGGTGCGCGGCTTCATCAATCAAGCGCGTGTTTTCAAGGCGTAGGGAGAGCTGGTGGCCGATGCCTGCAAGCAATGCCGGAAGTTTTCCCGAGAGTTTTTGCCCCTTGAGTAAGAGTAACCCGAGGAGTTCCTCTTCGGCGCTCAAGACGAGACAAGAAGCCTCATCCGTTGCGAGGGGTTCCGCTAGAGCTGGCGGGAGAGTGATCTGGAAAGGTTCATGACTCTCGCGATAGGGTGGTGAAATCCCCAAGTCCGACGTGTGGATATGCAGGTCGTGAAGTTTGTAGATATCCGAACGTCGTAATCCGGCAATGGGGCCAATGTACAACTCGCCTTGAGAGTCATAGGGAAGGAGTAGAATCGTCCAATCCGTACCGGTGAGCAATGTCGAGAGCTGCAAAACGGCCTGCAAAGCTGACATTGTTTCACCTGGCCGCGCTGCGTGGCGAGCGACTTCGAGCAGCACAGTGGTAATCCAGGCCTCTTCCTGGTGCTGGTTGTAATTCCGGGCTTCGAGGATGGCGAAAGCTAATTGGGTCGTGATCATCTCGATTACGGCGTTGTGGTCAATTGGGAGCCGTCTTGAATCGACGCACTGAATGTGAAGTACTCCAAACATTCGGTTGACAACCTTCATAGGAAAAGCATATTCATATGCTGAAGGTAAGGATGTTTCTTCAGTCGGAGCGTCCATATTGGCTGTATTTAGCGGCTCTCCTGATTCTGCAACCCGCTCAATCAGCCAGGATTGAAGTTCGTTCTCATCCGCTTGACCCTCTTCGTCAAGTGAAGATGCCCTTAAAAACAACTCTCCTTCGATGATTTCGTGAATCTCTACTTTTTCGTACCCAAGTACCCGCGTGAGCAACGTCGTGATCCTCGTTAAGCGCAGGGCGATTGGATCGAGTGAGATCAACATCCTTGACATCTCGCGAATGAGCAGCATTTGGATTGACAGCGTTTCTGTTTCTGATTGCAGAAGCAGATTCGTCAGCAGCGGAGCTAGTTGATTGGATATAACGAGCATTAGATCTAAGTCATGCTCATTGAAGGCATGGCTCCGTCGGCTTTGGATCGTGAGAGCACCAATAACAAGGTCGCCTGACTTGAGAGGGATGAAGAGGCCTGAAAGGGGAGGATCTGGAGCGTCGTAGCTGGGGAGGGCAGGAAGGCTATTTGCTTCAGATTGAAAGTCTTTGACTAGAAGCGATTGACCCGTCCGGCGGATCCACCCAATCAGACCCTCTTGATCCGGTGCGATCTGGAAACTGAGATTCTCCTGGCGGTTGCCATCCTTCACCCAGATCAATGTCCGGTAGTGATCATCCTCAAAAACGCCTAATTGAAAGAAATCAGTTTCCATTAACCTGGCGATCTCGAGAAAAGCGACCTCAGCGAGTTCTTGGGAGTCGAATGCCGCAGAAGAGATCGAATGTCCGACTTCAGCTAATGTCTTGAGTTCTCGCGCTGGCTTAGGTTCAATCGCCATATTCGGCGTGCTCCGTTAAAAGAGACGTTTCGAGTTAAGAAGAATAGCAGTTTGTATCGTAGCATAGAAAACCCATCCCAAAAGGAGGGGATGGGTTTTGTTCCTGGAGGGTGCCTTCAGTGTGGGTTTCCGGCAACCTATCTCCGGAAGTTCGTGCCCGCTTAGGCAGGTGGTTTGCGAGACCTTCGCATACGTAATTGGTTGCGTCCCTCCCGACGTTGATATTCCATCTCATCCATCACTTTGTGCATGATGACAAGTCCCAAACCGCCAATAGGTGGATCATCAATCGGCGGGTCGAGTTTGGTGGGGCAATTTGCAGGATCGAACGGCGGAGCATCATCCCATAACTCAATTGTGATATTGTCAGGTTCGGTTTGGACTGAGACCTCGATCTCCCCGGTCGAACCATCTCCGTATCCATGGAGTATGATGTTCTCGCAAGCTTCACTGACAGCCAGCTCACATGCATAGCTTTCCATTTCGTCAAAGCCAGCATCCTGGGCTGCCTCTTGAACGAAGCGACCTATGCGTTCTATCTGATCAAGATGACCATCGATTTTCATATGTTTCTTCACCATGATCCGTTAGAATGCGGCGATTGCCGTTTCGCGATCAGGAAACTGTTCAAAGAGGACTTCCAGACCTGCGATCTCAAGGGTTTCAGTTACTTGCTGGCTGGGCTGGGCGATTACAATCCGTCCCCCGGCGCCTTTAACAGTTTTCCTGGCATTTACCAGGACACGCAATCCCGCGGAGGAGATAAATTCAACACCGGAGAAATCAAGGGCGATATTGACCTTCCCCTGCTCCAGTTCCGCTTGTAAAGCATTCTCGAATTCACTATAGGTCACAGAATCAACGCGCCCTGTAACCGTCACGACAGTAACGCGTTTATATCCCTGTATGTTGATTTCCATGATCGTCTCCTTTTATTAGGCACTGCGATTGACTACGTATCGGGCGAGTTCGTAAAGCGCATCACGCTCAGGCTTATCCGGCATTAAGTCCAACTGAGCCTCACCGGTTTTCGCGAATTCATCCGCTTGTTGAAGAGCACGTTTTATTGCAGAAGAACTACGAATATCCTCGATAATTTGTTCAAGTTCGTTTTCTCTGACTTGCTTCTTCTGCAGCCTTTCGATAAGCATTTTACCGTTGGATTGATCCTCAAGGAAATACAGAGTCGGGAGCGTAATTAATCCCTGGTGCAAATCGCTGGCTACAGGTTTTCCGATTTGGCTTTGCTCACCCGTGAAGTCCAGCACGTCATCGACAATTTGGAAAGCGAGACCAATGTAATATCCATACAGCTTCATCGCTTCAACTGTTTCCTCGCTCGCCCCACCGAGAACTGCAGCGCCCTCTGTCGCCACTTCGAATAGGGAAGCGGTCTTTGCGTAGGTCCGGTCCAGGTACGACTGGTGGGTCGTAACGAACTCCTGGTTGAATAACTGCGTGATCTCGCCACCTACAATTGTCATCAGCCCGCGGGCAAAGGAGTCCATCAGGACAAGCGAATCGGTGGCTGCGGCAAGGCGTGCTGCACGGGCGAAGATGTAATCCCCGGCAAGGACCGTCGCACCCTGGGTCCATTGGGCATTCAGGGTCGGAAGACCTCGTCTGAGCAAGGAGCCATCAATAAGATCGTCATGCACAAGTGTTGCTGTATGAAGCATTTCAATGGCAGCAGCGTGCACCGTAATCCGGTCGATGTCTGCATCGAGCATCATGCCGATGAGAATTGCGGCAATCGGACGGATGCGCTTGCCACCCGAGGAGAGCAATTGATCAATTGCCTTGTCCAGGTTGGCGTGCTGATGCCCCGCGCTCTGGCGCATGACGAGCTCAACTTCCTCTAGATAAGGACGGGTCAGATCAATGAATGTTGCGGTTTGTGATGTCATGTGACCACTGGAATAGTTTTTTTGCATTGTTTGTTGTTGCCCGTATTGTGTTGTACTCGTCATCCCGGATGTCATTCACTTTCTGGGCGATCCACTCGAGATGCGCTGGTTCATTCCTTCTTCCTCGGTGTGGTTCCGGTGTCAGATAGGGAGAATCGGTCTCAATAACCAGCCGGTCAGAAGGTAACTGCGAGACAATATCGCGAAGCGTCTCGGCTTTCGGAAATGTAATCGGTCCTGCAATCCCAATATAAAAACCCTGCCGAATCGCTTTTGCCGCAGAATCTAAATCTGCAGAGAAGGCATGCAACACGCCCGCTCGGGCCGAAAGGGTAGGGGGTAGATTGAGGACCCAGGTGTTCAAGTGTTCGAGTATATCTCCTATCGCTTCGCGGTTATGGATCAGAACAGGATGGTTCAATGCACTCGCGATCTCGAGCTGGTCAGCGAAGGCGATCCTCTGCTTCTCTGGCGGCGAAAGGTTACGATAGTAGTCTAGGCCAATTTCGCCAATGGCAACGACTTTCGGTGATTGCGCAAGGCTGGCAATTTCATCGGCAAGGGCTGGCGACCATTCGCTCACATGATGAGGATGAATGCCTACAGCAGCAAAGACATCATCGTGCTTTTCCGCAAGTTCGATCGCGATCTGACTTGTCTGGAGATCAACCCCCGGAATGAGTATCCTCTCCACTCCCGCCGACCTTGCCCTTTCCAGAACTTCCTCCCGGTCGGCATCATACGCCGGCAGGTTCAAATGGCAATGAGTATCCACCAATGTGGTTGGATGTTCGTTCATTTAACTCCGACCAACTTGAGCCCATCTTCAAGCAGAGGCTTAACGCGATCCGCCTGAGTGGTTTCACAATATACGCGAACGATTGGTTCGGTCCCTGAAAAACGGACCAGGAGCCAGCCGCCATCCTCAAGCGAGAATTTATAACCATCCACCTTAAGGATGTCTGTCACTTTCAAACCGCCCAACTCTTTCGGTTGGGCATTGGAGATATTCTCTTTATATTCCGCCCGTTTCTCGGGGAATAGAGGTGTGTCGATCCGATCGTAGTAGTGGGGACCAACTTTCTCGAAGAGCAGTTCCACCAGTTGGCTTGGTTTTCGATCGAGACGAACCATCATATCTATAAGATACAATCCGGCCAGTATGCCATCCCGCTCGGGGACATGACCACGGAAGGCATAACCGCCGGATTCCTCGCCGCCGACCAGGGCATCAACTTCGAGCATCTTCGGCGCAACATATTTAAAACCAACACCGGTTTGGAAAACCGGGACATCATAGATCTCTCCGAGTTTCTCGAGCATCGAAGTAGTTGAGAGAGTCTTGACAATTGGACCACGTTCCCCTCTGGCTTCTAGGAGGTAGTACGCGAGAAGCCCAAATACACGCAGCTGGTTGACGAATTTCCCATTTTCATCACCCAGTCCAACCCGATCAGCGTCGCCATCCGTGATGAGGAGCACATCGGCATTTTCTTCAACGGATCGCTGCAAGCCCACATCGATATTGGGTGGGATCGGCTCCGGACGTGTCATCTCGGGGAATATCGGATTGCGCGTATTGTGGATCTCGATCACCTTAGTGGAGCCGCCAGACAGGAGTTTCGAAAACCATCCAGCGCCATTTCCCCACATAGCATCTACCAGGATTGTTAAATTTGCGTCTCGAAGAGTGTCTAGATCCACCAACTTCTCCAGCTGGGTGAAGTACACTGGGCTTGGATCGAAATGCTCAACTGCACCCGAGGCAAGCGCCTCGCGGATATTCACGCGCGGGATTTTCTGATCGTCATCTGGGATCCCGGCTTCGATGATTCCCAGGCCTTCAGGGTCGATCGCTCCACCATATTGATCTCTTACTTTAAAGCCATTATCGGACGATGGGTTATGGGATGCGGTGATATTTATCGCTCCGGCGGCACCCTTATGGACCGCGGAGTAGGAGATCGTTGGTGTGGGGCTGGGACCATCCGTGAGAAGCACGTGGAAACCGTGGCCGGCCATCACCTCTGCCGCAGATTCCGCAAAGGCCTGTGACGCAAAACGTTTGTCGTAACCGATGACAACTGGTTTTTTCGATCCTTCAACCTCAATAAGGTATTTAGCAAAACCATGACTGCACCGGCGGACAGCTTCAAAAGTATAGTTTTCAGCTATTCGCCCTCTCCAGCCGTCTGTACCGAATTTGATCGGATTCCGTGTCATTCTGCCTCCCCAGATATCGGAGTTAGTTTGCTAGCGAGCGGGCGCTTACGGAAAGCAGGCCAGGTGAACGTCTTGACCTGGCCTCGCAAGTGAATAAGGCGCTTCCGCCCAATGTTATACGAGTTCAAAGGTCGGTACAGTTGCATTCAACTGACCAATAGGATACGGATGTACATCAACCGAAAGATTATACCGTGAAAGAAACCATGGGACTAGAGAAGGTTGTCAAAGATGGGGGTTCATGATAGACTTTTTACCGTTGCAACGCCTGTACCCAGGCGTTCTTTCCGCTCTCAACCAACTTCGCCCGAAGTTGTTGTGAGGGTAAACCCGAGGAAAGGAGGACCTCTATGCGCAATTACGAAGTTGCATATATTGTTGACCCTGATGTAGATGAAGAAGGCCTTGAAGAACTCGAAGGAAAAGTCACTGGTTGGATTGATGCTGCCGGTGGCAAGATCGGGGAAATCGACCGTTGGGGGAAGCGTCGGCTTGCTTATTCTATCAACAAGAAGAATGAAGGTTATTACATCTTCATTCAAGCCGAAATGCCAACAGACGCACCAATCGCAGTCGAGCGAGATATGAGTTTGAATGAAGAACTCATGCGCTTCATGGTGACGCTCCAAGAGACGCCTTAACCTGTTTTCTCGACAATTTACCTACATAATTCGTAGGAGCAAAGCGAGATGAGTCGAGGTTTAAACAAGTTAATGATCATCGGTCACCTGGGGCGTGATCCTGAGATGCGTTATACCCCTTCTGGTAAACCGGTCACAACCTTCAGCGTTGCCACATCGCGAACATGGCACTCCGCCGATGGTGAGCGCCATGAAGACACAGAGTGGTTTAATGTCGTGGCATGGGGGGGATTGGCTGAGATATGTAACCAGCATCTTCATAAAGGAATGCAGGTTTACGTTGAAGGTCGGCTGCAAACCAGACGTTGGGAAGACGCTGAGGGGAATAAACATTTCACAACGGAGCTTGTCGCCAAAGAGATGATTATGCTTGGCGAGAAGAAAGAGACAGTCCGCACGAGTTTTGGCCAGGACGAGGAAGATGGCGAGTTCCCCTTCTAAAGACTTGTGCATCTGAGCTTGAGAAAAGAATGGAGAGATTGCTTTGACAGAACAACACAATAGATCAGGAAGAGGTTCAACAGGCACAAGATCAAGAGGTGGACCGCGTCGACAATATCGTAGGCGCCCTCGACTTTGCAAGTTTTGTGCAGACAAGACAACGCACATTAATTACAAACAACACGAGCTCGTTAAACGTTACATTAAGGAATCTGGGAAAATCCGCTCCCGCCGTGAGACCGGAAATTGCGCAACACACCAACGCATGGTTGCCGGTGCGATCAAGCGGGCACGCCATATGGCCTTGCTTCCCTTCACGGTCGAGCGATTGCGTTAGCGTCAACCTAGAGTCGGCAGGTAGGCGATGGGAGTCATTCGAATGTGAGCGCTCTCTTGCCCGACTTTCTTGATACATATCGTGACTTTGATTGCCGTTGGGGGAAGAAATCGGAGCTCACGAAATGCGAAGGAGTTAATGTGGCATGACGAAGCAACGGGCTCCACAACGCACAACGAAAAAGCATCTGGCTCGTGCAGAACGAGAACGAATACAAAGCCGCTGGCTCCTGGGAGTTACAATCGCAATAGCGGTAGTCGCGATTGGAATCCTGGGCTATGGCTGGATTGATAGTGCATATATACAACCTAAAAAGACGGTTGTGACTGTCAATGAAGATACGATCACACAGGGCGAGTTTCAAGGACGTGTGCGGATCCATCAGCGTGAACTCCTCGGTCAGTTAAATTCCTATACGCAAATGGAACAACTCTTCGCGTCCGATCCACAAACTTTAGCGACTATCCAAGAACTCCAGAATCAGATCCGAACGCAGCTCGCATATCCGGAACTCCTCGGCCAAGAAGTGATCTATGAGATGACCCGCGAGACCTTGATCCGGCAAGAAGCAGAACAAATGGGGATTCACGTTCTACAGGAAGAAATCGAACGTCAGCTCCAACAAAGCTTTGGCTTCTACCCGGAGGGGACGCCTACTCCGTCCCCAACACTCACACCCGACGCCACCAACGTGGCGGCGATTGCAGCCGCGTCTGAATCGACTGCAGAACCATCCCCGACACCTACGCTCCCGCAGACTCCTATTCCAACAGCAACTCCGTATGTGCTAGAGGCATATGAAAATGATTACGTACAGTTCATTGAATCACTAAATGACTTCAACATCAGCGAAGCAGACTTCTATGCATATATCGAGGCGCAGTTGCTTGAAGAGAAGGTTAGGGAGCAATTTGAACCGGAGATTGAGCGTGTTGCGGAGCATGTGCTTATCCAACATATTCTCGTTTTCGACGAAGAAATAGCTCAAGAAGCACTGGAACAACTTGAGTCTGGGGATGCCTGGGATGACATCGTCCTGGAGTTTTCGGAGGATCAGAGCTCTCGTGAGTCCAGCGGGGATCTGGGGTGGAATACCCTGGACGACCTGGTTAGAATCCTCGGCCAGATGGGTTTTATCGCTTTCTCAGCACCGGTTAATGAAGTTGTCGGACCGATCGAATCGCAGTACGGCTGGCATCTCCTGCGCGTTGTTGACCGACAGGATCGAGAGATCTCCGATGCTGCCTATCAGGAAGCCGTCGATAATGCTTTCGAGGCCTGGATCGATGAATTGACCGCGGATGCAGAGATCATTGTCATCGATGATTGGCAGGATTATCTCCCGTCATCGGGTCCATTGGGTATCTAATCAAACGATAAAATCTTAAATGCAATTCCAAGTCAACTAGGGATTAAAAGTGGGCTGAGTCGATCTTAGACTCAGCCTATTTTGTCAGGATAGACCCTTGAGCGCGCTTTGGGACGGCGCTATACTGTGCATAGGGTAAACAGAACGTGGATATTCAAGGTCTTCTCGATTCTCTGCCAGAAAAAATATCTCCTGCCGAGCGGGAGATAGTTCAGCGCGCTTTCATGGTCGCGGAAAAAGTTCACCGCAAGCAGAAACGAGCCTCAGGAGAGCTTTATATCAATCACTGCATCGCCGTGGCGGGCATCCTTGCTGACTTGGGCGCGCCAATCCCCGTTATTGTCTCTGGATTGCTTCATGACACCGTCGAGGATACACCGATCACGCTGGATGACATCGAACGTGACTTCGGCGAAGAGGTCCGCACACTCGTGGATGGTGTAACGAAGCTAACCCAACTTCCCAGAGTAAGCCACAGTGGGAAGCGGGCTCGAGACCCACTCGCCTTGAAAGGTGATTTGGCGAAAGAAACCCTGCGGAAGACGTTTCTAGCAATGGGTGATGATGTCCGTGTCGTCGTGATCAAGTTAGCAGACCGACTGCACAATATGCGTACCCTCTCTCACTTGCCTCCAGAGAAGCAGACAAGGATTGCTGAGGAAACACTGGAGATTTTTGCGCCGTTGGCCAGCCGCCTCGGTATCTGGCAAATGAAGTGGGATCTTGAAGATTTGGCTTTCCGCTATGCCTTCCCCGAGCAGTATAAAGAGATCGCAGCACTCGTGTCCCAGAGACGAGAAGATCGTGAGAAAAAACTTAAAAAGGTCACGGCTGAACTAAGGCGATACCTCTTTGAGTATGAAATCGAAGCTGAAGTAACAGGACGGCCCAAACATCTCTATTCCATCCATCGGAAGATGGAGCGTAAGGGTGTGCCCATTGACATGGTATATGATGTGCGCGCCGTGCGGGTGGTTGTCGAGAGCGAATCCTTATGTTATCTGGCATTAGGTGTGATTCACAACCACTGGAAGCCTGTGCCGGGCACATTTGATGACTATATCGCCACTCCGAAGGATAACTTCTATCAGTCGTTGCACACCGCGGTTATCTATGATGATGGCAAGACCCTGGAAGTACAAATACGAACACCAAAAATGCATGAGAATGCAGAATATGGGATCGCGGCGCATTGGCGTTATAAGGAGGGGCGGTCGCGGGACGATTCGTTCGAACAGCGTGTAACGTGGCTCCGCCGTTTAATGGAGTGGCGTCAAGATGTCGATGACGCCGGCGATTTCGTCGCGGCGATGAAATCGGATGTGTTCGATGACCGTGTCTATGTCTTCACACCCAAAGGAGACATCATCGATCTCCCCGCAGACTCAACTCCGATCGACTTCGCCTATCACATTCATACATCCATTGGCCACCGTTGTCGTGGAGCAAAATTGAATGGAAAGCTCGTATCGCTGGATACGAAACTCCAAACAGGCGATGCGGTAGAGATTCTCACAGCGAAGCGCGGAGGTCCGAGCCGGGACTGGCTGAACCCGAGCCTGGAGATGGTTAAAAGTCAGCGTGCCAGGGGTAAGATTCGCCATTGGTTTCGACGCCAGGACCGCGAGCAGAATGTGTCCCACGGACGGCTGCTTCTTGAACGAGAAATCCGTCGTTTGGGTCTGGATGGAATGGCATATGAGAAGATAGCAGGCGATTTGGGCTATTCCAACGTCGATGACCTCTTGGTGGCTATAGGTTGTGGTGATCTTAATATCAACCGAATCGTCACAAAGTTAATCCCTGAAGAAGATCTGGAACGGGAACTAGAGGCGCTGGAGGAGTCGGCTGAATTCCTGACCGAGTTGGACGCGGAAGAAGTGCATATCCTCGGCTTATCCGGTTTGCTGACAAGACTCGGTCGTTGCTGCAATCCGGCTCCAGGGGATCCGATCATAGGGTATATCACTCGGGGACGGGGAGCGACGATCCATAGACAGGACTGCCCGAATGCACTGCGAGCCAGAGACCGTGAGCGACTAATTCAGGTCTCATGGGGCATGCCGCATCAGACGTATCCTGTCGCGGTAACTATCCGTGCTTATGACCGAGATGGACTTATTCGAGATGTCTCTACGCTCGTGTCGAACGAGGGAATAAGTATGTCGGCGATTCAAGTGTCGACAAAAGATAACTTGGCAGTTTTCGATATGATCATGGGGATCACAGATGTGTCGCAGCTCAGTCGCGTTTTAAACCGTCTAGAAGCTCTTCCGAATGTCCTCGAAGCCCGACGGATACGTCCAGGCTGAGCCGGCGGATTGAATGTTATAATTTCGCCTTCAACCACAATTCAGCGATAGAAGTGCCTGGGTTCGTTCTACCATTGGACCTGAGTCGCCGAACGGGAAATCAACCCTGTTACGATGTCGCTATGGTTTTCAATATTCTTAGACTGGATGGTTTATGAAAGCAAAATTCCAATCCGAACCCCTTTGGCTTGCATCCGTTTTACTCGCATTAGCCGGCGCAGTTGATTCCGCTTACCTGGCGTTCCTTAAATTTACGGGTGCGGTAGCCGCATGTTCGGATATTGGTGATTGCGAAGCGGTCAACAACAGCAAGTACGCAGAAATCGGTGGTATTCCACTTGCCCTCCTGGGATTACTTGGTTATCTCGCAATTCTGGCATTCCTCGTCCTTGAAACGCGGTTCCCGAGTTGGAGAGATGGCTTGCATTTAGGTGTTTTTGGGTTTACTCTGGCAGGGACGATATATTCAGTTTACCTGACGTATATTGAGATCTTTGTTTTACAAGCCATATGCCCTTACTGCGTGGTTTCAGCAGTCGTGATGCTGCTCCTTTTCGTGATCAGCATAATGCGCCTGCGCAGACTGGGATTCGATAATTAGTGGAGGTTCCAGAGGGTGCCTCGAATTCGTTGCCACTATATTGATTGTGTCTATCTCGAAGATGGATTTTGCGGAATAGTATCTGTTGAGATTGATCCAGACGAAGGATGCCGGACTTACAAACACTTAGGTGAATTACCTGATGATGAAGACTGGGACGATGAGAATCTCGAGGAAATCTGGGAAGAGGATGAAGATGACCTTGACGACGAGGATGATAGGGCTGACGATTGGTTGAGTGTGGACGAGTAACCGGAAGTGCATTGTTGATTTAAAAATGTGAGTGGCGATGACGAATAAAATGCCACCCAATATCGAAATATGTATAAAAAGCGCCCTTAAGGCGCTTTTTGGATTCGTGGGTACTTTTGGGGGTAACTGGTTACTCTCCCTCTGTCTTTGATACAGTTTGAATCTTGTGGCTAAGGGTCCGGCTATAAATATCTTCAAGTTCCTTGCGGTTCTTAGTTGTCGTTTTCATGTCTACTGCAGATGATTCTACATCGTTATCAGGTCCATCGATGGCTTCTCGGAGAGCAATTTCCATCGCGGTTGGGAGCACTTCTTCGGGTTCATCATCTAGCTCTTCAACCATTTCCGCAGCCTTCATGCTCAGGCGTACCTGCCGCTTCTTACTATCTACCTCGAGCACACTCACTTCCACTTTTTCCCCGACTTTAACGATCTCACTGGGGTCGGAAACATATTCATCACGCATTTCACTAACATGGACCAATCCTGGTCGTTCCGCCCCAATGTCAATGAATGCACCGAATTTTTCAAGCCTGATGACTTCGCCTGAGTATTTATTGCCCGGTTTTATATCCTTCCAATTGAGTGCGACTGGCTTGATCAGAGTGAGGTCAAGACGATTGGCGTTCGGATCGACTTTGAGAACCCAGACGTCTACTTCATCCCCTTGCTTGACGATGTCTTCTACCCGGTTTATCTTCCCTTGCTTCAATTGCGAGATATGAATTAAACCTTGCTGTTTTAAGCCAACATCGACGAATGCGCCGAAGAGTTCGATTTTGGAAATCTTTCCATGAAGTTCCTGGGCTGGCTTGAGGTCTTGTAGTGATTTAATGGCTTGAACTTCTTCTTTTTCGGTCACGTATACACCTTTCTGGGTCTGCATAGGAGCTTGCAGAGCGGTCGGATTATACCACGGCAGTTTTCCCGCTTGGTCTCGGGATTTGGATGAAATAAGTGAGTTAGAGCAACGATCAAGGGTTGATCTGCCGCTGCGCCTAGGGCTGAGTCGTTTCTTCTATTTCTGGCGATACACCCCGGCGGGCAACGAGGTACCAATCGAAAACAGTGTTGAAACGGTCACTAGGATTGAACAGCGGTCCCACGGTCACACCTTGTACCTGAGCATCAATACCGTAATTGTAAATTGGGTAATACATGAGGATCGACGGGACCTGATCCTGGAATCGATATTGAAAGCTGGTGTATAGCTCCGAGCGTCGCCCACGATCTGGTGTCGTGCGCGCCTGCTCAAGCCAGATGCTGATATTTCGATCAGAAAAACCGCTGTAATTCTGCCCTGTTTCTGTTTGCGAGTCGTGCCATATCGGGTAAGGGTCAGGATCCGGGTAGCTGCCAAGATCCAACTCAGTGAGGACGGCTTGAAAAGCACGCGGTTGGAGGAATTCGTTTAAAAGACTGTCGGACGAGACAGGGACCAATTCAACTTGGATGGCAATCGCTTCCCAATATCGTTTTACCAATTCGGCGATTTGTGTGTTTGTATTATCTTCAAGATGGACCAGCTCGAGGGAGAGGATTTCCTCATCTTTCACGCGTTGATATTCAGGGGTTCCCGGTGATGCGCCGGCCGGAAGTTCCCAGCCCTCACTCTCAAGAATTTGGGCTGCCTCGTCTGGATCGAAAGGAAGAGCTTTTATCCCCTCGGCAAAAGCCCAGGTGCCGGGCATGATAGGCCCTATGGGTTGGACAGCCTGTCCCAAGAAGACCTGATCGATAATCCATTGGCGGTTAATCGCTATGGCTAACGCTCGCCTTATCGTCTTCTCGGAAAGAAAGTCTTTCTCGGGATTCTGTAGGTTAAGAAATATCAAGCCCAGGCGCGGGAGCCGTGCGGAGTGAACATTCATCGAAGGAAGCGATAGAGCTTCGTTCAGGATGCTTTCTCCTAGGTACCCAATACCCTTGACCTCGCCATTGTTGTAGGCCTTAAGGGCGTCTTGTTCATTCTCGAAGAGAATGAGTTCGATGCGCTCGAGAAATGGCTGCTGACCGTAAAATTCATCGAAGGCAACCAGGCTTACGCCTGTTATTTGGCTATCTTCCAGAATGAATTGATCAAGGAGGAATGGTCCGGTTCCGATGGGATCCAGGTTGAAAGGATGGTCGATAAGATCGCCTGCGCTCACACCGCGCAGGAGGTGATCAGGAAGTAAACCGACGGATAGGTAATCTAGAAAGGGCGCAAACGGTTCCGGCAGCTGGAATTGGACACGGCGATCATCCAGTCGGATGATGTTGACCTGGTTCCAGAGCTCGTGGATATCATTTGGTCCGGGGTAGTTATCGTCCTGAAGTTTGGAATATGTATAAATAATGTCGTCCGAGGTGACGGGTTCACCATCGTGCCAGACAGCATCCTCGCGTAATGTGAAAGTGTAAAGACTCGCGTCTGCCGAAATCGACCAGGTTGCCGCCAGGTCGGGAACTGGAATACCACGGGAGTCGAAATGCAGGAGTCCATGGTAAATCAAGCGATCAATATCGCGGTCAGGCTGATTGGAGAAATCGAGGATGGGGTTCAGGCGGATGATCTCACCGATCAGTGCTTCGCTGTGGACACCGCCGGTAACCGGTTGGGCAGGCGCCGTAATCTGATCAGGTGTCTGACCGATCAACAAGACGACCACCAGAGCAAGACCACCTATTGCAATAAGTAATTGCCAGCGAATGTTGCGCATAAAGGGTTGGAGTAGTTGAAACCGAAGTGGGTCTGAGCGGGGTTATCCGACCAGAATAACGGTCACCAGGGCCAGAGTGAAGAAAACGACACTTAGACCAATGGTGACATTAAAGAGCAGGCGTTCAATTCCCCGCCGCACATGGAAACCGGCGCCTCCAAAGTCACCACCTCCACCCAGGCCTCCGAGACCAGCGCCGCGACTCTGCAAAATGATGATTGCAATAAGTGCGACGGAGACAATCGACAATACAATATTGAGATAGAATGCCACGCAAGTTCCTCCTAGTGTACCTGTCCACCCGAAAGAGAGATATTTTTCTTATTCAAATGGATCTCCGCTCATGGCGCCCCATCCAATTTTAATAAATGGGGCATGAACTCGTGAGCCGCCGGATTATAGCAGAGGCGTGATGCGACGACAAGATGGCAGCAATCCTTGGAACCATCTATTAGGATTTTTCTCCGATCATGGATCGGAGGTACATCTCGATGAATGGATCGATCTTTCCATCCAGAACCGCATTTGCGTTTCCGATTTCAAACTCGGTCCGGTGGTCTTTTACCATCTGGTACGGATGTAAAACATAGGAGCGGATCTGGTTCCCCCATTCGGCTTTGATGTGATCGCCTTTAATCTGGGCGAGTTCTTCCGCTTGTTCCTGGTGCTGGATGTCTAGCAGGCGGGCTCGAAGCACCCGCATTGCGTTATCCTTGTTCTGTGATTGGGACCGCTCGTTCTGACAAGTGGCGACGATGCCGGTTGGGATGTGCGTAATCCGCACAGCAGTGTCGTTCTTTTGAACGCTCTGACCGCCTGCGCCCGCGGATCGATAAGTGTCGATGCGTAAATCCGCTTGGTTAATTTGTATGTCCCCTGTCACCTCGACTTGTGGGAGGACTTCCACCAGGGCAAATGATGTGTGCCGCCTGCTGGCAGAATCAAAGGGGGACAACCGGACCAACCGGTGGACCCCTCTCTCAGATTTGAGGTATCCATACGTAAAATCGCCCTCGATGTAGATTGTCGTGCTCTTGATCCCTGCTTCCTCACCTTCGCTAGTGTCTAGTATCTCGGTGCTGTATTCGTGTGCCTCCGCCCAGCGGAGGTACATCCGCTGCAGCATAGCAGCCCAATCCTGTGAATCAGTCCCCCCGGCGCCTGCATGAATGGCAAGAATTGCGTTCTCCTTATCATATTGACCGGAGAGAATAGCTTGAGTCTCACGTCGGTTAACTTCATCCTGAAGCTCTGCCAACTCTTTTTCAAGATCGCCGCGCATTTCTTCGTCGTCGAGGGAAGCCAGCTCAATTGCGTCGATGGTTCGCTGTTGGAGTGCGTGCCAGCCATCGATATCTCGTTGTAAACGAGCGAGGCTGCGCATCGTCGATTTTGCTTCAGCGGGGTTATCCCAAAGATTCGGGGCTTCAGCGGCTTTTTTGATTTTCTCTAACCGAGCTTCGTTTTTGGCGAAGTCAAAGCCGCACCAGGAGATCTTGGATTTGTGCTTGAACTTCGTTGAATTGTGCTTTTAAATCTTCCATTGGTTAACCTTCCCTTTTCAGGATTTTTTCCTTTTTCGTTAATGGTGCCTGGTTGACTTAGGCTGCAGGTGTTACAGGGTCAAGTAGTAGCGCATCGACGAAGGCCCGCGGATTGAATACTGGGAGGTCTTCCAAGCTCTCCCCTGTGCCGACATAACGCACTGGAATGCCCAGAGTATCAACGATAGCGAATCCAACACCGCCTTTGGCGGAACCATCTAATTTCGTCAGGATGACACCATCCAGGTTAACGGCTTCTGCGAAAGCTTGCGCCTGCGCCAATCCATTCTGACCGGTAGTCGCATCGAGAACAAGGAGCACTTCGTGAGACCCTCCATCGATGGCTTTGCGTACGACCCGACAGATCTTCTGCAGCTCGGCCATGAGATTGAACTCGGTGTGCATCCTGCCCGAGGTATCGATGATTGCCACATCCGTGTTCCTGGCATGCGCTGCTTGACAGGCGTTGTACACCAGGGCGCCGGGATCGCTGCCAGATTCGGCAGAGATCACATCTACGCCAAGACGTTCGCCCCAAATCGATAATTGCTCTTGCGCACCGGCTCGATAGGTGTCCGCTGCTGCCAAGATGACTCGACGTCCTGCTCTTGTCTGGGCGAAAGCGAGTTTCGCTGCGGTGGTTGTCTTTCCGGTGCCATTGACACCGACGAGAATCATGACATGCGGTTTTTGATGGAGTGCGGATTCGATTGGGGCGTTCAAACGTTCGATCAATCGACTCCTGAGGAGTGTGTAGATCTCTTCGCCCCGTAAGAGCCCCTCCAGGTTGGCAGTTTCCTGAAGTTCCGTCACCAAACTCTGGGTAAGATTCCCTCCCATGTCTGACTGAATCAGCGCTGCCTCGAGTTCCTCCCAGAAATCTGGCGTCAGCTCTGTTGCCCCCAGGAGAGTCGCAATACGACCAAAAGTCGATCGGCGTGTCTTCGCGAGCGCGGAGCGCCACTGTTTCGGATCCACAGAGCAATTATACCATTCAGGCCTTAATGGCTGGCGTGTAGGTAGATGTCAGAAATCGCATTGCCGAGGGAGAAGGGCTGCGCATAGCCAACCCGTCTACTTTATTTCCTGGGTGGGTGAATACCTTTGGTCATTTCTGCTGCCAACTGAACAGCTTGTTGTTCGGCATGATTGGTATCTGTGATCTCGAGGACTTCCGCAGCCGGCCATCGCTGCAGAGCGGCTGCAAGCAAGTGGGGGCGGATAACGGCCACACCGTATATGAATTCTCCTGAATCTAGGGCGGGCAGAGCCTCGAGAAAGCCTTGCCCCTGGTCGAATTCGAGGGGCCCGATTTCATCTATGATCAGAAAATCACAGGGAATGGAAGCTTGGAATATTGTGTTACACCAATCGAGGGTATTTGTGTCAAAAGTCCATCGTCCCGTCTGTACTTCGGTCGTCGCGGTGCCATCGAGTTTTACGCTCCCAAGGGATCGGCGAACTCCAGAGCGGATGTCAAAGGCATCTTTCGCGATCTCTTCACCCTGTTTGATAACGGGAAGTGAGAGTAAGCCAGCGACATCCCAGCCGTCTGATCTGAGAATTTTGGCTATTAATGCGCAGAAAGTGGTTTTTCCAGATGCCCGCGTTCCGCTGATGATCAATATCGAAGCGTTCTGTGTCATGTCAGAGTTTGGTCGAGCAGAATGACAGAATGTCCGTTGACTTTAACCACGCGTACGGGAACGCCATAGGTTGAGGTTAACTTATCGGCTTTGAGGACTTGCTCTATCGGTCCAGAATCCAGAATGTCGCCGTCACGCATCAAGATCAGATATTGGGCGCTGAGCACGGCGGTGTAGGGATCATGCGTTGTGAAAATTACGGTAACTCCTTGTTCAGCTAGATCTTTGAGGATTCGTAAAATGTGACCCTTATTGCTCAAGTCGAGATGGGATGTGGGCTCATCAAGCAGCAGGATGCGTGGCTGCTGCGCCAGCGCACGAGCCAAAAGGACCATCTGACGTTCGCCACCGCTGAGATCAAGCACCACCCGATGGGCCAGGTGTGCTAATTTCAACGTCTGTAAGATTTCTGAGACCGTCTGGTAGTCCTCATCCGACGGCATTTGCAAAATGCCCAGATAGGGCGCTCGGCCCAGTAAAACATATTCCATCACCGAGAATTCAAACGGAATGTGCTCGATCTGAGGGACAAGACCGACCAGGCGGCTCATCTCTCTACGCGAGTAGAAAGACAGGTTTTTTCCATCGAGAAGCACCTGACCGCCCTGTGGGGCAAGCATGCCAAGGATGATGTGAAGAAGTGTAGACTTGCCGGCGCCGTTCGGACCTAAGATGGCGGCAATTGATCCGGCCGGGATTTCAAGCGACAGATCGCTTATCGCGTTTTGAAGGCTAGCATTGTAGCTGAAGGTCAGGTTTGATAGAGAGATGATCCCAGGAGTTTTCATATTCGCATCTTTATTTTGGGACTGATCATCAATGCCAGGAAAGCAACGGCGCCAATAAGTGATGTGATAATGCCAAGCGGAATTTCGCCGGGTAGAAGGGCGCGGGCGATATTGTCACAGATTACGGTTAACATGCCGCCGATCATCATGGATGCCGGGATCGTATATTGGGCGTTTGCGCCGAAGATGCGGCGGGCAATATGGGGAACGATTAGTCCTATCCATCCGACGATGCCACCGACTGCGGTGATGGCAGCTGTGGCGGATACGGCCCCGACTAGCAGAAGGGTTCGTTCGCGTGCAGGAGCTGTGCCCAGTGAAAAGGCGGTTTCATCGCTCAAGGACAGCAGGTTAAGTCGCCAGCGCATTAGATAAACAATCAACAAGCCAACGATGACAAAGGGTGAAATGAAAAGGAGTTTGTTCCACGTCATTCCCCAAAGTCCGCCCAACATCCAAAAGGTTATTTCTGGCAGTTGGGACAGAGGATCGGCGAGATATTTCATAATGCCATTGCCGGCTGAAAAGAGCGCTGAGACGGCGATGCCGGAGAGGATTAAGCGCAGCGCCCAGCTGCCGTGGCGCATTCGTCGTGCCAGAAAGTAAGATAGCATCAGCCCCATCAACGCAAAAAGAATGGCAGATATCTCCATAAGGATGGGGGATGACCCAACCCATAAAATACTTAACGCCGCGCCGAACGCCGCACCTTGAGATACTCCAAGGAAACCGGGTTCAACCAATGGGTTGCGAAAAATCATCTGGAGCACTGCGCCAGCAGCAGATAGAGACATTCCCATCAACAGGGCAGTGAGGATCCTTGGCAAACGCAGCGCAAGCACCAGCCTGCGGGCTAACTCATCTTCACGAAGCAACGAGGGCGACATCCAATACGGTGATGGATATCGCCCGATGAAAATTGACACAATCAGAACCCCCAGAAGCGTCAACCCGAGCATCCAAAACAATCGGGTTAATCGCGATCGCTGTGGCATTCTGAGGCCTCCAGCGGATAGTGTCCTCAAGGAAGATCGCCGTTTAGGATGGAATTCACTTCATTCTGAATGGTTTCCTGGTCTAATCGATATAACTGTTCGTAAAACTGGTTAATCTCTTGCGTGATGTCGATGCCATCGGCGAGCTCGGGTTGTACTTTGGCAAACAGCCAAGAAAGCCCCAGAATCCAGCGGGTGTCGGGTTGATCCCAACTGAGAAAATCACCCGGGAAGGCGAAGAGTTGGTCCTGCTGGACAGCCTGGATTGCCTGCCATTTGGGATCAGATTTCAGACGCTCGGTGATAGGACTGGCATCACCAGGGTAATAGATGACATAGATTTGATCGGGATCCCAGGCGGCTATCTGCTCGAAATTGACGATGGCCCATCCACCCGTCTCGCTTGCTTCAGTCCAGGTAGGCGTTCCTCCGACCAATTCCACCATCGTGGTTTGCAGCCAGGAGGCTGGCGGAACCTTAAAGGCGACGTCGCCTCCCTTATCGCTGTACTGGATAATTAGCACGCTCGGTTTCTGTGCTTCGGCGATGCCGTCGGTGCGCTGCTGGATGCTGTCCAACCGCTGTTGGTAGTAACTCTGCACCTCCAGGGCGCGTTCTGAGTTACCGAATAATTTCCCTAGAGTTTCGATGTCACGAAAGAACTGCTCTGGTGTTTCCAGATCAAGGTAGACCACGGTGATGCCCAATATTTCCAGCGGTTCACCGAGCGATTCGGCCATGTAGGTCTTCAGGATGACCACATCTGGTTGCGCGGGCGCGATCTGCTCCGGACCAGCATTTTTCTCAAAAAATATCTTGTCGCTTGCGTTCGGATCGATCACCGGAAGAATCGGGCTCGCAGATTGCGTGCTGCGGTCTTCAATGCCGACGATCCGTTGGCTGGCCTCGGGGAACAAATAAAGCGCATTCGCCAGCAGCGAGCTTGCACGCCCGGCGATGACAACACGCTGTGGTGGCTGCTCGAAATCGACCTCACGCCCCAGAGCGTCGGTGATGGTAAAGCTGCTGTCGGGCTTTGAAGCATTGACTCCCTCGTTTGGAGGTTGCGCTTCGGGGTTCACGACCGTTGGGCTGCAGGCGGAGGCAATTATCAGAATTGTCAGGGCGGATAGTAAGGTGTGTCGGTAGCGCATGTTTTATCTCCATTGAAAGGTGTAGTTATTACCCAAGAGCTGTACTACATTGAGGCAGCCAGTCCAGGATCGACTCAAGCTGGCGAACACGCAGCTCCAGTGCAAATCGATTGAACGTTTGATCGAGTGGAAGGAGGTCAAGTACACCCTTCATAATTTCAAGGCGCTTGCTACTTTCCCTTATTTGCTCATTTATGATGTGACTGGACTGTTCCTTATCAATTGCCAGTGCAAAATACAGTCGGGTGAGGAACTCTACGCGAATAGCCCGCACGCTTGATCCGCTGGGTGAATATAGCCATTCCTCGAATCGTTTGACTCCTTTTGGGGTGGCTTCAAAATGGCGCCTCGCTGGTGTTCCAACATGCTCTTGCATTTGGCCGATGATGAACTCCTGAGTCTCCAATCGTTTTAAGATGTTGTATGCCTGACTCAGGCTGATGCGCCAAATTTGCCCGAGATCGGTGGTCAGGCGCTGATGAAGGCTATATCCATGTGCCGGCTGCTGGATGAGCAGGCCAAGCAAGGGATATTCGGGCGAAAGCGCACTGGCATAAGTGTGTTTAGAAGACATCGATACGGACTAGTCACTCAGTGAGTAGATTGCGTATTCTATCGTACTTCTTGAGAAAAAGCACTGCTTTCGGACCCATAATCAGGGGGATTTCAGAGGCTAATTCTACTGCTGAACTTGCCTTCAGTTTCCGCTGTTGCTTAGCGTAAGTGTTTTCTGTGTTTTGGAGGGTTGTTTGGCTGG
>CBDTTY010000009.1:0-27097 GCA_965363875.1 uncultured Anaerolineales bacterium
ATTTGAACCTCGTATGAGAATAGTCCATAACGACCCAGGGAATCAAACGCCCGAATGCGAAGTTTATAAACGCCGGCTGATGAATATTGATGCTGTAATTGAAGAGAGATCTCATCACTCCGCCAGGTTCGGATTGCCTGAGATTGACTTTGGAAAAACTCGTTTTCGTGGCGCCAATCCACCTCCCAGAGTACCAAGTCTTCCGGGTAATGAAGCTCAGTTGAATCTCTTGAGCTGATCGTTTCGATTCTCGCTTCAACTTGGGCTTCGTTGATTGTGATTTGCACCTCGAGGTCCAGCGTGGGTTCATTCTGTGTGTCGGCAGTCTTCCATAGGGTAAAGGGACCCACATCAGAAGTCATTAGCAAACGACGATATGTCGTAGTGAAGGCCGTGGGGGCGGGGTCGCAAGCAAGCCAGCGTCTCTTCAATCGGGCAGCTACGCTGACAGAAGTACCCGAGCCGGAGAAGAAATCCGCAACGAGATCGCCCGGGTTGCTTGAAGCGAGAATGATTCGCTCCAATAGCGCTTCTGGTTTCTGGGTGGGAAATCCGGTGCGTTCCTTGTGAAGTCGGGCGACGACTGGAAAATACCACCAGTCCTCCGGAACTTTCCCGCGCTCAAGATCCGGCTGTTTCCCAAACCCTGCTCGTGGAGAGCTTTTGAAAGTCTTTATAGTAGATGGGTTGTAGGCTACTCGAACATCGTCGGCGTTGAAGGTGTACTCCTTTGATTTTGTATATGCAAGGATCGTGTCGTGCTTACGATTGAACGCCGACCGTATGGGTGACGGTCCATGATATACCCAGACGATCTCATTGATTAACCGGTCCGGACCGAAGATTTCATCCATTAGAACCCGCGCATAGGCGGATGCGTGCCAATCTAAATGCAGATACAAGGTCCCCGACTCGGAGAGTAATTTGTGCATGAGCTGCAAACGTGGAAACAGCATATCTAAATAAGCTGCACCATCTGACCAGTTGTCTTCAAATCCTTTAGTTGTCCGCCAAGATTTGGGGGCGCGAGAATCTTCACCCTGTCCGATGCGGGCGCGATATGCTTTACCTGTTAGGAAAGGCGGATCTGCATAGATTAGGTCAATTTGACCTTCAAATTCATCCAACAGAGCTGTCATTACGCTGGCATTCTCGCCATGAATGATGCGACTCTGAATCTCAGTATTCGGTTGTGGTTGGGGGAATGCCTCCGACCAAAGTCGGAGTTCAGCCGGTTTCACATTCGCATCTGAACTTCTGTCCCACTCGAGCCTGGCGAATGGCTTGCGGCGAGAGGCACGGGTCATAATTGTCTGAGCCTACTTTCGTTCGAATCGTCTGCTTGGTATCGCCTCCACTGTCGGCCGGTCAAACATCGGCGAGTCCTATTGGAAGCGCAGGGCAACTCCATTAAGCTCGTGTGGGCTGCCTAGCTCGATATGTGTAACCCCCTATTCATTCATCCGTTGATCCCCGCGTTCCCCAGTGTGTAAAGCTTCCAATCACATCGCCTCGGGAGCTTCGATTCCTAACAGTCTGAGAGCGATGGCAATCGTTTCCTTCGCGGAAGCCGTGATGCGGAGACGAGCATTTATTTTCTGCTCAGCATCAGCTTTAAGAACGCGGACAGCGTGATAGAAATGATGGAATGTCTTAGCGAGTTCGAAGGCGTATGTCGCTATAAGCAGTGGCTTGTAATCCTCCGCCGCTTTCTGAAGCAAAGCAGGAAATCGGGAAATGACATCGATGAGTTCGATCTCTGTTGGATCGAGCTCATAATCGAAGGGTGAGCTCTCGGGAAGCCCTTCGACCTTTCGCAGAATACTGTTTGCTCTTACGTATGCGTTTTGGATGTAGGGGGCAGATTGGCCATCGAAACTTAGAGCTTCATCTAAATTGAATACGATGTCTTTATTATTATCGACGGAGAGCATACCGTAGATTAGAGCTCCCAGCCCGATCTGCCGTACGACAGTCTCGCGTTGCTCACCGGTCAGGTTAGGGTTTTTCTCTTCAATGATTGCACGTACACGGCGTTCGGCCTCCGCCAGGACATCCATAAACAGGATCACATTACCCTTGCGGGCTGACATGGCGCCTTCTGGTAAAGTCACGAAGCCATAGGCAAGATGGAAGCATTTCTCGGCTTGAGGGAACCCCCACAGCTCGAGGATTTTGAAAACTTGTTGGAAATGCAGACTCTGGCGGACATCGACTACATAGACTGACCGATCAACGTGATAGTCCTCAAATTTATCCTTAGCAAGCGCCAGGTCTTTGGTGCTATAGAGCGTCGTTCCATCGCTTCGCAGGATGACTGCGGTGCGGTACTTCTCCTTGTTCAGGTGAAGCTTCTCGTCGATTTTCACAAGGACGGGACCGTCCGGGCGTTCATCTTCAGCAATTCCCAGTTGGACCAGCTCCTCAGCGATTTGCTTTGCCGGTTCATCCACTTCGCTCTCGAAGAAGAAGACATCGATATTGATGTCTAATATTCTCAGAATGTCCGCGAGCTCATCCAGGCTCCACTGCCGGGTTTTGTGCCAGAGCTCACGCACATGCGGGTCGCCCTCATCCCACTTTTTATACAGCGCCCGTCGCTCCGTGTCGTTTTGCAGCTTTTGTTGTTCCTCGCGATCGGTTTCATCTTCTTTCGGTGTTACAAGTGTCGTCGCCTCGGTATAGATATTTCCCAGCCACTGACCACGTTCATGGACCCCCTCGGGTTCTTGACCCTGGTGAAATTTCTCATATGCCCACATACAAGTGATCACACCCAATCCGATATCGCCCGGATAGGAGGCTCGGATTGTGTCGAAGCCTGCGAATTCAACCAGCCTGGCGAGTGCTTCACCGAGGATGGCGTTGCGGGCGTGTCCAATGTGAAAAGAGTGGTGGGTGTTCGGCTGAGCATACTCAACCATCACCCGCTCACCTTTTTTTGACCCCCGACCGAAATCCTGCCCTGCGTTAATGACGCTGTCGGTCACTCTCTGCGCGTAAACCGAGGTGTTGATATGGAGGTTCAGGTAGCCTTTAACCGCTTCCACGCGGTCGAACCCTTCAATATCCTGTAAATCATCGAGTAGCAGGTTTGCTATCTCGTGAGCTCGTTGGGGGACCTTGATATTTTGATCGGTTTTTGCCTCCACTGCGGCTACTTTAAAGCACACGGCAGTCCCATATCCCCAATCACCCTCGAAAGGTGTTGGCAGCCAATCGAATGTTTCAGGCTCAGGCAGGTTTAAGCGCTTTAGACCGTTGTGAACTGCCTCAGTCGCTTGGTGAAGCTCTTGTGTAAACATAACGTTCCCATTCGTTCGCTGCGATTATAGCATGCGGGATGTTTAAGCTGGTGAATGCAAAACGACGCATTGGTATATGCGTCGTTTTAGGTATGCAAGAATGCACGCGGATTTTATTATTTGCTCATTTCCAGCGTGGATAACGTCTTCAATAAACGGCTCTTGCGACGAGCAGCGTTTCGCTTATGAATGACGCCCTTGGATGCTGCTCGATCCAGTTCTGAGATAGCTGTGTTTACAGCTGCAATCGAAGCCTCTGAATCCTTAGAATCAATCGCTATCCGTGCCTGCTTTACAGTTGAGCGCGCACGTGTTAGCCAAACGCGGTTCCGCATTCTGCGTTTTTCATTCTGTCGTACCCGTTTCTTGGCGGAAGCTGTGTTTGCCAATTCGACCTCCCGAGATGCTTCCCATTTTAAACTCAACAGATTTTACCGGACCGGATGGATTCTGTCCAGTTGTGTCTGAATCGTGATTGAATCGAAGATGGGTGTCGAATCGATCGTAAGCGGCGGTTGAGCTAAAACTATGTGGTGGGTGTTGCCGTTTCGATAGCTCCATCAGGCGTGGCGGTAGGCGAAGGCGTGGGGCTCACTGTAGGCGTACGTGTGGGACCAACCCCTGTGAGCTCGTTGTAATGTTGTTCTGCAAGAGCACGCGTCTCTGGGAGAACGTATTCAAATCCCAGGATCCAGCTCCACCGCCGGATGGCATCATTTAGATTGTCAGGGTTAAGCTCATAAATAAGACCTTGGAGTGCGTAAGCCTCTGCAAGCTTCCGCTCCCGCAAGAATTGATCGGCGATATCCCTGGCAAACGAGATCGCTGGTTCAATATTATCGGTTAGTGCATCGCTATACTGGCCATTGTGGTAGAGAGCATTGGCTGTGGCGATCCACAGATCGAAAGTTGCGGGCGCAAAACGTCGAGCCGAGTTCAGATCCTCGATGGCAGCTTCATACATGCCGCGCTCTGTGTGCAGGATTCCACGCGCGAGGTAGGCGGGTGCATTGCGATCATTAAGCTCTATGGCGATGTTTAATGCCTGCAGAGCTTCTTCCTGCTGCCCCGCGCCGAGGAGAGCGCGGCCGAGGGCTGCCCAACCGACAGGGTCGTCTGATCTGTAGGCGGTATACGTTTGGAGCGGCCATATTGCTCGTGGTAAGTATGAATTATCTAAGGTCTCTATCCCCACGGCGACATAAGCATTTCCCACGGCTAGGTATCCCTCGAGAAGCGTGGGATCATCTGCGCTGCCCTCTAGCGCGGATCCGAGGGCATTCTCATATTTATCCAAGATAAGTTGAGCATTGCTGAGGTAGATTAGCATTTGTGGAGATCGCGCTCCGATGGACAGTGCTTGCTCAATTACTGTTTCCATGCGCTGCCAGAATGTCTTCTGCTCGTAGAATGCAGCCAACTCCTCGTAAGCCTCAACGAACAGTGGATCGCTCCCTATTGCGCGATCGAAGTCTTGTTCAGCGATTTCTTCTAGATTGCGTCCTAGAAGTACCCGACCCCTGCCGAGGTAAACCGCGGCGTAATCCAGGTCGAGCTGCACTGCTTCGTCATAGAAATTAATCGCCTCGGCAACATTCCCGCTTAATCGGTGGGCTTCCGCCTTAAAATACAGCGCTTCCGCTAATTCGGGATCATAGTTTAACGCCTGATCCAGGAAGAAGATCGCTTGTTCGTAGTCGCCATCTTCTATCGCTTTTACACCAGCTGTATAAGATTCATTGCTGGGGTGCGGAGTGAAGCCAGCAATCGGTGTCGGTGTCCTCGTTTCTGCGACTAATAGAGCCAGAGGAGTCCCTACGGAGTCAGTAGGGATAGGAGTGCGGATTATGCGTGTTGCAGCGGGAATCGGTGTCGCCGTTGGGGTGCCTGGCAGCGGTGTATCCGTTGCGGTAGGGCTGGGAGGTGGAAGCGTGGAAGCCATGCCTAGGAATCTCGGAGCGAACATTGGTTCGAGTATGTACACCACTCCGCCGACAGCAGCGATAGCCAAGCCGGAGAGTAAAACGATTCCAAAAACCTGGATAAATGATCTACGTCTCTTCGGTTTGAATGGGCTCGCGGCAGTTTTTTTCTGGGCGGATTGTACGATCGGTTTTTCTTCTGGTGTTGGCTTGATTTCTGTGGGAGCGATCTCGCGTCGCGGAAGCTTCAGAGCTTGTGAAAGATCAGAGGAGGAGGGCGAACGCGCTCCAAATAAGACAAGACCACGCAAGGCCGCGCGATTGGTCGGGTCAATTTTCAGTGCGGATTCAAGACAATACACTCGCTCGCGCGGCGAATCTACAACCGCGCTCATCCACACCCAATTTTCTGCATTCTGGGAATCGGCACGCAATAATCGCGATAGCAGCTCACGTGCATGCCGCCGGTCGCCCAAGCGTACTGCGGCGATTGCTTCAGTCAGGGTTTTTGATGTTTCAGCAGCCACTTCGTTCCCCTCCGTACTGCATTACTGCATTTGAAAGTCTAGCATAGCGGTATATTCCAGGCTACCCCCCATTGGTATAATCTAGAGATAATGGAGAAACGCCAGTTGCACCTCTCTGTAGTTCTATTGTTCTTCATGCTAGCTGCTTGCTCCCGCGCAGATATGGAGATTACTCCTCTAGCGACAACAACCCTGCGGTCAGTTTCCTCATACACGCCGACATCAAAGCCGGCGAGCTCGCTCACCCCGATTGGCACGCCAATCCCTGCTGGACCGACACCAACTCCCTTTGTCCACATTATTCAACAAGGCGAGACACTCCTGGAAATTGCATTTCGGTATGGTGTTCAATTTGATGACATCGTTCTGGTAAATCCTCAGATCGACCCTAACTTGCTTCGTATCGGCGAGGAAATCAGGATTCCTGGTTCTGATGGTGAGCCGGTCGAAATTTTACTTCCTACTCCGACACCTATCCCTGTCCCCATAAAGGCTTTGGATTGCCACGAGAGTCCATCGTTGGCGTTTATTTGCATGGTCTCCATCACGAACAACGAAGAGTTTATGATTGCCGGCGTTTCGGCGCATATCACTTTGCATGATCGGGATGGGCAGATATTAGACAATCAAATCGTATATGCACCCATTAACCAAATACCAACCGGACAGGAAATCCCCTTGATCGCGATATTTGACCGTAAGCCGTCAGGATATTCCGGTTTTCATGTTGATCTTCTCTCTGCAGTGCAAGTTGCAGACCTAATAGATGAGTTGCCTGAGATCGATGTGCTTGATACAAGAACGATTTATAAGGCAGAAAGGCGATTGGCAGAAGTCAGTGGAAGGCTCTCGATCGCGGCTCATGAAAGCGACGAATTTCTTGTACGGGTTGTGGGAGTGGTTTTTGACGCAAAGGGGGAGCCTATCGGGATGAATGTTTGGGAAGAGCGGATCAATGGCGCCAGTAATGAGGAAATTGAATATCGATTTTCCATTTTTAGCCTTGGACCTGAAATTGCCGGTATAAACATCTACCCAGAAGTTATGCTTAAGTGAAGCTTTTCTTGAATAGTTATCTCTCGAAAAATATTACCCTCTGGCTTGGCTACGACCAGCCTCGCCTATAGAATCTCTATCAAAATGACTTCGATTGAACTCATCCCTCGAGAAGAACGACAAAAGCTTCGGAATCTTGTGGATATCCATTCCATTTCCGATGCGATGGCGGCATACTATGGGTTAGAACACCCAGACGAACGAGTTTCAATTTTTGGCTATTATCCCAACGGCAAAGTACTGAGCGGTTTCATGGCAATTGCGAGTACGGGGCTGGATCTTTTCAAACCTCTGCTAATACCCTTTACGGCGACAGATGAAGCGATTAGAACACTGATTGCCGGAGCGCTCGACCCCGGTCGACCCTATTTAATTTATCTGCCAATTGAGCAAAGCGAATCATTACTCAACATCGCCGATATCGAGCCGATTGCGGTAATGAATTTATTGCGATTGGATTCAAAAAGATTTCAGCCGGTAATAAATGTCTTGGTACAGAAAAGTGAGGGGCTGGGTGGTTCTCCCCGCTATGAGATTCAATCCCGGGGAGAGGGATACGCTGCCTCGGGGATTAATTGGATGAGTTCTCAATCCGCAGAGATATATGTGGAGTCAGATTCGTCGGGATACCGTCGGGGTTTCACAAAGTCGGTACTTGCAGCATTGATCCAGGATCTCCTGAAAGAGAGGATCAGAATCCTGTTCCGTGTAGCGGATGATGATTATTCTGCCTTTGAAGACGCCTTCGATCTTGGATTTTCTCCGACGAATGTGCGCACCCTTTTCGCTCAGGTCCGCCTTGTCCGCGACGCGTCAAGCGTGAAAGGAAAGGAGATGGAATGATTCAAGCAAGCCTTCATTTCCCACAGAGTTTCTTATGGGGAACGGCGACTTCATCTCACCAAGTTGAGGGTGAGAACCGTGATAATGATTGGTGGGATTGGGAGCAGGAAGCGGATCGAATCTTGCACGGGCATAAGTCCGGGAAAGCATGTGATTGGTGGGCAGGCCGCTGGGCAGAGGATTTCGATCGAGCAGCTGAATCCTTTCAAAACGCGCATAGGATGTCGATTGAGTGGAGCCGCGTAGAACCCAGCCCTGCAGTTTGGGACGAAGCCGCAATTGAACGCTACCGTGAAATACTCCTGGGAGCGGTAGAGCGAGGGCTCACGCCGATGGTTACGCTGCATCATTTTACGAACCCAAGCTGGGTAGCTGAAAGAGGGGGCTGGCTTAATCCAGAGATCGACAAGCTCTTCAAACGCTATGTGGAGAAAGTCGTCGCAGCGCTGAAAGATATCGTGAAGATATGGATCACCATCAATGAGCCAAATGTCTATGCATACTCGGCTTTTGTTGACGGGATCTTTCCCCCCGGCAGGCGTGATCTCAGAACTCTTCCAACGGTGATCCGGCACCTAATTCGAGCGCATGCTGCTGCATACCATGCGATCCATCGACTTCAACCATCCGCCTCTGTTGGGCTTGCCCATCATTATCGGGGTTTCGAGCCTGTGGAAGGATTCCTGCCGGTCAACAGAATGATTGCTAAATTTCGAAGCCGAGGGTTCAACGATGTCTTCCCTCGAGCGGTTACGGATGGGAAAATCCGGTTCCTGCAGATGCGAGAAAGTATTCCCGAGGCTCGGGGAACACAGGATTTTCTCGGTTTGAACTACTACACTATGGAGCAGGTTTCTTTCCAATTATCAAAGCCATCGGCGATCTTCCAAGCCGGAGGGTTCTCAGATGATGCGGACCTCAGCCCGACGGGGTTTATCGCCAACAAACCGGATGGATTCCGGGATGCACTTCGATGGGCACATGGTTATGGAAAGCCGATCTATGTCACGGAAAATGGCATTGAGGACAGTGAGGATATGATCAGGCCGCGCTATCTCGCTAGCCATCTCCAGCAGCTATGGCATGCTGTGAATTTCAACTGGCGTGTGAAAGGTTACTTCCATTGGACTCTGGTCGATAATTTTGAATGGGAGAGTGGTTGGACTCAGCGATTTGGGCTCTGGGCACTTGACCCCAGGACACAAGAACGTTCAAAACGACCGAGCGCTGATTTCTTCGCTGAGGTTTGCAGGGAAAACGCACTTTCTTCCGACCTGGTTCGGAGATTCGCGCCCGAGGTCCAGGATCAATTATTCCCGCCGCGTGGACCAGCGGAACTGGTAGAGCGGAAAAAGTAATGGAAAAGATATGTCTGTAAGAAATAAAGTTCGAGTGTGCATCATGTTGGGGCTCACCGCTCTGCTACTGGCAACCACAGGGCTGAGCGCGGCGAGCGCTGACCCGTCTCCACCACAAGAGGAGCGGCCCTTCATAATGCCATTTGCAGGACCGCCTGGACCCGATACCTGGTTTTTTCTGCAAGCATATGGAAATACGACATTCGCGTATCGCTTCCGGAACAATGTCTATTATGGGGGCCAAGGGCTCCATTTTGGTCTCGACCTGGCAGCTCCCTGCGGTACGCCGGTGAGGGCAATTGGCGATGGAGTTGTGTTTTCTGTCGATAGTTGGCATGGCGCCGGTCCACATAATTTGCTTATCAACCATCCCAATGGCTACGCATCATTTTATGGCCATTTGCTTGTCCGCTCTCGAATGAGGATTGGACAGAAAGTCGTTGCCGGTGAAGTTGTGGCTCTAAGCGGAGACCCGGATCGCACTTGTATTTCTCGCCCGCATATCCATCTGGAGATTCGCGACTCCGAGACTCACGCCTTTGGCTATAACCCTCTGAATCTCATTGAAGCAGATTGGGAGCGGTTAGCTTTAATCGGGGCGGAGCCTGTACGATTTGAGATGGATATGGAGAACCCAAGACGTTGGACCGATTTATTCGAACAACCCGAGACTCAATTCGGACATCCATTGGTGAATGATTATGCCTCTCCGTGGCCATTTGATTGGTAAGCGTCTGCTATTTGTTTTTCTCAGTTTGACCTTAGTGGTCTTTCTGGGAGTGCTTGCAGACGCTGCTCAAGCTGGACCCATACCTTCCGATGGAAGTGAGAAGGTGCTAGTGAGGGTTACAACCCTACCTCCATTTCCTATTTCGACACCAGAGCCTGTTATCACCATCGAACATTTACCGAGAAGCAGCCCTCGGTCGCTTCCAGTTCGCATCTCCGATGGTGAGTGCTGTCCATATCCTCGTTGGTCCTCAGATTCAGAATGGGTGATGCTTTTCGATGCAGGTGAGAAAGGCGATGTCCCGGGTTTATATAGTATTCCCCGGGAGGGTGGATCTCCCACGCTGCTCACGGAGCGAATTGGTGTTTATTCACAAGATTGGTCTTTAGTGGCATACCCTGAAGCTAGCATGGTTTACATCGAGCGTTGGGCTGATGGCGATCGTTGGGTGGTTCCATCACCGGGAAGAAGGATCTTTTTTTCTCCCAGTGGTGATCAGATCGCATGGGAAATCGGGTCGAGGGGAATACGCCATCCGGACCTGCGCCAAAACGCGATATGGTTGGCAGAGTTTGATGGAGGGGCGGCGCGCGAAGTTGTCACAGTCAATGGTGGTCACTTCGTAGGCTGGGCTGCTGGAGAAGAGGCGATACTCGTCTATGGCCGCCTGGCTCCAGATGGACCTGCCGGAATTTGGCGGGTTTCAACGGAGGATGGCGGCGGGCGATTACTGTTTGAAGTAGAGAAACCCCGCAGTCTTCTTCTGTCCCCCTCAGGCGGTTGGCTGGCCTTCTTCATGGCTTTTGAGAACCAACCCGATAGGAACGGCCTTTGGATTGTGAAAATGGATGGCAGTGCAAAGCAACACTATCCATTCATCGGTGCTTACCGTTGGCGAGGAGAGGGTCAACTGCTCGTGATCCCACAAGATTTGGACGCTCCAGGTGCTTACCTGTGGCAGATTGACGCGGATGAAGATGTTGTATGGGAATTAACGGATCCCACGCTTGATGCTCTTCCGATTGCAAGCAATGACTGGCAGACATCTCCAGATGGCTCTGTGATTGTTTTTCGTTCCCATGAAGATCACAATCTATGGGTTTTTCCGCTTCCCGAGCTGCCCATATCCCCATGATATAATTGCGGCGCTCACGACTAGGTGAGCATTAGGACAAATGGAGAGGTAGCGTAGTCTGGCCTAACGCGCTCGCCTGGAAAGCGAGTGAGCTGAAAGGCTCCGTGGGTTCGAATCCCACCCTCTCCGCCTCACGACACCGCATACGCGGTGTCTTCACTTTAATCAGTCCCTCAACTTCCTGCAGGATCAAAGCCTGCGAGAGGTTAACGTACAGGCCTCAAGGTGGCGGCTGCGCCTGCGGCCGGAAGCAGAGCTTCCCGACTCCGAATATATGGAGAGGTGTTTGACGCAGATCCCGGGTCGTTCATTATTTCGATCACGGTGGACTGGTCTCGCAAGATCAATGATGGCATCAAGTCATTTAGCCAAAGAGGTATCTTTAATTGGATTGCACCCAAAACGACAGTACGAATTGACAGCATTTGTTGCCCGCGATATCCTCCATAGTGGCGTCTGGGCAGGTCTGACGCAGCGGAGATCTCCAAACCCCGTCAGGTCCGAAAGGAAGCAGCGGTACAGAGGTTTCTCCGGGTGCCGTCAGGGTGCCTGCCCAGATGCTATTTGATTCTAATCAGGTAGCGGTAAAGGAAAAATGAAAAGGTCACCGCAAAATATTTGCAGCGACCTGGGTAGTTCTAGCCCACACTAATATGTTTTCTTACTAGAATATCCGGCACACGGCCAGCTTAACGCGATGGTATCCCTCAAGTGCTTGTTGTACAAGAAGCGAAGGATGCGTCGGATTTTGTATCACTACCCGTTGTTCCGAAGAGCGAGATCTGCTTATGAATTCGAGTGCTCTTACAATTTGGGCAGCAGACTTCATCTATCTTCGATGCGCTAAGGATCAATTCCTCAAACGGATGATCGCATTTGTCGCATCGAAACTCATAAATTGGCATGTAATCCAACACCTCGTTTGGTCAATCTCACATCTCAACACTATTTAGATGTCAGAATCTACAGTTCGTTACATAAAATGACAAACGATACTTAGACCTGGTTTCTACATCAACCAGCGCTCTTGAACGCTGATCGAAGGAAGGTATTATAGTCTACAAGAGTCACGCAGAGGATTCTGCTGCACTTTCGACAGGGAGCGCTATTTGATTCTTTTGGTATACTCAGCGCGGTTTATGGAAAAAGTCAAACGCATCCTCGATCGTTATCCTCAGATTCTCCCCTTGGGGATTGTCGTATTTGCCCTGTGTGGGTCTGTGTTGATTTACATTGCGACAGCCCGAACTGTACATCTGGAGATCAATGGATCTGAGAGTTCTCTTCGAACGCACGCGCGGACGGTGATGGCTGCGCTCCGTGATGGTGGAGTTACAGTAGGAGACGAAGATCAAGTACAACCGTCGGCGAGCGAGAAGTTGATACCTGGAATGACGATCCGAGTTCAGAACGCTCGCGAGGTGACAATTCATACCGGTGGTGAAATTGAGAAAGTACTGACAACTGAATCCTCACCAGAGAATATCCTTCTTGAGGCTGGCATTCGGGTCTTCCCCGGTGATCAATTAGATGTCACCATGTGGTTTGAAGACCCTTCTGGAGTTCAGGTCCCAAAATACCCTCTTAGCGTCCAATTGCATTCAGGGGTTGCCCTAGAAATTATCGATGACGGCACTTCAATTCCTGTTCGCAGTTCGGCCGGAACAGTTGGAGAAGTATTGTGGGATGCAGGCATCATTCTCTACGAGGGAGACCTCGTTGAGCCAAATCCAGGTGCACCTGTATCTGCAGGCGACGTGATTGAGGTCGTCAGAGCTCAGTCACTTGTCTTCGAAACGGATGGTGAGGTTGTCCACACGCGGGCTGCCGGTAAGACAGTCGGCGAAGCGTTGGTGCAATCTGGCATTGCATTAACTGGCATGGACTACGCAATCCCTGAGGTGGACGGACCCATTCCCGGCGACGGCCGGATTCGTGTGGTCAGGGTGCGTGAAAATATTCTATACGAGATGGAGCCGATCCCCTTCGGCACCGTCTACCAGCCAGCCGATACTCTGGAGCTAGATACGTTAGCGGTAATCAGCACCGGTTCCTACGGTGTGGTGGCGAAACGAATCCGCCTGCGAATAGAGGATGGGGTTGAGGTGGAGCGGTCTGTGGATGAGGCCGTCCACCTTATTGAGCCGAAGCCACGAGTTGTGGGCTATGGCACCAAGATCGTTATCCGCACGCTAAACACAGGGAGTGGGACGATCGAGTATTGGCGTGCGATCCCTGTTTATGCGACGGCTTATTCGCCCTGCCGATCTGGGGTATCGGAATGTTATCCACTCACGGCCAGTGGACGCCCGGTTACCAGGGGCATGGTCGCTGTAATCCGAAGCTGGTATAACCAGATGAGAGGCTGGCCGGTATTTATCCCTGCGTATGGATCAGGGTCGATTGAGGATATCGGCGCAGGATTTGCTGATAAAGATTGGATCGATTTAGGGTTCACGGACGATGATTTTGAAGGCTGGCACAGTTGGACTACTTTATATTTTCTAACTCCAGTCCCGCCATTAGACAGCATTCCCTGGATTCTTCCCTGAGTTACTAGTCGAAGAACAGATCCCGGGAATCGAGTGCTAATCGACTTAGTTTTTCTCGGGAATTGGTTGTGTAATCCTGTTGGAGGTATAGGTATGAGGAAAGCCATTCGGATCGTTGGGATTCTTTCTTTTCTGAGTCTTACCATCACTGCTTGCACACAGCAGGGATCGGCAGAGGATGCGATTGAAGCCTATCTAAATGCTATTGTGTCGAAAGATGTCGTCCTGGCGACTACTAAATCATGTCTGGACTGGGAAGAAGGCGCGCATGCTGAAGCGTCCTCGTTTGAAGCCGTCGTCGTTCGGCTCGATGGGTTAACCTGCACCTCAACTAGTGCGAGTGGTGAGCAAACACTCGTCAACTGTGAGGGTAAGATTATTGCAAACTATGGTGGGGAGGACCAGGACATCCCCCTGTCGGGGAGGATCTACGTCGCTGTTCTTGAGGGTGGGGAGTGGAAGATGTGTGGGTATTCAACAGGGACAGGCGAGTGAAGGATCGTAAGTCGAGCGCACGCGAGAATTTATATGCACTCGCGCTGTGTTTGATAATTCTGCTAATAATCATCCTCACTGCTGATGCTTCACCGCAGTGGATCTATCAGGGCTTCTAATGACCCTGATCCACATTTTAATATTCAGTCTTTTAGTCAGCGCTCTGGTCCTAACCGCATCCCAAAGATGGCGGAGATGGTCTCTTTTCATCATCAGTCTGGTCAGCGTTTACTGGCTTCAACCCGCAGTTTCATTACGGCAGTTTAGTTTCTGGTTTCCAACGGCGTCAATAGGGTTGACAGTGATAGCCTGGTTGGTGACTCGTCATCGTGAGCGGGGGTTGAGCCGGGAGGACCTCGCCGCACTGCTATTCACCGCTCTTCTGCCGCTGCTCATCAGCCTGAGCCGTTTTCTCCCCGAGGGATGGCAAGTAACAGCTTCCCGTCCCCCATCAATCTATCTGGTGGTTATTGTAGGTTCCATTCTGGCTATCCTGGGTTTCGCCGGCGAGTGGCTCGCAAAATGGTCACGTCTGATGAGTGTGCTTCTCGGCGTCGTTGTCATTGGTGTTTTCATTATTTTAAAAATTGAAACTCTTTCGGTGTGGGCCAGCAGTCTCTTGCGAGGGGTAACGGGGCAATCGCGAAATCTAGCCGCGTCTACAGATTTATATTGGCTTGGTTTCTCCTACATCGCCTTGCGTCTCCTACATGTCCTAAGGGATTATCAATCCGGCCGTTTGCCTGCAGTGTCGTTCCTTGATTTCTTGACCTTTGTCCTTTTCTTCCCTGCGATTACTGCCGGGCCGATTGACCGAGTCGAGAAATTTGCCTCTAAAATGCAAAATACGGTCGCACCTACTGCGAGCGAATATTTTGCTGGCGCCAAGAGGATCGTTCTCGGAGTATTTCAGAAATTTGTCCTGGCGGATGGGTTGGCAATTATCGCCCTAAATTCGACCAATGCTGCCTTGACGCGTTCCATCCCCTGGCTCTGGGTGCTTGTGTTTGCCTTCAGCCTGAGGTTGTACTTCGATTTCAGCGGCTATACGGATGTTGCAGTAGGAATAGGGCAAATATCCGGCATACAGCTCCCGGAGAACTTCGACCGCCCATACTTAAAAACCAACATCGGAACTTTCTGGAATAGTTGGCATATGACGCTCGCCAATTGGTTCCGGTCTTATGTTTTCAATCCGCTTACGCGCGCGCTGCGAAAAGGGCGATTGAAGATGAACCCTGCACTCATAATCCTGATTGGTCAGCTGGTGACGATGACGCTGATAGGACTGTGGCACGGGGTGACATGGAATTTCGCCCTATGGGGTATATGGCATGCTGTCGGGCTGTTTATCCATAACCGCTGGGCTGTTTTCCTCAATACCAGGCGGGATCGAATTCCTTCAGCCTTCCACACGAGTAAAGCAATGAGAGCCGTTAGCCTCATTCTGACTTTCAACTTCGTAGCGCTAGGATGGGTCTGGTTTGCATTGCCGAGCGTTCAGATGTCTTGGGAGACCCTCATACGAATGTTCGGGGGCTATCGATGACCGAAACTCAGCGTGTGGGGAAGGGTGTGATGAAGATCTCATGGGGCTTCATCTGGCGTGTCCTTCTGAAAGCCTTCGTTCTATTTGCGGCGATTAATATTGTTTATGCTCTACTTAACCCGCTTCCCGGTCTTGGGCGGCTCTCGTTGTACAACGTTCTTTTCCCGGGGCGGCTGCGGCTTCCTTATGGGGATGACCCTGATCGTTCGTTCAACATCACGCTATCCCATTTAGATGCCATGTTTGCTGCGCATGAGATACAGAGCACAGATAAGAGCGAAGAGGAATTTCGCGTTCTGGTTATCGGCGACTCGTCGGTGTGGGGCTTTTTACTCGAGCCAACGCAGACCCTTTCGGCTCAGATCAACCAAAGCGAAATACAAACAGAAGATGGAAGAACGGTTCAAGCCTACAATCTTGGGTATCCAACGATGTCTATCACAAAGGATCTACTGATCCTTGAACGCGGGCTCATCAATCATCCTGATCTGATTATCTGGTTGGTCACGCTGGAGTCTCTTCCTAAAGTATCCCAGCTGGATTCACCCTTTCTACAACTCAATCCGGATCCCACGCGCGATCTCATCACACGTTATGCGCTCGATCTTGACCCTGAGGATGAACGGTTTGAGAACTCAACGTTTTGGAATCGAACCATCGTAGGCCAGCGGCGAGAACTAGCCCAACTCTTTAAGCTTCAGATGCTGGGTGTGCTTTGGTCTGGGTCCGGCGTTGACCATGAGATTCCGGAAACTTATAATGAGCGGCTGGAGGACCTGCCTGCCGATCTGGACTTCCACAATTTCATGCCAGGGGATTTAAGCGCCAACGAACTTGCTTTTGATGTGCTTGAGGCGGGAGTGCGAGCGGCAGGCGATATCCCGGTGGTTATCATTAATGAGCCGGTGTTTATCAGCAAGGGTGAGAATAGCGATATTCGGTACAATTTCTACTACCCGCGTTGGGCATACGACTTCTATCGGGAGGAACTGCAATTTCAGGCGGCTGGCAGAGGTTGGGATTATGTGGATATGTGGGAAGCACTGCCAGCCTCAGAATTTACGGATAGCGCGATTCACTATACGCCTCTGGGGTCCAGAATTCTGGCACAGGACATTATCGGAGTGATAAAAGAGTTTCTCCAAGAGCCGTGAACTTCGATTTCATTAAGGATTGTGATTACTTTCGAAGGTAAAAATATATGGTACATAAACGAAACGGTTTGTCTAACTTAGCCTTGTCGGTGTCGATCGGAATCGTGGTTTTCATCCTGGCTGGGTGTACAAGCCCAACGGGGAAGGACCCTCAAGCTTCTCTCGAAGGAGTTTCTTCTTCATCGGTTGAACCAACGGAGAACCCTCCCAGGAGCACAACTGTGGAAACCGAGGGTGGAGGAACACCAACAAGCGTTCCTTCATCAAAACCTGATCAAACTGCGGAAGCGGATGAAGGCGAGCGATCAACTCCAGCACCTATCGCAACTTACGACCCGAGCACATGGCAAGATCTACCCGTAATCCCGGTTGTGAGTGATGGAGCGAGAGATATCTATATCCATGGATTGAGTTTGGGGAATAACCCCCGTGCTTTCGCGAAAGTCGGTGACTGCCAGAACGTCCCCTCGATGTTCCTGTCGATCTTCAGCCATGAGGGGTTTTACTCGCTTCGTGAGGAAGATGCATACCTTGAAGAGACAATTGAATGGTTTGATGGATCTTTCGCGAGGGAGAGTGAGGCAGTACGCAGGGGTTTTAATGCAGCATCGGTCGTTTCTCCGCTATGGGCGAACCCCGAATTCTGTGATCCGGGCGAAACCCCGTTGGATTGTGAGATCCGCTTGCATCAACCGAGCATCGCCTTGGTGAGTCTGGAAACCTGGTGGGAGGGAAATCCTGAGAAATACGAGCAGTACGTGCGGGAAATCTTGGAGACGTTGATCGACCGCGGAATCCTTCCAATTCTGGCAACGAAAGCGGATAATCTCGAGGGAGATCACCGTATCAATATAATCCTAACGAGGTTAGCTTACGAATACGACATCCCACTCTGGAACTTTTGGCGAGCGATCCAACCGCTTCCAAACCAGGGTTTAATGGAAGATGGATTTCATCTTACTTTTGCTGAAAATCACTTCGATGACCCCGAAGCGATGAGGGCTGCTTGGCCTTGGAGAAATCTCACCGCTCTTCAAGTCCTAAACTCGGTTTGGCAGGGTGTTTCTGCGCCTTAAAACCATCACCCGATGTACGGGAATAGGTTTTCCCGCGGGTGGAAAGAAGATTTTCAATGAAGGATCAAATCGCTGCCTTTATTTCAACTGAATTATTAAAAGATCCGACTCGGAAAATTGCGTATGATGAGGCGCTGATTTCCAGTGGTCTGGTCGATTCGTTCAGCCTGGTGGATCTCGCTCTCTTTATCGAGGAGACGTTCGACGTCCGTATAGACGATACTGAACTCACCGCAGATGTTTTTGACACGATCGAAGAATTGACTGCATTAATCTCCGCACGCAGAACATCCTAACCGATATGACGACAGTCACTGATGTTCTCTACCGGACGATCCAAGAGGAGCCAGATCGAATTGCGCTAGTCCTCCAGTCGCCAGATGGAGATCAAGCGATCACGTATGCTGATCTCATCCGCGGTGCACTCGGATATACAAAGCTCCTCGAGGGTGCGGGTGTACGGCGCAACGAACCGGTCATCTTACTCCTGCAGCATGGTCGGCCGCTGATCGAAGCATTCTTCGGGGCCATTCTGCATGGCGCAGTCCCCGCCATCATGCCCTTTCTCACTGAAAAACTATCGCCAGAACGCTATCGCCAATCGCTTGCAGCGTTGGTTGAGATTACCAAGCCGGCTGTGATCGTCACCTATCCGGCATTTACAGATGAAGTCGCGGGAGCAAGAAAAGAAGGCGATTCAGTGCGTTCTGTAATTCTTTGGACTGAAGCAGAACCGGTAATAGATATTTCCTGGGAGACGCTCGGAGGAATGAGAAGCGAGCCGGAGGATATCGTTCTCTTACAACACTCATCCGGGACAACTGGCTTGCAGAAAGGCGTGGCCCTATCTCACCGAGCTGTTCTTTGTCAGCTTAAATCCTACGCTGAAGCGATCAACATGACTCGTGATGATGTCGTTGTGAGTTGGCTTCCTCTTTACCACGACATGGGTTTGATTGCTGGCTTTATCATGCCAATCTTATTGAGATCCAAGCTTATTCTCATGTCACCATTCGATTGGATTCGCGCCCCTTACCGGCTCTTATCCGCGATCTCACAATACAGTGGAACACTGAGTTGGCTGCCGAATTTTGCATACAATTTCAGCGCTCGCAAAGTGCGCGATCGTGATCTCGACAACATCGATCTATCCAGCTGGCGAGCCGTGATTAACTGCTCTGAGCCGATGCGATGGAAGAGTCATGAGGATTTTTTCAACCGTTTCTCAAATTACGGACTCAAACGCCAAGCATTGGCGACGTGTTATGCAATGGCAGAGAATGTGTTCGCAGTCACGCAAGGTGGCATTAAAGCACCGGTAGTGGTGGATGAGATCGACCGGCGATCCCTGTTGGAGGATCAAATTGCGGTTCCCGCGAAGTCGGGTGAGGAGGCGATTAAAATGCTTTCAGCGGGTCAACCGATTGATGGAACGAGCGTGCGCGTTATAGATGCTGAGGGGATGGATTTACCCGATCGGCATATTGGGGTAATTGCACTGCAGGGGGATTGTCTGCTATCCGGCTATTACAACCGTGATGATTTAACCCAAGAGACTTTTCTGGGTCGTTGGTATATCACCGGGGATCTGGGTTATCTTGTTGAGGGTGAGTTATATGTAACCGGCCGTAAGAAAGAGTTGATTATTGTCGGCGGCAAGAATGTTTTCCCCCAGGATCTCGAAGAACTAGCGATGGATGTTGAAGGTGTTCATCCAGGGCGAGTGGTTGCTTTCGGGATATTCAATGAAGAACTTGGGACCGAGGAGATAGGGGTAATCGCCGAAGTGGATGTGACCGAGGATGACCTGCGTGTGAAAATTGCACGTGAGATTAGAGATCAGATCGCGCGCGGGACGGATGTCACTGCACGATATGTTTTAACCGTAGATCGCGGCTGGTTGATCAAAACGAGCAGCGGCAAAATCGCCCGCGGGGCGAATCGGGATAAGTATTTACAGGAATCCGCGTAACTTTTCCGGCTTTGTTTAATCAGGACATAACTTGTGAAACCATCATTACTTGATGCGCCCGGAGTGCTGAAAAAATATGGGATCTTGCCAAAGAAAAGCCTTGGCCAGAACTTCATCATAAATCAGCGTGCCTTAGATGATGTGATCTCTGCTGCGGATCTGAGCGGACACGAGGAAATCATCGAGATTGGAGCAGGGTTCGGAACACTGACAGTCGAATTGGCTCAATATGCAGACCGGGTATTCGCGGTTGAAATCGACAAACGACTGATCCCTGTCCTTCGCGATAATCTGCAGGATTTCGAAAACGTCACGTTACTTCATGCTGATTTCCTACATCTTGATCCAGGCGAGCTGGTTTCGCGATCCGGATATTATGTCGTCGCCAACATTCCCTATTACATCACATCCTCACTTCTTCGACACTTAATGGATTCTTCCATACCTCCGGCGAGGGTTGTGTTGACGATGCAGCGCGAGGTCGCGCAGCGGATCATCAGTTCACCAGGTGATATGAGCCTGCTTGCGCTGAGTGTTCAGATCTATGGCCATGCCGTGATTACCGCGCGCTTCCCGGCGGAGTGTTTCTATCCCATTCCGGAGGTGGATTCGGCAGTATTGCGCATAGACATATATGAGGAACCTGTAGTTCCACGTGAGGTGATCCCGGCGATCTTCAGTTTAGCCCGCGCTGGTTTTGGTCAAAAAAGGAAAAAATTGCGCAATTCTCTTGCACGTGAGCTAAGCTCGAGCCCGGAAGAAGTTGAGAAGTTGCTTGCTAAAGCAGGGATTCAGCCGAAGAGCAGAGCTCAAGAACTTTCAATCCAGGATTGGGAAACGATCGCCCGAATTGCTGCTGAAGAAGATCGATTGCAGCGTTGATTTATTGTGGGGAGGGTTTGTGTTGATCTGCTGAAAGATGACGGTGGGTCATGAGCACTTGCCAAACTCGGAAGGCCGCTTCAACCTGAATTCGGAAGGACATCTTCGATTGCCCGATCTGCCTGTCCTCGAAGTATATTGGGCTTTCTATGAACTGATATCCCAAGCGTTGTGCCACATAGGCCATCTCAACCTGAAAAACATATCCATTTGACCGAATGCGGTCCAGGGGCATTCCCAGCAGGGTTTCGCGTCTCCATATGCGGAACCCTCCCGTCGCGTCCTGGATTTTCATCCTGAGGATCGTGCGCGCATAAAAATTACCAAACCAGGATAAGAGCAACCGACCCACACCCCAGCGCTCGTCTAGTTTTCCGCCTTCAACATAACGGGATCCGAGAACTGCATCATAACCCTCCAAAAGATCCATGAAAGTGGGGAGGTAAGCCGGGGAGTGGGAGAAATCGGCGTCCATCTGCCCGATTGCTTCAGCGCCGGATTGAAGCGCGTGTTTGAAGCCGGTGATATATGCAGTCCCCAAACCAAGTTTCCCGGCTCTGTGGATCACGGAAATCCGTTCTGGTTTGCTGCGCGATAAGTCATCCGCGATTCCCCCGGTCCCATCGGGAGATGCATCATCAATGACTAGGATTTTTAGATCGGGTATGGGTAATGACCAGAGTGCGGCTGCAAGAGCCGGAAGGTTTTCAGCTTCGTTATAGGTCGGAATAACGACCGTTAGTTGTCTCATGTGTTTGGACTATTCAATGACGAGTGTGGTGGTTTATTTCGATCTGATTTCCTGTGCACGAATGAGTCGCACCAATATTGCCGCTGGTTTGCGTTCAGCGTGGGCACTGCTTACCCAATTGGTTCCTCTGTGATGGAAAATGTACAGGCATCTCCTCCAGCAGCGGAACACTCATTTTCGGTGACTTCAAAGCCCTCGCCAGAACCCAGCCATTGCAAACAGCCTTCAAGTAAGCCCACAAATCCCTGACATGTTGGTGAAGAGCTCTCTCGCCCCCAGCAAACCGGGCAATTCTGGACGCGGAATAGAATGATGTTATCTTCCTCCTGAACCTCGCACTCGAGGTCGCTCGCTGCCGAGAGTACCTCTGCAAAGATTGATAACCCTTCCTTGTTTCTCGCCTGCGCGGGGAGGGAGTCGAAATCTTCAGTTTGCTGATTCCCAAGAGCACCATGCTGTTTCCAGGTGAGATCGAAGGCAGACTTGGAGGCTCGACGAGCCAAGGCATGACTGCCTTTGGAACCATAAATCTCATCGAGTGCCGCATTCAGAGAAGAGAATTCAGAAAGATCAACATCACGTTCGAAGTTATCTGCGGGGTAGTTATCAATCCATCCTTGAAGGCCTGCTATTCGAAGTAAGGCATTCAAGCCATTCTTGCCGAGCACATCTTCCAACTCCAGGAGGAAGGCTCGGGTTGGGTAGTTCGGATAGGTCTTAAGACTTTTCTCAATCGTCATCACAGAATAGGAATTCCTTTAGACAAGCTCGGAGAGATCTTGCGTGACGCGGCGCATATCGAGGAATAGTAAACCTAATTTCGCTTGTTTTCGTGCCAGGACAGTTAGTACAGCTTCATCTCCGACGGCCATCAGGATCATAAAGCCGTTTTCGCCTCGAATGTAAACTTGGTCTAGGAGCCCACGACCGAGCTCGCCTGAGATGCGTTCACCCAATGAGAGCATAGCCGCTGACATGGCAGCTACCCGATCTCCTTCAATGCTTTCGGGAAGGGCAGATGCAATCGTTAAGCCATCAACGCTAATAACCGCAGAAGCCTCGACATCGGGGGAAGAGGCTTGCAAATCTCTTAAGCGTTCGCTCATTTTATCAGTGCGGGAAATTGCCAAGCTTCATCTCCAGTCTGACGATCAAATTAAGGCATTAATTGAGAGCGGCGGTACTGTAGCACAGTGGGAGATACCGTGTCAAGCTATCCAATCTCCCATGTTGCCTGACCTGGAACTTTTACCTGACCAGATGCTGCAAAGTTCATGCCCTCGATATTCCACTAGCCATCATCGTCGCCGGCGGTTTGTTGTTCTTTCCCTATCTCGATACCCGCGGCGTCCCGTTTATAGTTGAAAGGGATCATCCCTCCGACACTGGAGTGGAAGGTTCTTCTTCGCTGGTTGATAGCTTGCCTGGGATTAACCAAATTCCTAGAAATGCGGCTATGCTGAGTGTGATTATTACCACCCCGGCGGCGCCGCTGACAACTGACAATAGGGATTGAAGATTTATTGGAGTGAGATCTTCTTGGACAAGGATAATCACGCCCACTCCAAGAGCAGATATGTTCCACAAGCTGTGAAGTAAAACAGCACCGAAGTAATAACGAAGCGCATAGCTCCAGCGACCACTTTCTCGGGCGCGAGCTATCCCCAGGCTCGTCAATGCCGTCGTGATCATATGCATCATGGTTGCTCCGGCGCGAGCGATCATCACCGGAACCCAGGATTCCCCCGGTTGTCCTAGGAAGAAAGCCTCAAATAAGCCATATCCAGCACCTGCGATAGCGCCCCCAATGAAGGCTTGATATTGGGTAAAACCGCGTCGAATTACAGGCCAGACGCCTATGGTCTTGATGGCTTCTTCCACCATAGGCACGAATACAATTAGAAAGGCCGTGACCAGGAAGAGTATTAAAGGCTGGTTTGTAAATTCCTGTACCTGGGATACTAAATATGGCTCAGTCCATTGCTCTGGGCGGGTGAAGTTTTCGATCAGCCCCTGGCTATTCATCTCCTGAAACAACATTGCGAAAACGATTATTATCAGCGGTATTGCAGCTAGAATTTCGACAATGAATGCGACCATCGGGGAAGCCCATAATCCGGCAAGGAAATGCCCCCATGTCCTTTTAGCGCTGATCGGTGATCCCTTTCGTAAGAGAATCGCGAGCGCAAATACGACAGGTATGGTTGCTGCGGAGATGTGAGCCAGGGGGCCGAGAAGGGAAGGAAGAACACCCCGATTGAATGCCAGGTAGCCTAAGCCCAGAGCAATTGGGAAAAGGAGACCGATATATGTCCATCCGGCGAGAGGTTTATCCTTTCGCACTTGGATTTTTCCCTGCATGCCCTGGTATCCATAAACTATGCCGGGAATTGTGCACAGGCCCATTACCATGAATGCGGCGGCAATAATTAAAGTAATCCCCGCTGAAGCCGAGTTATCAATAAACCACGTAATTATTCCCAGTAGGGCCATTCCAACAGAACCCATAATAGCGAGCAGCAAGGCAAGGATGCTCGCTATCAGCAGAAAGACACTCAGTTGATCCCGTTTTGTAGCGTTCATTTGACCTCTATTCTTATTGACTCAATATATGCTTGCGGCGGTGTTAGGAGATCTTCCAAGGGATCTCGTCCTTCAAGGTCAGGCAGGAGATCTAGTCCCTTTACGACGCGACCAAAGATGGTCCTGGCTCCATTAAATTCTGGCAAGGGGGAGAGTGTTATGAAGAATTGACTGCCATTTGTGTTCGGTCCTGTACTTGTGAGAGCGGCTACTCCCGCTTGGTTAAAATCCAGGTCAGGATCAATCTCGTCGGGAAGAAAGTATCCGGGACCACCAAGACCCGTCCCCGTTGGATCTCCTGTTTGCACATATTTTCCAGGAACAACGCGATGAAAGGGGTTGCCGTCAAACCAACCGTTCTCAGCAAGAAATACGAAGCTATTGACAGCCATTGGTGCGCTCTTCGGGAATAGTTGAAGTACGACCTCGCCGATATTTAGCTGCATATGAACCAGGTAGGCGGCGTCTGGGTCGATGGCCATCTCCGGAGGACTCTCGTACATTCGAAAGGAAAGAAGTTCGAGCCGCAGGGCTGCCTCCAGGTTCAATCGAGTTGGGTTTAAGCGGAACCAATCATTGTTCAGGAAAATGAATGGTGTTCCGTTGATGCCTGCGTCGTAAGCGCTGATAAATGACTCTTTCATCGACTCTTCGAAGCGATTGCTGCGCAAGTCTTCTTCGAACTGTTGATGGTCGAGGTCAAGATGTTTAGTGGCGACGAGAAGCCATTCGAGAAAGCTCTCCGGATCGAGATCTTTCCACTCGGCGTAATCGCTGGTGAGCAGGGAGTATATAGCCCAGAACTGACCTTGCCGACCCGCGGATTCTGCTGCCTGGCCGGCTAGCGATGCCTTGTCGTGAACAGTCAGGAGAGGGTATTGCCGGTAAATAATCCGCAGATCTTCCGGGTAAATGGCGGTAAGCTCGAGGATCACTGCGGCGAGATCCACGCAGTATGGAGATTGAAAGTCGCAATAAACAAGCAGCGTTGCGGGAGCGGTAACAGGGCCCCAACTCCAATCATCATCGCTGATAGGGGCGATTGGCATCAAAGTGGGTGTGGGGTTCATCGGTATCGGAGGTGGGCTGGGCGGCGGAGATGTGCTCGTAGGTCCAAGCCTGGCAGCGCTTATTGTGGGTTCCATTGTTTGAGGCGCGGATGGTTGTGACGATGTGGAGCATGCAGATAAGCACAGCAGCATGATGCCGCAGAAGGTCCAAATGAGTCGAAAGAACCATCGGTTTTCCCGAACCATCGATTGTCCTTTGCGCCCGAACCTACATCGTGAGTGGTCCAAAATACCCCTCTCAAGAGTTACCAGCCCCTAACTGTAATTCCACTCCAGCGAGAATGCCAATACGAGGAGCGAAGGAGCATACCGATTATTCTAACCGACTCTCTGTAGCGTGTCTCCTGAAATGATAGCGCCACCTATCTTCCCGATGGCAATCTGAGGCGATCCTTGTCGTGTGGTAGTCGACGCGGTATCCTTTTAGTCTTCGGGGGTGGTTGGGTCCCGGTGGGCTCCCCGGTCTTCAAAACCGGTGGCGGGCCGCACAGCGGGCCGCGGTGGGTTCGACTCCCATCCACTCCCGCCTTTCCATTTGTTGAGGCGTGTATGCTCCTGGACGATAGTGGATCACCAAATAATCTAGCCGATAAGCTGCTCCCGCTTGTGCGTCAGGTGATGTCGATCACAGATATCACCGAGGGAGATCAGAAGCAGCCTTTTGCCATTCGCTTCCGCGGCACTTTAATTTCCGATTCGCAGCTGGCTTTTGAGAAACTTGACCCCGTCTTTAAGCAGGCCGGGACTACATTGCTTTTTCGCGAAGAGAATGATGGGCATGAGATACTGGGAATGCCAGGGGTGATCCAGCCTCAAGCTTCCAACCCTTTAGTCAATGTCATTCTTTTTCTGCTCACGCTGGCAAGCATGCTGATGGCTGGCGCAATGTATGGCATGGAAGCCCCTGTAGATACCAGCTTTCTGGGGATCTTGCGAGCTACCCTGCAAAATCTACCAAACGGAATCACGTTCGCAGCGAGCTTGCTGGGGATTTTGACGGCGCATGAATTCGGGCATTATTTTGCGGCGCGCTTCCACAGGATTGCAGTTTCACTGCCTTATTTCCTTCCATTTCCACTCAGTTTGTTTGGTACGCTAGGTGCATTCATACGTTTGAAGGAGCCCCCTAAGAACCGCCGCGTCCTTTTAGATATTGGTCTCTCAGGTCCCATCGCGGGTTTGATCGTCGCCATCCCGGTGCTGCTGGTAGGGCTTTATCTGTCGGATTTAGGTCGCCTGCCGTTGAATGCTATTATGGCTCAAGGTTCTGTCCTCGAAGGAAATTCGCTGCTGTACCTCGCCATGAAATACATCGTTACAGGGGAGTTCCTTCCAAAACCGCTCCATTATGCAGGTCTGAGCCCATTTATCTATTGGGTGCGCTACTTTTTCATCGGTTTGCCCATGCCCTATGGGGGTACTGACGTGTTATTACACCCGCTCGCGTGGGCTGGTTGGGCCGGATTGCTCGTCACGATGCTCAACCTCATCCCTGCTGGCCAACTCGATGGTGGCCATGCAATCTATGTCTTACTGGGAAAAGCAACCACAAGACTCTGGCCCTTCATCATAGGGTTGTTACTGCTGCTGGGAACCGTATGGCCGGGGTGGTACATCTGGGCTGGGTTAGTTTTCCTGATGGGTCGCACCTATGCCCGTCCGCGGGATGAGATCACGCCTCTCGATCCCCGCCGGAAGTGGGTTGCGATTTTTGGTTTGGTCCTTTTCGTTCTTGTTTTTATTCCCGTTCCGTTGCGGACGTTCTGAACCGCTCATTTGATAACAGAAAACCAAATAATTCAATGCGGTTCTCCTCCATTTACTGCGGTAAGGTGACATAACCGTGGAGATCTCTATCAGGTCAATCGTCACTCAAGCCCTCAGCCGACCGGACATATGCCCCCTCCGTAGAGACGCAGCATGCTGTGTCTCTACATTGCGTCCGGTCGCAGGCGTAGTCTGCACATTGAGGTTTGCGTGTATGAACCAATAGATTGACTATTGCTGAGGTGATGGTTCGCTTTTTCTTTTCTTCCCCCTTATGGTCCCCCCAATGTCCCCTCCGCTTTGCTTCGGGGATGCACGCGAGGGAGACTGTGGGGGACTTATGTAGTGCACCCCCCGGATCAAACATCAA